>NC_020126.1:318593-637187 GCF_000331735.1 Myxococcus stipitatus DSM 14675 | reverse complement strand
CGCACCATGCTCCGCACGAAGCGGCCCCAGCCCCGGTCCCCCGCGTCGTTGAGGTTGACGATGAGCCGCCCGGCGATGTCGACCAGGAGCACCGCGTCCTGGTTCATGTCGGGGATGCACATGACGCGGATGCGCGGAGACAACTGCGTCCACACGCGGTCCACCAGCACGTGCACGTTGAAGCCCTGCTCCCGCAGGTCGTCGCGCACGCGCCCACCGAAGTGGTTGGGCACGAGGATGGTCTGCTCGCGCAGCTTGTCCATGGACTCGACGCTCAGGTGGTCCGGGTGGCCGTGGGAGACCCAGACGTACTGGCAACGCTGGATGATTTCCCGCTGCTGCTCGGGAATCTCATGGGACAGCGTCCAGCTTCCGAAGTACGCGGAGCCGTGCGTCCATGGGTCCGTCACCAGCACCGGACCGTCGTCGTGGCAGATGAGTGTGGCGTTTCCGATCGTCTCGAAGCCGAGTTCCATCTTCCGCTCCCCCCTCTTGCTCGCCATCGCGGTAACTGCGCCGAAAGGTGAAGCGCGGCGACAGGGGCCCACACTGCCCCCGCGTGCAGCGAAAAGAACTGCGCGCCCGGCAGGCTGCTCCTCACTCACGCGATGGGCAGAGGTGTTCCCCGCGGAGGGCACTTCGTCGCCTCGCGCGCGGCGAGTCCCGGGTCTGCCTGACGCGGACAGGGCGCAGGCCGAGGCGTCCACGGAGCAAGGAAGACTCCTCTTCGTGCGAGCCATCCCCAGACGCCGCACTCACCCGCGCGTGAAGGAGCCGGTCGAGTGAGCCCGCGGAGAGTCCCTCCTTGCGAAGCGAGGGGTGAAGACAGCCGGGTCCGAGCGCGCGCGCTCCTTCACCGCCGAAGCATCCGCGAGGCGCCCCTCCTCGCCAGGAGAAGGAGCGCGCTCAGCGCCTCCGGCGGGCTTCGCCCCCGAAGCATCCGCGAGGTGTCCCTCCTCCCCGTCGCGCGGGCGCGGAGGGAATCCCTCAGCGCTTCCGGGCGATGAGGGAGAGAATCTGGGAGCCGTAGCGCTCGGTCAGGGCGGGCCCCACCCCGTGGACGGCCATCAGCGCGGCGCCGTTCTCCGGACGCGCGGCGGCGATGGCCCCCAGCACCCGGTCCGTGAGGATGCGGAACGCGGGCACCTTGCGCTTGCGCGCCTCCGCGAGCCGCCAGGCCTTCAGCGCATCGACCAACCCCGGAGGCGCGGGCGTGGACTCGACATCCCTCGCCCCACCACGGCCCCGGGAGCGAGAGCCCCGCGTCTCGACCTCTTCCTCGGAGTCCTCCTCCACCGAGCGCCCCCGGGACGGAGCCGCGGCCTGGAAGCGCCCCGTCCGTGCCCCACCACCCTCGGAGGCCCCCGTCCGCGAGGCATTCCAGGAGGAGCGCGACTCGACATCCGACGAAGGAGACGAGGCGCGCCACTGCCGAGCCCCCTCGGACGCCGACGCTCCGGCGCTGGAGCGGGTCCTGCTCGCTCGCTTACCCGTGGCCTTGCTGCTCTTGCCCCGCTTGCGCTTGGACGCCTTCTCCAACGGGAGCGGCAAGACCACCTGCCGAGGGTCCACCGCCCGCGTCCGCCGCCCCTCATCCGTCAGGGACAGCCGCTGGAAGGAGATGACCTGCCCATCCTTGTCGAACGAGTCGACGTCCAGCCGGGCCAGCCCCGCGCGCACCAGCCCTCCCACGAGCCGCTCGAAGTCACGGCGAGGCAGCGCATCACCGAACAGCTCGCGATGCAGCCGCCCGGTGGCCTGACCATCCCGCTCCTGGAGCGACTCCAGGATGCGCTCCAGCCAGTGACGCTCCGCCGCCGTGGGCTCCGCGAAGCGCAGCGTCGCGCAGTCCTCCGGCGCGCAGACGTCGCACAGGCCACACGCCTCACCCGAGTCCTGCGTGTCACCGAAGTGCGCCACCAGCTGCTTCATCCGGCAGCCGTGCGCCTCCGCGTAGCGCCCCATCTGCTCCAGGTGCAACAGCTTGCGGTCGCGCTGGGCGTTGTACGCCGCCGCCCACCCGGGGCGTCCACGCCGCACCGTCTCATCCGGCGTCATCACCACGCCGCCGTGAATCCACAGCTGCTCCAGCGCCTTGTCGAACACCTCCGGGTCCGTGCGCACGCGCCCCTGGAGCGAGTCCTTGGGCTCGGGCTCGGGGCTGGTGGACTGGAACAGTCGCTCCAGCACGTAGGCCTCGGGATAGTCGCGCTTGTGGAAGAACTCGTGCGTGCGCCGGTCGATGTACGAGTGCAGCAGCACCGCGCGGGATGGCTTCCCATCGCGGCCCGCACGCCCCAGCTCCTGGTAGTAGCCCTCCAGGCTCGCGGGCAGCGCGGCGTGGATGACGGTGCGGACATCCGCCTTGTCGATGCCCATGCCGAACGCGGTGGTCGCGACGATGACCTCCAGCGTGCCTCCCAGGAACTCCGCCTGGACCTTGTCCCGGTCTCCCGGAGGAAGCCCCGCGTGGTACGCCGCTGCGGGGAACTCTCCGGCGAGCTGCTCGGCGAGCTGCTCGGCGTGCTTGCGAGTGGCCGCGTAGACGATGGCGGGACGGTTCTCCTCGTCCTGGAGCAACCCTTGGATGGCGTCGCCGCGCGCGCCGGGGTTGAGCTCCCGCACCTCGATGCCGATGTTGGTGCGGCGGAAGCCGTGGATGAAGGTGCGGGCACGTCCCCCCGGGCCCAGCAGGCCGAGCTGCTGGACGATGTCGCGCTGCACGTCGGGCGTGGCCGTGGCGGTGAGCGCCACCACCGGGGCCGGCCGCAACAGCGGCAGCCGCGCGCCGAGCAGGCGGTAATCGGGACGGAAGTCATGTCCCCACTGCGAGATGCAGTGCGCCTCATCGATGGCGATGAGCGTGGGCGGGCGACGCGCGAGCAACTCCACGAAGCCCGGCACCCCGAGCCGCTCCGGCGCGATGAACAAGAAGTCGAGCCGTCCATCCAGATAGTCGAAGCACACCTGTCGCGAGGTGGCCCGGTCGCGTCCCGAGTGGATGCGGTCCGCCGCGAAGCCCAGCGACTGGAGCCGCAGCACCTGGTCTTCCATCAGCGCGATGAGCGGGCTGACGACGATGGTCGTCCCCGCTCGAGCCAGCCCCGGGAGCTGGTAGCACAGTGACTTGCCCGCGCCCGTGGGCATCACGAGCAGCAAGTCCTCGCCCGCGGTGGCCGCGCGGCAGACCGCTTCCTGATAGGGCCTGAAATCGGAGAACCCGAAGGTCTCCTTCAGCAGGGGGCGAAGCTGGTCCGGTGGCGTGGGCGCGCGGTCCACCCGCTCGGGCCGCTGTCCTGGCGGTGGCGCGGAGACGACTCGATTCCGCGAGGAGGTCCCCGAGGTCAACAGGGAGCCCTGGGGCGAGGTCCGGCGCGGCGTCGTCACCATCGCGGCATCCGAGAACGCCGCGCTCGCCGAGCGGCGGGCAGTCGCACCCCCACTCGCGACCGCGAAGGACGGAGGCTCCTGCCACCGGCCTCCACCCGTCTCCGTGGGAGCCGTCCCCGGCGGGCTCCAACCCCCAGGAGGATTGCCCTCCGCACGCCCACCCCACGCCTCCGGCTTCGTGAATCCTTGCTCACGCCGGGCGCCGGCACTCCCGCCCTGCTCCGGCGCGCGAGGCTCCGGCTGAAACGCAGCCCCCCCACGCTCGCGCGACTCCAACGCGCCACGGGGCGCCGTTGCGTCCACCCCTCGCGTGCCCCCCCCGCCCTCCTGATGGCCGCCGCGCGCGGTGACACCACCACTCCCGAAGCCCTCGCGCGAAGGCACAGGGGCCCTGAAGCCCCCCATCTGCGCGGCGGCAGCGGCGCCCGGGGGGACGTGACCCACCACCTCAATCACATACTTCTCGATGCCCCGGATGAACTCATCCAGCCGGCCCTCACCGCGCTCGATGCGCTGGAGCCAGGCCTCCCACTGTCCCGTCATCGCGGGTGTCTTCACATCCGGGTGAACGACCTGGATGAGGTGCAGGCCCTTCTCCGTCGCCTCCAGCACCTTCCCCTTGCGGACCAGGTACTCGCGGTCCAGCAGCACCTCGATGATGGCGGCGCGAGTCGCGGGCGTGCCCAGCCCCGTCTCCCGCATGACCTCCGCCAGCTCCTTCTCGTCGAGCGCCCGCCCCGCCGTCTCCATCGCCGTCAGCAGCGACGCGTCCGTGAAGCGCGGCGGCGGGCGCGTGCGCTTCTTCACCGCCTCCGCGTCCTCCACCTTCTGCGGCTGGCCGCGCTCCAGCCCCGCGGGCAGGGCCTGCGGCTCGTCATCCGGCTCCGAGTCCTCGTCGCCCTTGCGAGCCTCCGCCTTCGGCTTGGGCGCCTTCTTCCCGCCCCCGATGTCCAACACCTTCCAGCCCACGCGCTCCACCTGCGTGCCCGTGCTCTGGAAGCGGTCCACCACCGGAACCGCGCTCTGGGCCCCCGGAGACATCACCGCCGTCACCACCGTGGTCACGCGCCACACGTGGTCCTCGTGCCACGCCTGGAGCAGGCGCCGGCACACCAGGTCATAGACGCGCTGCTCGTCCGGAGACAGCCGCAGTCCCTCGGGAGAGGTCGGCGTCGGGATGATGGCGTGGTGGTCCGTCACCTTCCCGTCATCCACATAGCGGCGGCCCAAGGGACGCGTCCCCGTGCCCGGCGCCAGGTCCTCCTCGTACGGCCCCCGCACCGCGCCCACCACCTCCGGCAGCGTCTCCGCCACCGTCTGGGACAGGTGCCGGCTGGACGTGCGCGGATAGCTCAAGAGCTTGTGCTTCTCATACAGCGCCTGCGCCACCTCCAGCGTGCGCTGCGCGCTGAAGCCATACAGCCGGTTGGCGTGGCGCTGGAGCTCCGTCAAATCGTAGAGCAGCGGCGGCGAGAGCTTCTTCTCCTCCGCGTCCAGCGACTCGATGGTGGCCTGCCCGCGCTTGACGCGGTCGATGATGGCCTGCGCCTCCACGCCATCCGCGTCCAGCCTGCGCGCCTCGCGCACGCCCTCCATCCCCGGAGGCACCACGGGCCTTCCATCCGGCCCGGAGCGGAACCACGTCCCGGTGTAGCGCGCGCCCACCGGAGCTCCAGGCCCCCGCGGCACGAAGGTGGCCACGACCTCCAGGTAGTCCCGAGGCACGAAGCTCCGGATGGCCAACTCCCGCTCCACCACCATGGCCAGCGTGGGCGTCTGCACCCGCCCCACGCTCAGCATCTCGCCCTGCCCGCCGTGCGCCAGCGTGTACAGGCGCGACAGGTTCATCCCCACCAGCCAGTCCGCCCGGCTGCGCCCCATGGCCGCCGCCGCCAGCGGGTCGTACTCCCGCCCTTCCTTGAGCTGACGGAAGCCGTCGCGGATGGCGCGCTCCGTGAGCGACGACACCCAGAGCCGCCGCACCGGCTTGCGGCACCCCGCGGCCTCGTAGATGTAGCGGAAGATGAGCTCGCCCTCGCGGCCCGCATCCGTCGCGCACACCACGCCGCCCACTTCCGGCGCGGTCAAGACACGGCGCACCACCTCGAACTGGGAGCGCGTCTGGTCGGAGACCACCAGCGGCCAGTCCCCCGGCAGCATCGGCAGGAGCGACCGGCTCCACTTCTTCCAGTCCGCTCGAATCTCGTGAGGCTGCGCCAGCCCCACCAGGTGCCCGATGGCCCACGTCACCACGTAGCCATTGCCCCGCAGGTAGCCGTCACCCCGCTCCTGCGCGCCCAGCACCCGCGCGATGTCGCGCGCCACGGACGGCTTCTCCGCCAGCACCGCCAACAGGGACTCACGCCCCGAGGCTCGGCCCGCGGCCCGACCTGCTCGATTGTCCTCGCCGGGCGACTCGCCCATCGCTTCCCACCTCATGAAACCTGTCCCTCCCGCCCATCCACCACCACCCGGCAAGCGGGCCCGGGCCCACGCCGCACCTCTGTTCCCTACCGCTTCAGGCTGACATGGCCAGCCCTCACTGTCCCTACCTGTCACGCCCGCTCAGCCCTCGTGCAGCCAAGGCGAGGCAGCCCGCTCCCCTCACGCCTCGTCCGCCAACCTCTCACGTCGCCTTCACTTGAAGTGAACCACGCGACGTTCACCCCGCCGCCAGCACGCCCAGCAAGCTGGCGCTTTCGCGCAAGCGTTTGGCGCTACCAAGGAAAACTGCTTCGTACGTCTTTGCCAGTATGCCCTGGTCGACACGCGCCACGGCGCGGGTCCGGGGGGAGTGCAGTCCGATGGTGCGAAGGAGGGGGGCAATGTCGCACGCCGCACATGAGTCGAGCCAGCGGGTTTCCAGGGGTTCCGCCCGGTCAGGCGTCGTGATGCGAGGGGCCAGGGGCAGGGGGGCCACGGGCAGCATCCGGGGGGAGCAGCCCAGCGCGCTTGAAGCACAAGAGGGGGACATCGCGGTGCCGGAGCTGACCGCCTTCGCGGGGGCGAAGCGGATGCAGCTGGCGGCGCTGACGAAGTCGAGAGCGCTGACGTTGCTGCTGGAGGAGATGGACCAGGTGACGCGGGTGGCTTCCATGCGCCCGCAGACATTTGGCTGGGCACAGACGCTGGCGAGGTTGCGAGCGGTTTCGCGTCCCGCGGGAGTCTGGTTCTAGCCGCGATTCACCGGAGCACCCGTGCTGGGGGGTACGGGGCGTCCGGGCAGTGAAATCGTCGGCCTGTGCACCGGGGGGAGCACGGGTCGCGAAGTGAAGACTTCGCTGGAGGGGTCCAAGGCCCTCCTGACACTCAGGGCGGGATGGAAGGTGACGTCGCGGGGGCGGCGTCACCCGTGGCAGGGGGACCCAGGGGGAGTGCTGCTCGCCAGAGGGGGAGAGCAGACTCCGAGCAAGGGTCATATCCGGGGGATGCTCCGCGTACACCGGGGCATCCCCCGTTGCTTTTCCACGCACCGGCGCGTCACTCCACGCGCAGCGCCGAGGTGCCCGTCAGCGTGCGGTTCAGCGTGAGCCACAGCACCTCACCCGCGTCGTCCACCGAGGCGAAGTAGTCCACGTCCGCGGCGAGCACCTGCTCATCCAGCAGCACGCGCGAAGGAGGCGTCGCCGCCGTGTAGCCCCGCAGCACCACCAGGGGCCTGTGCAGCGCCTGGGTGCCGGTGTCGAAGCGCAGCCGCGCGCGGTTCCCGGAGGCGAGTGCCTCCCACGTCGCATACACGGGGTTGAAGCCGGGCACGTCATACGGCACCGCGTCCGTGCGGGCCACGCCTCCCGGGCCCTGCGTGAGGACGCTGCCCTCGGTGGCGGTGAAGCGCACCCGCTGCCAGGACTCCACCGCCGCGGCCTGCTCCAGCACCGGGTCCTTCGAGTGGAGCCCCAGCACCATGAACACGGAGTAGCTCTGGTACGGGTGGCCGGAGAGCATGCCGTCGTCGCCGTAGCGCGCGTACTGGCGCCACCCCAGCGCCCCGTAGTTGCTGCCCCACGCCATGCGGTGCGAGCGCGAGTTGTTCGGGAGCTGGTACTGGTTGAGCTGATAGGTCCAGTTCCAGTCGACGGGCATCGGGCCGTCCTCGTCGCGCTGGCCCCAGCCCTCTCGATAGAGCCAGTAACCACCGGATGGCTTCTGCAACCACGTCTGTGTTTGAACCACGCCCATCTCCGCGTCGGGCGAGGCGGTCCACATGCGCGTGTACGGGACGACGTTGGGCTCGCGGTAGTCCCAGCCGCTCGCCATCGTCAGGCGCGAGCCCAGCGTCACGAAGCGGCGGCGGTCGCCCCACCCCAGGCCCGCGATTTCGGCGTTCGCGTTGCCGTCGAAGAGCAGGTCGCCATAGGGCGAGCGCACGTCCGCCTCCAGCGCGTCCGGCGGCACGCTCGAGGCATCGTGGGTGATGGCGTAGAGCGGATGGTCCCTGCCGGTGGCGAAGAGGTAGTGCACCGTCACCCGCACGGCGTGGCCCCCGAGCGGCAGCACCCAGTGGAACTCGTGGAGCGCGTGGTGGCGGCCCTCGAAGATGACGCGGCCCGTGCCGGTGACGCCCTCCGTCCAGTTGCCCCAGGACGCGCCCGTCCGGACATGGCACGTCACCATGCCCCAGCCCGGGACACCGTCGTCGGCGCCGTCACACGTGCGCGGGGCGCCCCGCGCTTCGTACACGTAGCGGCGGACATAGCCGCCACTCCAGCCCGCCGGGTCTCGCGTGTCGTTGCGCACCAGGAAGGCGGAGCGCGGCGCGCAGTCGCTGTCCCGCCACGCGTAGCGGTCCGAGCGGAAACCCGCGAGGTCCACGTTCCGCTCCAGGGCCAGGGGCACACAGGAGGGCCGCGGAGGCTCCGGGCGGACCTCCTTGCCACCGCAGGCGGCCAGCGCGACGGCGAGCAGCAGGGCCCCCCCGTGCCTCCACCTCGCGAAGAGGGGCGCCGGTGCCGTCATCGTGGGTCGCTTCAAGGGGGCGCTCCCGTGTGAGTCCCACCGGCCCAGGTCTCACCGGCCATCATGACCCGGGCACCCCGGCCCACACCGTGGGTTTCTCTCCAAGCGTTGACCATTTAGAGTCACGAGACCATGGAAGCAGTCGACCTCATCGTCGGTGGAAGTTGGGCCCTGTTCATCGCCATGGGCGTGGGCTTCATGCTCTGGGTGGTCGCCGCCTCCCGGAAGATTCAACATATCCGTGAGCACGGGCTCCCCGCGGAGGCCACGCTGCTGAGCCTGGAGCCCACCGCGGTGCTCATCAACAAGGTCCGCGTCTACAACAGCCTGCTCCAGGTGCGCGTCCCGGGCCGCCCTCCCTACGAGGTCCGGCTCAACAGCAGGACCCACGACTGGAACGTGCAGGTGCTGGAGCCGGGATTGGACCTGAAGGTCAGGGTGGCCCCGGACGACCCGAACCAGGTCGTCGTCATGGGGCCCCTGATTCCGCAGAACATGAGCAACCTCACCCGACTCCTGCAGCAGCCGGAAGGCAGCCTGCCCACCCCGGACCCGGTGAAGGCCCTGAAGGACCTTCAGCGGATGGCCAGCGAGGGCCTCATCACGGACGAGGAGTTCGAGCAGAAGAAGGCGGAGATTCTCGCGCGCCTCTGAGGCCTCGACCTCCCCCGCGGGGCGTCAGCCCGAATGGGCGTTGCCCTTGTCGTGCTCCTGGTGCCACGCGGCGAGCACCTCCTTCTCCCGCTCGGGAGACAGGCCCGCCTTCAGCTTGGCCTGTCGCTCCGGCGGCTCCGCCTTGAACCAGGCCAGCGTGTCGCGCACGGTGTCGGTGATGGGGCGGAACGTGAGCCCCTGGGCCAGCGCCTTCGCCACGCCGATGCGGCCCAGGCCCGCGTCCTCCCCCACGCGCGGCGCCCACGCCGGCATGTCGCCCCAGTGCTCCACCTTGTGCTTCGCCAGGAACGCCGTGTCCGCCCAGACCAGGCGCGCGTCGGTGCCCAGCGTCTTCTGGCTCGCCTCCAGGAAGTCGCGCATCAGCAGCGGGCGCGTCGGCCCCGTCGCGTTGTACGCGCCCGTCAGGTGGCGCTCCACGCCGAGGATGGTCCACGCGGCCAGGTCCCTGGCGTCGATGAACTGCACCGGGTCCTGTCCATCGCCGGGCGCGAGCACCTCGCCACCGCGCGACAGGCGCACCGGCCAGTACGTGAAGCGGTCCGTCGGGTCATCCGGTCCGATGATGAGCCCCGGGCGCACGTTGAACACGCGGCCGGGCATCGCCGCTTCCGCGGCCTGCTCACACAGCGCCTTCAGCGCGCCGTAGTACTTGTTCACGTCCTCCGTCGTCGGGTCCTCCACCTGCGCCAGGGGATAGGACTCGGTGATGCCGGGCGTCGTCAGGTCCTTGTAGACGGAGATGGAGGAGATGAAGGTGTAGTGGCCCACGTGGGGCGCGAGCAGCTCCGCCGACGCCTTCACGATGCGCGGCACATAGCCCGACGTGTCCACCACCGCGTCCCACTTGCGGCCCTCCAGCGCCTTGAGACCTTCCGCCTTGGTGGGGTCCCGGTCGC
This sequence comes from Myxococcus stipitatus DSM 14675, assembly GCF_000331735.1. GTDB lineage: Bacteria > Myxococcota > Myxococcia > Myxococcales > Myxococcaceae > Myxococcus > Myxococcus stipitatus. The sequence goes on along the minus strand of NC_020126.1, from coordinate 627,270 downwards.
CCTGGAGCTTCTCCACGCCGGGGAACAGGCCCGGGTTCGTCTTGCCGCGGTTGAACAGCGTGACGGTGTGGCCTCGCGACTGCGCGTACTCCACCAGCGCCGGCCCCAGGAACTTCGTGCCGCCGAGGATGAGGATGCTCAGGGGCTTGCCCGCCTTCGCGCCCACCGCCTCCTGCCCTTGCGCGCCCGGCTCCCCCGCCGCGCCCGTGGTCGCACAGCCCATGGCCCACAGCGACCCCACCGTCACGGCCGCACCCTGAATCACATCCCTGCGAGACAGTTTCATGTCGTGTCGTCTCCCGCTTCGAGGTTCCACTGACTTCAGCGCGACGTGGCGCTGTCCAGGACGACGGGCGGGAACTCCCCCGCGCCCTCCTTGGACAGCCGCCGCTGCTCGCGCGACAGATAGAGCGAGACCACGAGCCACAGCCCCGCCAGGGGCACCGCCGCCAGCGACAGCCCCGTCATGCTCAGCCCCAACGAGGTGAGCCCGCCCTGCAGCCACGCGCTCACCGTGTCGCTGCCCCGGTACACCACCGTGTCGATGAAGCTCTTCGACTTGTAGCGCGCCTCGCGGTCCACCGTGGTGAAGAGGATTTCGCGCGAGGGGCGATCCAGCGCGTAGTGGCTGGCGCCTCGCAGCGCCTTGAACACCACCAGCACGCCCAGCACCGGCACCGCCGCGAGCCCCAGGAAGCCCAGCCCCGTCAGCACCGGCGCCACCGCCAGCGCCGCGCCCAATCCCAGACGCGAGATGACCCGCCCCGTGACGAGCGTCTGCAGCGCCAGCGTCAGGAGCTGCACGTAGAAGTCGATGTCGCCGAACATCGCGGTGCGCGCCGCCGCGTCCTTGCTCACCGCCGCCACCAGCCGCACCTCCTGGTAGTAGAGGAACGTGGACGTGGCCGCGTAGAGCAGCACCTGCAGCCCCAGCGCGAGCAACAGGGGCGAGGACAGCATCAGCTTCAACCCCGCCAGCACCCCACCGCCCACCGGCCCTTCCGCCGACGGGGGCTGGTGCTGGACGTCGCGGGCCCAGCGGCTCAGCCAGCGCACGCACTGCGCGCTCACCTCCAGCAGCACCGCGGACACCAGGATGAGGTTCACCGGGCCCACCGGCTCCGCCAGCCGTCCCACCAGGAAGGGCCCCACCAACATCCCCGTGGTGCCTCCCGCGGCGATGAAGCCGAACAGCCGCTTGCCCTGCTCGCTGGCGAACACGTCCGCCATGAAGCTCCAGAAGATGGAGACGACGAACAGGTTGTAGACGCTCAGCCAGATGTAGAAGACCCGCGCCACGCCCTCCTTCGCCACGCCCAGCTTCAGCACCACGAAGAAGGCCACGAGGCTGACGATGAAGAAGCGGTAGATGCGCGGCAGCACCACGCGCCGGGGCCAGCGCGCCACCAGCGCGGAGAACGCCGGCACCGCCAGCAGCATCACGATGAAGGTCGCCGTGAAGAGCCACGGCAGGCCCTTCACGCTGCCCGCCGTGCCCATCTCGTTGCGGATGGGACGGAGGATGGCGTAGCCACACATCAGCGTGAAGAAATAGACGAAGGACCCCAGGACGGCGCCGACTTCCTCGTCACGAACATCCACGAATCGCTTGAGCATGGGCACGAGGTCGCGCGCGTCTCGATGAACTCCGGTGGGTCGAGGGAGGGTCCCGCCGGGCGCGTCCCCGGCTGAACCCCGTCCCTTTTCGCGTATTCCCGCGAAGGCCGCGTCCTACTTCGTGGCCAGCGCCTCGCGCAGCGCCGCTTCCACGCGGGGCAGCGCCTCTTCGATTTCGGACACCGACGTCGCGCCCACCGACAGCCGGAACCAGCCGGTGTCCTCCATCAGCCCGAACGCCTGGAAGGGCACCACCGCGAAGCTCGCCTTCTCCAGGAGCAGCTTGCGGATGTCGTCATTCGTCTTCAGGCCGCCCTTGCCCACCAGGTCGAACTGGACCGACAGGTAGATGGCGCCCTGCGGCGCGATGTGGCGCACCGGCAGCCCCGCCTCGCGCATGCGCGTCAGGCCCTTGTGCAGCGCCTCCAGCCGCGCGTCCACGCGCTGGCGCATCTCCCCCAGGAAGGACTCCGTGGCGGGCACGTCCTCCAGGTAGCGCGCCACGGCGACCTGCTCGGCCTTGGGCGCCCACGCACCCACGTGGCCCAGCACGTCCCGCATCCGAGCGATGATGGTCGGCGGCCCCACGCCCCAGCCCACGCGCACACCCGTCGCCGCGAAGGCCTTGGAGATGCCGTCCACGAAGACGGTGTAGGGGGCGACCTCCGGCACCAGCTCCACGGGCGTCACGTGCTTCACCGCGCCGAAGCTCAGCACCCAATAAATCTGGTCGTACATCAGGATGAGCGGCTTGCGGCCCTGCTTCTCCCGCGCGCGGTTCTCCGCGACGACGCGCTCGCAGATGGCGCCCAGCGTGTCGGGCGCAATCATGGTGCCCGTGGGGTTGAGCGGGCTGCACAGGCACAGCAGGCGCGCGGAGCCCAGGTGCGGCGCCAACTGCTCCAGCGTGGGCATGAAGCCGTGCGCGGCGTCCGTCGTCACCACCACGCCCTTGGCGTTCATCATGTGGATGTAGTGGTTGTTGTTCCACGAGGGCACCGGGTAGACCACCGTCTCCCCCTCATCCAGCACGGCGCGGTACGTGCCGTAGATGATGGGCCGGGCGCCGCCCGCGATGACGATTCCCTCCAGCGGGTACTTCAGCCCCAGGGAGCGCTCATAGAAACGCTGCACGGCCTGGCGTAGGTCCAGCACGCCGTCCGAGGGCGGATAGTTCGTCTCGCCCGACTGGAGCGCCGTGGCGATGTGCGAGCGCAGGCCGTCGGGGATGGGGAACTCGCGCGGGTTGAAGTCGCCCACGGTGAGGTTGCAGACCTTGCGGCCTTTGGCCGCCAGCTCCCGGACTTCCGCCGCGATGCGGAGAATCTCGCTGCCAACGAGTCCACGCGCCATGGTGCCGACGGTGGCGTCGTCCCGCGAGGGACGTGGGAGGGTGGTGAGGTCGAGAGCCATGACGAAGGTATCTCCGGTTCGTGCGCGTGAAGGGGACGCGAGCTGCGGCCGGGCGCGCACCATACCCGCCACTCGGGCCCTTGTGGGGCATGTCCTGAAAACGTCGGCTGGAGTGCCACACCTTCAATTTTCCCGGAAGCGCGACGCGAGGGGCACCCGAGCCAGCGGGCCCTCGGCTTCGCGGCCATCTCCCTCATTCCAGAATTGACGGACGATTCGGCGATATGTCGCGCGGGGCTCCTCGTTCCTGGAGACAGCCGCTCCGAGGGACGCGCTGCCCCCCAGGCAGCACGCGCCTTCGTGTTTCACACGTCACCCAGCCCTGAGGTTCCTCCCCACCCGCGAGGTTTCCTTGCGCGGTGACGGCGGAGCCCTTCCCCGAGGTCCGTGCATGAAGCCCTTCCACCGTGGTCTCCTCGCCGCCGCGTCCCTCTTCTTGGCGTCCACCCCGGCCCTCGCGGGCGAGCGCCCCCTGACGAACCCGAGCGTTTTCGGCACGCGCGCCGTCGTGGCGTGCGACCCCGTGGAGAAGTCCTGCGGAATGGCCGTCATCTCGTTCCCCAGCGGCGTCAGCACGCTGGTGCCCTACGGGCGCTCGGACCTCGCGGTGGCCAGCATGTCGATGCCCTCGGTGGATGTCGCGCAGGCCATCATCGCCCGCATCGACGCGGGCTCGACCCCGCAGGAGGCCATCGACTGGGCGCAGACCGTCGACCCGTACGCCACCCTCCGCCAGCTCGCCGCGGTGAAGCTCCACCCGGACGGCACCGTGACGATGGGACAGGTCACGGGCGCGGACTCCAGCAGCCACCACTGCGCCATCCGGGACACCACCTTCGTCGTGCAGGCCAACAACATGACGACGCCCGACATGTGCCGGGCCATGGCGGACGGCTTCCGCCAGGCGAAGGGCAGCCTGCCGCAGCGGCTGTATGCGTCGCTCAAGGCCGGGGCGCGCGTGGGAGGCGACCGCAATGGTGAGCGCTCGGGCGTCATCCGCGTCTGGAACACCACCGTCGACACGGCCTTCTACACGCACGTGCTCGCGGACGCCGTCGTCCACGCCAGCTCCGACGCGCTCCGGGAGCTGGGCATCCAGCTCAACCGCTACCAGGGCACGCTGGGGGTGCCGTACCCCGCGGACCAGGTGACGCTCGACGCGGACACCGCGCGCTACGTCAAGCGCGTGCTGCGCAAGCTCGGGTACTACCACGGCCGCATGGATGGCTCGTGGTCCGATGCCGCGGAGCAGGCCCTGTACGACTTCAACTGGAACAATCTTTTCTTCCTGAAGCCCACCGAGGTGGTGGGCGGCACGCGGAAGATTGACGGCGTGCTGGTCAACTTCCTGCGGGACGCGGACCTGCGCGCGCTCGTCCGCGCTTCGGCCTCCGCGGAGTAGCGCGAGCCCTGTCCTCGGGCGGAAGGTGTGTTGCCTTCCGCGCACCCCGCCCTGGGACAGGTGCTGGCACAGGACGTCCGGTCATGAGAGAGGGTGTTCCTCGCGGCCCCACGCTTCGTGGGTCGACAGGGAGGAACGATGAAGCGCGCCGGACGCTGGCTGTCTTCGCTGTGGCTTGCCGGGTACCTGGGAGTCGCGGGGTGCTCCAAGAAGGAAGAAGCACCCCCGCCTCCCGCGGCCGAGCTACCCCCCGCCGAGGAGGCACCTCCCTCCATCCCCGCCCCCGAGGGAGCCACTCCTCGCGAGGGCGAGGCCGTCGCGAAGCCTCCCGTCCCTGTCGTTCCGGATGGGAGCACGGCGCTTCCGTCGAGCGAGGCGAAGGAGGAGCCCGCGCCCTCGAAGCCTCCGGCGCCCCCGGGAGGAGGCATCGCGCCCGAGGATGCGAAGAACCGCGAGTGGACCACGAGCCCGGTGGAGCTGAAGCGGAGCAGCGCGCCGCAGGCCACGCTGCGCTCCGTGCGCGCGGGGGCACATCCGGACTTCGACCGCGTGGTGTTCGAGTTCGAGGGGACGCAGCTTCCGGGCTACCGCGTGGAGTATCCGAAGGAGCCGGTGGTGCAGTGTGGCTCGGGTGACGTGGTGTCGCTCGCGGGCAAGGCCCAGCTCCAGGTGAGCCTCATGCCCGCGCGAGCGCACACCGATGCGGGACAGCCCACGGTCGCCACGCGGGAGCAGAAGGTCGCGCTGCCCGTGGTCGTGGAATTGGAGCGCATCTGCGACTTCGAGGGCGAGGTGTCATGGGCCCTGGGCACCCAGGGCACCGCGCCCTTCCGCATCATGGAGCTGAAGGAGCCCCCGCGACTCGTGGTGGACGTGCGGCACTGAGCGCGGAGCCCCTGCCTTCACGGGTGGGGGCTACGGGGTGTCCTGGCGCAGCTGGTCCGCGAGCCGGTCCAGCCCCGCGAGCAGCTCCCGGTGCTTCGTCACCGAGGCCGCTCCCCCCGCGCGCAGCGCCAGGGCCAGCACGGCGGGCAGGTTCATCGCCGCGTCCGTGCGCAGGCGCTCGCGGTACTCCGCCCTCCAGTCCTCGGACGCGCGCAGCGACCAGTTGCGCTCATCCACGGTGCCCGGCTCGTTGTACGTGCCGGTCATCCCCAACAGGTCCGTGAAGAACACCATGACGTTGCGCGCGCGGCTGGCGAACAGGTCCGCGAACTTCGCCTGCGCCAGCTTCCCCGGGTCCTGCGCCAGCGCTCGCGCGAGGTCCTCTCGCCGCGGCCCGGCCTCGGGACACAGCCGCGTCGCCAGGTAGTCCGCCTGTGCCTTCAGCGTGCCTCGCCACTGCCACTCCCCCACGAGGCGCCACAGCGACTTCGTGTCGTGGTTGCCCACCATCACCCAGTCCTCGGGCGCCACGTTCTCACTGCGATACACATCCGAGGGATTGCGCAGGTCCGCCTTCTGCGTGACGCGGAAGCGCCCCAGTCCATAGCGCGCGAGAACACGCCCCAGGGGATACGGCAGCGTACTCAGCACCTCGCCCAGCAGGTCTCCCAGGTCCCGCCCGTTGCGCCGCGCCGCCGCCACCACCGTGTCGAAGAGGATGCTGTAGCGCTGGACCTGCTCCGGCGTCAGCGACGTCACCTCTCCATCCGCGTACCGAGGCACCGAGCGGTCCAGCTGCTCGGGATGCACGACGGCGAAGCGCGCCAGCTCCGGGTGGTCGGACAGGTCCGGCGAGGAGAAGAGTCGCGCGCCATGCTGCACCGCCGCCAACGCGTCCGCCTGTCCGGAGCGATACACCCAGGGACACACGAGCCCGTGAGGATGGTCCAATCGCAGCCCGTCGTACTCCGCGAGCATCTTGTCCATGCGCGCGTCCATGAAGCGCAGCACCGCCCCATGTCCGAGCCCTTGCGTGAAGTACTGCTCCGGGTCCAGCACCGGGTAGTTCCACGGCTGCCCTTCGGGATTCGTGCGGCTGGGCGGCGCGCCCATCAGGTACGTGCGCAGGAACAAGCCCTGCCACGCCCACGCGTCGCGCGGTGAGAACCCGATCTGCAAGTCGCCGTAGAGCTTCAGGCTCCAGCGCGCCGTCCGCTCGCGCAGGCCCTCATGCTGCTCATGGACGAGGAACTGGAAGAACGCATAGCGCTCCAGTGCCTCTGAGGCGCTCGACTCCAACGCCTGGATTCTCGCGGCCGCGGCGCCCTCTTCTCCAGGGCGTGGGCTCCACAAGCGTCCGTCGAGAGAGTCCGCCCAGGGTCTCCAATCCGGCACGCCCTTCTCCTCGCACAGCACCTCGAAGAGCGCGTCGCGCAGCAGCCATGCCTGGTTCCGCTGTCGGAACACCCGCAACCGGTCCGCCAGGCCCTTCACCGCGGCGGAGGGGCTCGGCTCCGCGCGCTGACGTCGAAAAGACGTCCACGCCTCATCGAGCGCGGTGAGCTGCGCGCGGAAGGCCCACCGGTACCGCTCTCCCGGACCGGCCGAGCGCGGGCGTGCCTCCGCGAGCGCCGCGACACGCCCGCGAGGCAACAGCGCGCCCCAGGCCGCGTCCTCCAGCGGAGACAAGGCCCCATTCAGGACATTGCGAGAGAAGAGGGTCCCGTCATACGGCGAGGCATTCGCCTCACTCGTCTGCCCCTGCGGCCCCAACTGGATGCCGGTGAACCCGAGCGTGTGCGCGGTCTCCAGGAAGTCAGCCGCGCCTCGTGAGTAGGGCGAACCTCGGCCCAGGTCCTCGCCAGGCACGCTGGGAAAGCTGGCGTCCTGGATGCTCAGCACCAGGTTGCGGACCTCGAGCGCGGCCAGGGCTTGGGTGACAAGTCGATGGTGGTCTTCGGGCAGGGGCAGCGAATCTCGGGACATGGCGGCTGACGACCGACCCTAGGGGCCTGGAGCGCCCTCGCCAACCCTCCTCTCGCGCCGACGTTCAACATCCGTCCGAGCCGGACACTCCGGGAGACCTCGCCAACACCCTTGGCCTCACTTCTGTGGCGACTGGGGCGCCGGACGCGGGGTGCCTCCGCCACCGGGGTGAGGCCGCTCGTCACGGTCCGAGGTCCGCGAGCGGAAGACCTTGCGCGCCTTGCGCCCCAGCCATGTCCGCGTGTCCACCAGGATTTCGTACACCGTCGGAATCACCAGCAGCGTCAGCAGCGTGGACGTAATCGTTCCGCCAATCACCGCGCGACCCAGGGGGGCTCGGAAGTCGCCGCCCTCGCCCGAGCCGATGGCCACGGGAATCATGCCCGCCACCAGCGCGAAGGTCGTCATGATGATGGGGCGCAAGCGGATGCGGCCCGCCTCGATGAGCGCCTCGCGCAGCGGCATCCCCTTCTCGTGGGACCACTTCGCGAAGTCGATGAGGAGGATGGCGTTCTTCGCGACGATGCCCATCAGCAGGATGACGCCGATGAGGCTCATGATGTTGAGCGTGTCCCCCGTGATGAGCAGCGCCAGCACCACGCCGATGAGCGACAGCGGCAGCGAGAGGAGGATGGCCAGCGGGTCCAGGAACGAGCCGAACTGGATGACGAGGATGAGATACATCAGCAACACGGCCACACCCAGCGCGAGGAACACGCGCGAGAAGACCTCCTCCTGGTCCGCGGACTCGCCGCCCGTCGTCAGCGTGTAGCCCGCGGGCAGCTCCACCGTCGCCAGCCGCGTCTGGATGTCTCGCATCACCTCCGTCAACGAGCGCCCCTGCACGTTCGCCTGCACGTTGATGACCCGCTCCCGGTCCAGGTGCGTGATTTGCGCGGGCCCGAGGGACTGACGGATGTCCGCCACCTGCCCCAGCGGGACGAGCTTCGGCACGCCCTGCGGACTCGCGCCCACGTGGATGGGCAGGCGCGCGAGGTCGTCCGGGTTGTCTCGCGCCTCGGGCGCCAGGCGCACCATGACGTCTCGAGTCTCTCCCGTGGGGTCCACCCAATCACCGACATCGAGCCCCGCGAAGGCCGGCCGCAGCACCTGGGCCACCTGCCCCACCGTCACCCCGAGCTGCCCCGCGAGGCCCCGGTTCAGGTCCACCTCCAGCTCCGGCTTCTGCCCTCGGGTGGAGAGGCCCACGTCCACCGCGCCGGGCACCTGCTCCACCTCGCGCTGTACGCGCTGCGCCAGCTCCGTCAGCGTCTTCTGGTCCGAGCCACGCAGCTCCAACTGAATCTGCTTGAAGGCTCCGCCGAACCCCGAGGTGAAGACGGAGACCTTCGCGCCGCCCACGCGCGCCAGCTCCGTGCGCAGCGTGCTGCCCAGCGCATCCTGGCTCACGTCCCGCTCCGCCTTGGGCTCGAGCCTCACGTACACCAGGGCCTGGTCCACGCCGGGCGCGCTCAACGGCAGCGGCACGCCGATGGTGCTGTACGTATAGGCGACCTCGGGATGCGCCCGCGCCACCCGCGTCACCTCCTCCACCTTCCGCCGCGTGTACTCCAGGCTGGAGCCCGACGGCGTCTCCACCAGCAGCTCCACCTCCGAGCGGTCACTCACGGGAACGAAGCCCGCGCCCCCCACCGTGCCCTGGAGCACCAGCGCGCCGACGAGCGAGCCCACCGCCACCAACACCATGGCGAGCCGGTGGTCCAACGCCCAGGCGATGACGCCCTTGTACCGGTCCGCCTGCCGGTCGAACCACGTGTTGAAGCGCGAGAGGACGCGCGAGATGAAGCCGCGCCTTGCCCCCTGCTCCACCTGCGGGTCCGGCCAGTACGCACTGAGCATCGGGTCCAGCGAGAAGGAGACGAACAGCGACACCAACACCGCGCAGGCGATGGTGAGGGCGAAGGGCTTGAACCACTGCCCCGCCACGCCGTACATGAAGGCCACGGGGACGAAGACGGCGACGATGGAGAACGTGGTCGCCGACACCGCGAGCCCGATTTCCGACGTGCCCTCGCGCGACGCCGTGTAGTGGTCCTTCCCCATCTCGATGTGGCGGACGATGTTCTCGCGCACCACGATGGCATCGTCGATGAGGATGCCGATGGCGAGCGTCAGGCCCAGGAGCGACATCGTGTTGAGCGTGAAGCCGAAGACCCAGACGCTGATGAACGCCGCGAGCACGCTCACCGGCAGCGCCAGCCCCGTGATGACGGTGGAGCGCCACGAGTTGAGGAAGAGGAACACCACCAGCACCGTGAGGAGCGCGCCCTCCACCAGCGCCGACTGCACGTTCTCCACCGCGCTCTCCACGCGCACGCCCGCGTCACGGACGATGGCCAGCTTCACGCCCGAGGGCAGCCGCTTCTCCAGCGCCGCCACGCGCTCGCGCACGGCGTCGGCGACCTCGGTGGTGCTGTAGCCCTTCGACTTCAGCACGTCGATGCCGACCGCCTGCACCCCGTCGTAGAGCGCCAGCGTGCGAGGCTCCTCGGCGCCCACGAACACCTCTCCCAACTGTCCCAGCCGGATGACCTGTCCATCCCGCGTGGCCACCGCCATGTCCTGGAACTCCTCGGCTGTCTCGAGCCGACCCTTGAGGCGGATGGACTCCTCCTCCAGTGGCGAGTTGATGCGCCCCACCGGCGCGGCCAGGTTCTGCGCCCCCAGCGCGGTCACCACTTCCGCCAGCGAGATGCGCGCGGACTGGAGCGCCTCCGGCTTGAGCTGCACCGTCATCTCGCGCTCCACGTCGCCCACGACGTTGGCCTGCGCCACCCCCGGCACCGAGCGCAGCTCTCCCACCACCAGCGGGTCGGCCACGCGAGACAGCGCCGCCACATCGAGCCGCTCCGACGTCAGCGTCAGCGAGACGATGGGCGCATCCGCCGGGTCGAACCGCGTGAGCACGGGCTCCTCCATCTCCCGAGGCAGGTCCGCCCGCTTGCTGGAGATGGCGTCCCGGATGTCCTGCGAGGCCTCCTGGATGTCCTTCTCGAACTCGAAGAACACCGTGAAGGTGGCCAGGCCGTCCGTCGCGGTGGCCGTCGTCTCCTTCGGGTCCACGCCGCTGATGGCGAAGATGGCGTCCTCGATGGGCTCGACGATTTCGCGCTCCACCGTCTCCGGTGCGGCGCCTGGGTAGACGATGCTCACCGCGATGACGGGGGCCTGGACGTCCGGGAACTCGTCCGTCTCGAGCTGCCACAGCGCGACCAGTCCGAAGATGACCAGGGTCACCATCGCGGTGATGGTGACGATGGGACGCTTGATGGCGAAGTCGGAGATGAACACGGGTGTCTCCCTCTTCCGAAGAGGCGCGGCTCAGGGGCTGGGTTGCTTCGGCGCTGCGTCCTTCGGAGCGCCTCCGTCTTCTCCGGAAGCACCCCCTCCACCCACGCCGAGCGCGTCCTCGCGCGGTGGCTCCACCTTGACGCGTGCGCCCTCGCGGACCGCGTCTCGCGCGGAGCCCAGCAACACCACGTCCCCTTCCTGGAGCCCCTGGCGCACCTCCACACGCTTCTCCACGTCGTCGCGCAGGCCCAGCTGCACGGGGACTCGCTCCACGCGCTCCTCGCGCACCCGGAGGACCTGGGGCTTGCCCTCCGAGTCATCGAGCGCCCCCAGCGGCACGGAGAGCCCCTCCACCGTCTTCGCCGCCACGCGCCCCTCCGCGAACAGCCCCGCGAGGAGCTGGAGGTCCGTGTTGGGAATGGCCACGTAGATGCGCACCTGCCCGGAGCCCGGGTCCACCACCGGGTTGATGTGCTCCACCTTCCCCGTGAAGGAGCGGTCTCCGTAACCGGTGACCTTGAACTCCACCGGTGTCCCCACCTTCACCTGGCCCAACCGCGCGGCCGGCACCGAGGCCTCCAGGCGCAACGTACGAGGGTCCACCACGGTGAACAGCGCCGCGCCGGGCTGCACGACGTCGCCCTCGCTCGCCTGTCGCTCGCTCACCACGCCCGCGATGGGCGCCACCACCCGCGTGCGCCCCAGCTGCTCCTGCGCCAGGGCCAGCCGCGAGCGCGCCTCCGCCAGCTGCCCCTTCGCCTGGGCCACGGACAACTGCGCCCGCTCGAAGTCGCGCTGGGTGATGACGCCCGCCTGGGACAGCTTCGCGCTGCGCTCCTGCTCGGACTCGGCCACCTGCAAGGCATTGCGCGCCGTCTCCACCGTCGTGCGCGCGGCGATGACCTGGTCTCTCAGCGTCGCATCATCGATGCGCGCCAGGGGCTGGTCCTTCTTCACCACCTGCCCCTGCTGGGCCTGGACATCGAGGATGGTGCCACCCACCTGCGCTCGCACCGAGGCGGCCGTGCGGGCCTGGAGGGAGCCGGAGATGCCAGGGCCGGAGCGCAGCTCGCCTTGCTCCACGAGCGCCACGTTCTCCCGCCCCAACGACACCAGGGGCTCCGCGGGCGGCGCCGCCTCGCTCGAGCCCTTCTTGCAACCCGTCAGCGCGCAGGCCACCGCCAGCAGCAGGCCCGCGGCCACCCGCTTCTCTCGTCGGGCTCGTCTCACCGCGCCTCCGTTCTCCGCCAGTCACTCCCCTGCCCCTGGCGGGCCGGCTAAACGTGGTGTCGACTCCTTGCCTCCGGAAGTCGCCCGTCCCCCTCTCCCTGCCCCAGAAGACAGAGACAGGCCGTCTGCTCCCGGGAACACCGGGCAGCCAGCTTCAGCGAGCGCTCCTCCGTGCGGCGGTCCTCAGTACGGCCCCTGCGTCCCGGCGACCGGGATTTCACTCATCAGCAGCGTGCCCAACAGGAAGCTCGTGGGGAGGCCGCAGACCGGAATCACCGAGCGCGAGGGGCACAGCACCTCGCGCCCTCGCGCCCGCGTCGTCGGCGCCCGGCACCGCGAGCCCTGCGTGTCCCACTCCGCCTCCACACTCCACCCCTCGGAGTCCCGCTGCACCCCCGAGGCGTCGTACAGATTCACCCACGTCCCATCCACCGTGAACGACGTGCCATCACCGCAGAAGTCCGCGCGCACCATGCGCGTGCAGGCCTGGTGCAGCTTCCCCAGGTCATGCCCTCCCGCCACGCCCCCCCACGGGCGATAGCCGAAGCGCATGCACTTGGCGATGGCCGCGCCCTCGCAAGCGAAGGTGAAGGACTGCGCGTCCTCCGTCTTCGAGCCGCCCCCCGCGACGCCCTGCCGGTAGTCCCAGCGGCCCGACACCGCAATCGCGCCCAGCGTGCCGCCCCCGTCCGCCGTGCAGATGGGCCGCCACGCGTCCTCGTCCCGCGAGTAGTAGGAGACGCGGTAGACCCAGAGGTCCGCGTTCGCGCCCGTGCCCGGCTGGATGTCGTCGACGCGCAGCGAGACGATGGTGCCATCGCCCAGCTCACCGACGAAGCTCGCGCCCAGGAAGTCCATGCCGGAGACGTGGCCGCTCGCGGACTCGGCGTGGAAGACGCTGCCCTCCAGCCACGTCTGCGTCAGCGCGCTGGCGCGAGGACCCGCCCGACGCGCGCCATCGAAGCGCACCGCCACCAGCATCCCCGACAGGTCCGTGCCGTTGAGGTTGCGGCCATTCAGGTTGCGGCCATTCAGGTTGCGACCGTTGGGCGCCGATAACTCGGCCACCCGGGTCGCCAGCGTGTCACGCGGCTCCTCCGCCCCCGCGCCCTCACACCCCATCAACCCGACGGCGATGAGCATCGCCCCAACCTTCCACCTCGCCACCATGGCACTGAACCTCCTGAGACACCGGACAGCACACAAGGTTCGCAGGGGCTTGCTCGCTCGCAAGCCGCGGTGGTCAGCCGTGAACAGAGGCATCGTCCGCGCGGAGGCGGCTCCTCCACGGCGCAGCGCGGACGCGGGGTTCCAACGTCCGGTGGACGCGCGGCCCTTGCTGCCTCCGACGCAAGGAGCGTCAGGGCGTCGACGACGGGGGATCCGCGCACACGCGCAGGCCCATGCCCACGTCTCGCAACGACGCCTCCGGCAACTCCCGGTTCGTCGAGCGCGCGGACGTGGCCGCGAAGCCGAAGCTCCCGCCCCGCGCCACCGCCCGCCCCGGCTCCAACCACGAGCGCGTCCACTCCCAGACGTTGCCCGCCATGTCATCCACTCCGAACGGACTGCGCGACGCGGGATGACTGCCCACGACATCCGGGCCGAAGCCTCCCGGCTGCTTGCCATACGTGGTGTCGATGTTCGCGTCGTCCGGGCCCAATCTGTCGCCGTGAGGGAACTCGCGGCCATCCACGCCTCGCGCCGCGCGCTCCCACTCCAGCTCCGAGCACAACCGCGCCCCCGGCACCCGGCCGCTGAGCGACAACCACGTGACATATGCCTCTGAGTCACGGAAGGAGACACCGCTCACCGGGAAGAGGAGCCAGTCCTGCTCCTGTCGGCGCGAGCGGGCCGCGTAGCGCACGGGCTCTCCCGCGCGGGCCTCGTAGCGCACGTCGCCGGGTTGGAAGCTCAGCCTCCAGACGCCGTCCACGGAGTCCAGGGACAGCGCGCCTCCGTAGCCCCCCGTCCCCACGTGGGGCCGATGCGCGACGCGCTGGGGGGCGGGGAGGGACTCCAGGAAGGCGAGCCATTCGGCGTACGTCACCTCGTGGCGCGCGATGAGGAAGCCGGGCACCTGCACCGCGTGCTGCGGCACCGCGTTGAAGAACTCACGGACGCTGGCGTCGGCGGCGCTGCCGAAGCGCACCTCACCCGGCGGAACGAAGACGTAGCCCTCTGGAATCGAGCCCTCCGGAGGCAGGCGCAACTCCAGACGCCGAGCCTCCCCGCGCCGCAACATCAGCGGCTGCGTCACCGCCTCCTGGTGCGGCGCGCGCAGGGTGAGGAGATAGGAGCCAGGGGGGACGGTGATGTCCATCCAGGACTCGGACTCCAGCGGCAGCGGCTCTCCGGGCTGCTCTTCGCCCTGGGCGTCTCGGGTCAGGGGACGCAGCTCCACTTCGACGTCGTGGGCGGCGACGTCCAGCGTGAGGCGCGCGGGCGCGGTCCACTGCTTCCAGCGACTCCCTTCCGCGTCGTAGAGCCGGAGGCGCTGGAGCAGCGTGGGCAGCGCGGCCAGCTCTCCATCCTGCTCGGCCCAGAGGGCGCGCTCGTAGAGGAACCCCGCGAGCGCGTCGCGCACATCGGAGCGCTCGGGGGCCAGCGCCAGGGCTCGCTCCAGGCGCCCGGCGACTCCGTCGAAGCGGTGGCGGACCTGCGAGGCCCGCGCGACGCTCTTCCCCCAGAGCCGGTCCGCATCGACCTTCTGGCCACTGCCGTAGAGACGGAAGGCCTCCACGCGCTCGGAGAGGAGCAGGTCCTTGGCCTGCAGCGCGGAATCGAGGGATTGGCTCGCGTCCTCCAGCTCCGCGCGCACCGTGCGCTCCAGGCTCCAGCGGTCGCGCAGCTTCAGCCCGCCGTACACCAGGCCGAGCGACACGAGGAAGCCCGCGACCAGGGCATGCCGGAGGGTTCGACTCCGCACGAGGGTCCGACGCGAGGCGCGCAGGAAGTCCTGCTCACGGCGGGTCAGCTCGCCCGTGTCCAGGACCAAGGCCTCGGAGAGCTGGCGCGAGCCCCAGAGCAGCTCGCGCGAGTGGCCGTGCTTCTCCCAGTGCGCGGCGGCGGCCTCGAGCAGGGCCTGCACCTCGCGACGCTCGGCGGCCTCCGCGAGCCAGTGCGCCAGCGAGCGCCAACCCGAGAGGAGCGCCTCATGGGCCAGCTCGTAGGACGTTCCTTCCGGGGCTTCTCGGGCCACCAGGAGGCGGGCTCGGACGAGCGCCTCCAGCGCGGCGCGGTAGCGCGGGTCTTCTCCCGCGAGCTCCCGGTCTGTCTTCCGCGCGCGCGTGCCGTCCGCGGTGACGAGCCGGAGGAGCACGCCTCGGGCGGCGATGCGTTGGTCGGGGAGCAGTCGCTCCACCGCCGCGTCCGCGTGCCGGGCCAGTGCGCCCGCGACTCCGCCCAGGGAGTCGAGCGCGGCCTGGGTAATCAGCTGGGCCTTCTGGTCGCGCGCATCCCAGAGCTCCGCGAGGGCGAACTGGAGCAGCGGGAGTCCGCCCTCCGCGGCCGCCGCGGCGACGAGGGAGTCCACCAGGTGTTCTGACTCGAAGCGCACGCCCTTCACGCGGGCGGGGCCGGTGACGGCTTCGCGGGTCTCCTCGGGAGTCAGGGCGCGCAGCAGGTACAGCGCCCCGGGCACCTCCGCGCCCAGGCCGGGCACGGTGGTGAGGCGGGTGAGGAAGTCGCTGCGACTGGAGGCCAGGAGACGCACGCCGCTGGCTCCCTCCGCGAGAACCCCCAGCGCCTGTCCCGCCAGCGCGGCCTCGGTGGAGTCCGAGAGGGTCGCCAGCTCCTCGAGTTGGTCCACGTAGATGAGCAAGCCCTCGTGGGCACCCAACCGTGCGCGCAGCCTGCGCACGAGGCTGGAGGGCTCCGAGCGGAGCGCTTCGGCGAGCGAGTCCTCATCGATGGACAGGAGGGGGGCGAGCACGGCGGCCAGCGCGGCCACGGGCCTGCGGCCTGGGACGAGTCGGACGGTGCGCCAACGCCGGCCGTCCTCGAGTCCTCCGTCGACGACGGCGGGGAGGATGCCCGCGAGACACAGCGAGGACTTGCCCACGCCGGAGTCGCCGGTGATGAGCAGGAAGGGCTCGGCGCGCAGACGCTCGAGGACGGCCTGGCTCTCGCGGCGGCGGCCGAAGAAGAGGGCGCGGTGTTCAGCCTCGAAGGAGCGCAGTCCTCGATAGGGATTGCCCTCGGGGACGAGCGAGGGGGCGTCATCGCGTGAGAGGGATTCGAGGACCTCCAGGAGCTGGGCCGCGGAGGCGAAGCGCTCGGAGGGTTCTCTTCGCAGACAACGGTCGATGATGTTGGCGAAGGTGGTGTCTACCTGGGGGGCCACCTGGATGAGGGGTGGGGCGTCTTGGTTCCGGACCACGTTCGGCAGCTCGCGCCAGGGGACCTCGCGGAAGGGGCCTCGGCCGGCGCAGAGCTCGTAGAGGACGGTGCCCAGTGAGTACACGTCGCTGCGGGCGGTGAGCTCCTCTCCGGCCCAGGCTTCGGGGGACATGTAGTACGGCGTGCCGACGAGTGAGCCTTGAGGCAGCGAGGGGAGGAAGACACCGTCGAGTGAGCGGGGGGAGCCTCGGGGAGAGTCGTCCGGGTCCAGGTCGGCGGGGAGCTCGGGAGGGACGGGGTTGCGCGGAGGGGCGGGGTCCTCGGAGCCCGCGGCGTTGTCGAGGAGCTTGGCGAGGCCGAAGTCGAGCAACTTCACGGTGCCGCCCTCGGTGAGGACGGCGTTGCCGGGCTTGATGTCGCGGTGGAGGACGCCTCGGCGGTGGGCGGCGCCGAGGCCCCGGGCGAGGTCCTGGCCGATGGTGAGCACCTGCTCCCAGCTCACGGGCTTCACGAGCCGGTCGAGGCTCACGCCTCGGATGAACTCGGAGACGAGGTAGGGCTGTTCGTCGAGTTGGCCGACCCGGTAGAGGGTGACGACGTTGGGGTGCTGGATGCGAGCGGCGGCGCGCGCTTCGACGAGGAATCGGGCGAGGGCGTGGGGGCCGAGGGTGGGGATGAACTTCACGGCGACGGGGCGCTCGAGCAGCGTGTCGTGAGCCAGGTACACGCGGCCGGTCCGCCCCCGTCCGATGGGCCGCACGATGCGGTACTCGTCGAACTCCGGGGGCGGAGTCCACGCGTCCGGCTGCGGGGAGGCGGCAGGGGTTCCCACTCCCAGGGCGTATCCATTCCAGCGGAGAACGGCAACCTGCCACCCCGGAGGAACGGTCTCGGGATGGGAGGAGCCTGGGGGGAATGTCAGGCGGTGGGCACTCCCTCAATCCGTCGGCGGGGCTGCTCGAAGCTGGATGGGCGTCCAGCCAAGCAGACTCGCCATTTCAAGGGTCTGGCCGAGCCCCCTCGTCGAAAGGTGGGCATCGGAAGAGGGGCCTCGCGTCCCGGGCTCGTGGGATGCTTGGAATACGTTCTGCAATTCCCGACACCATGAAACGACTTCTCTCCCCCGCGTTGCTGCTCCTCGTCACATCCGCCTGCCTTTCCATCCCGGGAGTCGAGCAGGTCGAACCTGATTCCGGGAGTCCCGACGGAGGAGATGTCGGAGCGGGCAACCCGGACTCCGGGCCCCCCGTAGAGGCCCTTGCGGCCCGGTTCGTCTCGCCCGAGGCCGTGACACATGCGCGAGGAACGGTGCTCATCCAGGCCGAGGTCCGCGGGGCGCCCAGCGCGGTGGAGTTGTTGATTGATGAGGGGGCGGGTGTGCTGCTGTCCGCCCCTTACGCCTTCGAGTGGGACACCACCCAGGTTCCAGAAGGAACACACAGGATCAAGGTCCGCGCCACCAAGGGGGCACAGGTCGTCGAGACCGAGGAGCGGACGGTCTTCGTCGACCGGACGGCGCCGACGGTCATGGCGAGGACTCCGGCACCTCAGGCGAAGAACGTCTCCGTGCGAGAGGCCATCACGCTGAGCTTCTCGGAGCGAATCGCGGAGCAGAGCGTGACGCCGGAGACTCTCAAGCTGCTCGTCAATCAGGGGCCGCAGGAGGCCACGCGCACGCTCTCTTCCGACGGGATGACGGTCACGATCTCGCCGAAGGCGACCCTCAGCGTCCCGAATGTGGCATCCGTGGAGGCAACGTCTGGCATCACGGACCTCGCAGGCAATGCGCTGGTCCTTCCGCAGGAGGTTTGGTCGTGGGAGCTGCCAGCCATGAGGGTTGAGGCCACCATCGACCTTTCGAGGCAGTTCGCCCCTTTTCCGCCTGCCGCATTTGTACTGGACGACCTGAGCAATCCCATCCTGGCGCATGCAACCAACTACGACTTCGCCGTCTCACATTGGAGCAACTCGACGTGGAACTCCTTGGGCAAGGTGCTCTCGGCCAGCTTCCTGGCGAATCCAAGCATCAAGAGGCTTCACGACGGAACCCTATTCATTGCCATCACACAGTCTCAACGCCAATTTCTCTCACTCTATCGACGAGTCGGAGCAGTTTGGTTCCCCCTTGAGTCTGATCGCCCCATCAGCCCTGAGTATTCCCCGTACTCTCTGAGCGTCACCCAGAACAAGCTACTCGGCATTGCCTTCTCAGCAGCAGATGCTCCGGGACGGCTCGAGATTCGACAATGGAATGGGTCCACCTCTGCTCCCATGGGTGCACCTATCGAAATGACAGACCCTCAGCTCAGAGCAGGCTCCCCTTCACTCCATCTCGACGACAATGGAAAGCATGTCGTTGCATGGACGGAAGTCAGCAGCGGCGGCACGTTCGGCAACATCCGCGCCCGCCAATGGAATGGCACGGAGTGGATCGCACTTGGAGACAAGATCAACAACCTTCCCACACCAGGACTCCCAAAGGAGGGAGGTAGCCCTTCCGTGCAGCTCGATGCAGAGGGGATTCCGACAGTGGCTTGGATTGGAGCGATTCCTCGCATCAAATTTGAAACATCACAACACTATGGCATCTATGTTCACAAATGGAACGGCTTCTTCTGGGAACAGCAAGGAGAGTACCTGCGGTGTGACAATGACCCAATGAGCCGATCAACGAATGTAAAGAATCCAACCCTCAGGTTCACCAAGAATGGGCGTGCCATTGTTGCCTGGTCCGAGGCCACATCAATCCCCATAATCTGCCTCAGCTTTTGGGACGGGACGCGCTGGGCTCGTCTCAGTGACACATCAGCAATACCACACCCCCTCAGACACGACTTCCAGATAGAGCTCGACGACCAAGACCGTCCGGTCATCGCAGGGTTCTTTGAAGGCCCTCCTCCCTACAACACGTTCTCCGTCATCGCGCGGGTCAATCAATAACAGAGGCAGCCCTTCCCGCGCTGCCAGCCATACACTTATTCACTCCTTCACGAAGTTCCTGCTCGACTTGAGCATGTTTCGAATCTTGCTCTCGAGGTCCTGGGGCAAGCACGGCTTGGCGACAAACTCATCCGCGCCGGCCTCCTTCGCGTTCTCCGCATTTCCAGCGAGGACATGTCCCGTCAGCGCCATGACGGGAATGTCCCGGGTCCGGGAGTCTTGCTTGATGCGCCGCGTCGCTTCCCAACCGTCCAAGATGGGCAGCGACAGGTCCATCAGGATGATGTCCGGGGTGCCCTCCTGAGCCTTCTGGACCGCCTCCAGGCCATCACGCGCGGTGACCACGTCGAAGCCGACGAACTCCAGGTACTCGGCATACATCTCGCGGGCATCGTCGAAATCATCCACGACGAGGACTCGAGCACGGTCACCCGCCTCTGCTCGAGCGGGGGTCGCCAGGGCCTGGGCTTCATCAACTGAGTTGGCTGTTCTCTTCTTCATAGAACAGGCGCCTCACATGTGAGGAAACAGAGGCAGCCAATCTATGCATGCGGCTGCTCTTCTGCCCACTCCTAGGCCACCTCTGGCATGAGTCTCCATGGGCTTGATGTGTCCCATGGCACACATTCCTCGGCTGTCGTTCTGAAGCCGCCACCCGTGCGCCCTGTTGGTGGAGAGCCCAGAAACAGCAACGCCCCCGTGGGGCATCCCACGGAGGCATTGTCTTGATTCAGAAACGCGGTATCAACAATCGCGTCAGCTGACGGTAACGCCCCTACGGAGCAGGGGGAGGAGGAGTCGGGGCCGGCTGAATCAGAACCCCATTGTGAGCAAGGTCGCCAACAATGGCCTGCCCCCAGATGCTCTCGTAGGAACCCGCGACGCCTTGAACCCCCAGCTTCGAGAAGGCCACCATGATCCGAACCGTGGCGGGCGCCAGGTTGAGGGAAACGGTGGGACCGCCAGGAACTGACTGGTAGGCGAACACGTATCGCGAGCTGATGCTGGACGTGCTGAACGGGAAGACAGGTTGCTCAGGGTTGACCACGCGCGTCGCGTAGGGCTCCTCTGGCTCGGCCATGTACAGCGGAAACCCAGGTGAGGGGTGGCCAATCTCGCCCGGCGCGTTTCCAGAAAGCCCGTCGCCGTTGAGGTCGCCGAAGTAGACAAGGGCGCTTCCGCTGGGAGGAAGCAGGGGGGCACTGAAGCTGATGTATACCAGCTCACCCGGATTGAGCTGCTGAGAGGCAGGTGCCGCCACCGAGGTCTCTTGGTAGCGGGCCTCAGCGATGGTGATGGGGGTCACCGTGCCCGCATCACCTCCGAAGAAGAAGCCCTTGCTCGAGTAGACATCACCCGTCTCCGAAGAAACGGCGCGCAGGTCGATATTGTACTCCTTCCCGACCTGGACGACGCCATTGCCAGGCGTGATGGTTGCACTGTAGCCACCATTGCCCAGGGCCACCGTGACCGGCAGCGACTCCTTGAAATACTCATCCGTCAGGCGCGCCATCAGCGAGCTCTGCTGAACAGGCTGGTTGAAGTACAGATAGATGGGCTCACCAGGGCGCACCATGTTGCGGAGCGGCTCGGTGTTGGTCGCGGCCCGCAGGGTCGCCACGTTGGAGGATTCGACCACCAGCGCCGCGCCCGTCGGCCGCGAGGCCGGCAGGTTGAGGATTCGCGTGGTGCCCTGGGCAATCACTTCCGACGCCGTGTACGACGCGACGTAGCCGTTGCTCTCCGGCACGCCGTCACCGTTGGAGTCCACCGAGGACACCCACAGGCGGTAGCGGCTCGTCACGTTGCCCGTGTAGCGCACCATCTCGTGCGCGTTGGGGATGTTCTGGAACACCAGCGCGCCCTGCTCGTCGGACGTCGCCTCGACCGTCACCGTGCTCACGATGCTCAGGTTGACGTCGTTGTTGTCCAACGTGATGTTGCCCGCCGGATTGGCCTCGAGCGTCGCGCGGACGTTCGCGGCGGGACGGCCCTGCGGGGTCACCAGCAGGAAGCGCAGCGAGCCGTCCAGACGCGTCAGCGTCACGGGACCAAAGCTCACGTTGGCGTTGTTGAGGGGCACATTGCCCGCCTCGCCAGGAATCGTCGCCGTCGCGCGCAGCGTCGCGTAGCCCGACTTCCCGAACGTCAACAGCACCTGGGAGCCGGCCGGGACGTCCTTGAACGTGAAGTTGCCCTTGGCGTCCGTCGTCGCCGAGAGCGGCGTCGCCGAGCTGCCGATGGTGACCTCCACCGTCGCCTCGGTCAGCGGCTTGAGGTCTGACGTCAGCACCTGGCCCGAGATGGTCCCCTTCGGCGTCGCCGGCGTCACCACCGTGACGTTATCGGGCTCACGCACACCGTCGGCGATTCCATCGCCGTTCTCGTCCTTGAAATCGTCCCCGCACCCCAGCGCCAGGAACGGCACCACGGCCATAACCAGATGCTTCTTCATCTTCCCCACCTTGAAAAGAATTGCTTGGGCTCTCACGCCCCAACACGTGAATGAGCGTTGGCGGACACTCTCCGACACTGCCCCTTCACGTCAAGCAGACGACAGTCTCCTGAACGCCCCTCTCGGGACCCCTTCGGGACTTCGTCGATCACAAAACATCCTCCCATAGTCTGACAATGCCGAGGGTCCACCGAGACCCTCCCGGGTCAATCCCCCTTGCGACCACCGCGCTCGCGCACGACTCGGCTGGTACGGTGCGCGCCATGATGGATGTGAATGAGCCATGTCTCGGGTGTGCCATCGCGCGCGGCGAGCATCGCCCTGTGGGCGGAATCATCGCCCGGGCCCCTGGACTGGTTTTGCATGGAATCGCCGGCCCCAGCCCCGTGCCCGGCTGGGTCGTCATCTCGAGCGAGCAACATGCTCGCGCCTGGTACGACCTCGATGATGCCACCGCCCGCGAGCTGGGCGGCTTCGCCGCGCGGGTCATGCGCGCCCAACGCGAAGCCCTGGGCGCCGAGCACGCCTACGCCTTCGCCATCGGCGACGTGCTTCGTCACTGCCACCTGCACCTGGTGCCCCGCTACCGCGAGACCCCCCAGCGCCTGTGGGGCCGCGCCGTGTTCGACGCGCCCCCCGCCGACCACCTCCCAGCCGAGGCGCTGGAGGCCGCGGCACGCAAGCTCGCCGCCGCACTGTCGGACTGAGGCCCCTTCCCCGGGCCTCGTGATAGACCCGCCACCTCCCTCCTCTCGAGAGAGGTACCGCCGTGTCGTCCGAGTCCCGCAACCGCGTCCTCGAGAAGATGCTCGAGCGGCTCTATGCCGCGCTCGCGTCCGGACCGAGCCTCAACTGCCGCCCCCACCACAGCCGCCAGCGACTGGACCTCTCCACGCTGAGCCGCCTGGACGGCACCCCACCCCATGAGGTGCTGGCCTCCCTCCTCGGAGAGAAGGCCCAGGCCCGGCTCTCGGTGAAGCCTCCCGAGACCCTCAAGGCACCTCCTCGCGACGGCACGAGCGTCCCGCTGGACGACACCGTCTCCCTGGATGACACCGCGCCCTCGCTCACCTCGGAGGACACTCCGCCCCGGACCCGTGCCGAGGAGGAGCAACAGGCCCTGCTGCGCAAGCTCGCCGCCATCGTCGAGGACGCTCGCATCTTCGAGCAGGACACCGGTGCGCATGTCCTCCACGTCGGCTTCCCCTTGCTGCACCTGCCCCCGAGTCCCAAGGACAAGCGAGGCTTTGGCACCCGGCGAGTGCTCGCCCCCATCGCCTTCGTCCCCGTGCGCATCACCCTGAAGAAGGGGCGCGCGCCTTCCGTGGAGCTCGAAGGCGCCGAGGAAGGCGTGGACCGCGTCGCCCCGAACACCGCGCTGCTCGCCTGGTTGGAACAACAGACCGGCCAGCGCTTCAGCAACCTCTTCGCCGATGACACCGGCGCGGACCCGTGGCGAGAAGTCCAGGAGCTGGTGACCCTGGTCGCCAAGGCCCTGGAGCTACCCACCCCCGCCCCCTTCACCGCCGAGACACTCCTCTCCCCCGTCCCTCGCAACGACAACGACGACGGCGACACGCGGGCCTCCATCCTCCCCAGCGCCGTGCTCGGCCTGTATCCACTGTCCAACCAGAGCCTCGTGGACGACATGCGCGCCCTCGTGGACGGAGAGCCCATCTCCGGTCCCCTGGAGAGCTTCCTGCGCGTGGACGTGTCCCTCGGACAGTCCGCCCACTCCGGTGGCGGTGAACGGAACCTGGAGGGACTCAAGCGCGCCGCCGAGGAGCGCCTCGTCTCCATCGCCGACCCCTGCCAGGCCCGCGCGGTGCGACTGGCGCGCAGCAGCCGAGGACTCGTCATCCACGGCCCTCCCGGCACAGGGAAATCACAGACCATCGCCAACGCCATCGGCGACCACCTCGCGCGCGGAGAGCGCGTGCTGTTCGTCTGCGACAAGCGCACCGCGCTCGACGTCGTGAAACACCGGCTGGACCACATGGGTCTCGGCACCCTGTGCGCCGTCGTCCATGACGCCCAGCGGGACCAGCGTGACTTGTACATGGGCATCCGCGAGCAGCTCGACACGCTGCCCGAGGCCCGCACGAACGCCGCCATCACCAAGGAGCTCGCTCGCGTCGACGACGAACTCCAGACGCTCCACGACGAGCTCACCACCGCCGAGCGCGCCCTCTCCGAGCGCCCCGCCGGCGACACCGAGCCGTCCTTCCATGAGCTCGTCGGTCAATGGCTCTCGCTCGATGCGCCCGCCGAGCTCGCCCCCTCCACGGCATCTCTCGCCTCCGCGCGCCTGGCCGAGGTCACCCCTCGTGAGCGAGAGACTCGCGAGGTCCTGGAGCGCGCGCTCAAGGAGGGCTACCCGGACAATCCCTGGCGGGAGTCGCTGGGGGTGGACCTGTCCACCTATCTGGCCACACCCCTCGGCACATACCGCGAGCGGCTGAGCACCGCCGTCGACGCGGCCCGAGAGGCGGATGCCGTCGCCTCACCCGACATCCCCACCTTCGGCGCGGAACCCGAAGCCGAAGGCGCCGCACGGGCCACCTTCGCGGAGCAACTCGCCTCCGTGCTCGAGACAACGAGCCCCGAGTCCCTCGCGCGCTGGGGCTCGGCCTCCGTGGACTCCGTGCGGACCGCGAAGGCACAACTCGAGAGCCTCGCGCCGCAGGTGAAGGTGCTCTCCGAAGGGCCTCTCGACACGGAGCTCGCGCTGATTCACCGCGAGCAGCCCCAGGCCCTGGGCGCACTGTCCACCGCGCTCGCCGCGCTGAGCGCGTATCTGGGCATCGCCAGCAAGTGGTACGCCTTCTTCTGCTTCGCGCGGAAGGCAGGCGCTCGCAAGGTGCTCCAGCAGTTCGGCCTCACGCTGGGCGCACTCACCGCCGAGCGCGTCAGCCGCTTCCTCACGGGGGCTCGTGCACGCGCGCTCCTCGGTGAGTTCCACCGCTCCGCCCTGGTTCCTGGCGCCGCCTCGAACACGAGCCTCCCCGACGAGACGCTCTCCCGAGACTTGCGAGCCCATGGCGCCCTCTTCGAGTTGCTCGACACACTTCACGGCACACCCCTGCTCGCCTCGTGCCGCGAGGCCGTGCGCGCTGCCTTGATGGGTGACGCCGCCGCTCGCACCGCGCTGCTCTCGGGACTGCGCCAGTCTCCCACACGAGGCTCGGCGGTGGCTCGGCTGGAGAAGCAGCTCACGGCGACAGGACTGTTCTCCACGCCTTGGCTCGACCTGCGCTCACGCGAGCTGCGCGCCGGAGGGAAGCTGTCCCCGGTGGCGACCTCGCTCCAGTCGCGGCTGTCGACCGTGGAGGGGCTGCTGCGCATGCGCGTGCTGCTGTCCGGCATGCCCTCGGCGCTCGCCACGGCGGTGGAGGCACTGGCTCGACAAGGCGTGGATGTGGAGACGGGCTGGACGACGGTGCTCAAGTCCACGCTCGCCGCAGAGGTCTCCTCGCGCCTGCGTGAGAACCCCGCCCTCCAGCACATCGACGCGGACCGCACCCAGTCCACCCAGTCCCGCTACCGGGTGCTCGAGGAGAAGAAGCGCTCCCTGGTGCGCGACGCCATCCTCCACCGCTGGACGCAACGTCAGCGCGAGCGGCTGCTCGCGGGCACCGGAGGCCGGCTCAACAGCCAGGGCGCGGAGCTGCGCCGCCGCCTCATGCTCCGAGGCGAGCGCGCCATGCGCGTGCGTCAGGTCATCGCCACCGGACTGGAGCAGGAAGGCGGAGACCCGCTCTTCGACGCCCGGCCCGTGTGGATGGCCAGTCCGCAAACCGTGGCGCAGATCTTCCCGCGCCGCCCCATCTTCGACGTCGTCATCTTCGACGAGTCCTCCCAGTGCCGGCTCGAGGAAGCCTTGCCCGTCCTCACCCGCGCCCGCCGCGTCGTCATCGCGGGAGACCCGAAGCAGCTCCCTCCTACCCGCTTCTTCGAGTCCGCCGTCGTCCAGAGCCAGGAAGTGGAGTCAGACACGGAACAGGGTCTCTTCGAGGACCAGCAGTCGGAAGTCGAGGACCTGCTGTCCGCCGCGCTCAACCTGGACATCGACCAGTGCTACCTGGACGTCCACTACCGCTCGCAGAACGCGGACCTCATCGCCTTCAGCAACGAGCACTTCTACGACAAGCGGCTCCAGGCCATCCCCGCGCATCCCTCGCACCGGGCTCCCCACGCGCCCCTGAGCCTGAGGCCCGTGGGTGGCACCTATGAGAAGCGGGTGAATGTCATCGAGGCCCGCGCCGTGGGCCAGCTCGTGAAGGAGCTGCTCGCGCGCGCCGAGCCACCTTCCATCGGCATCGCCTGCTTCAACCTCTCGCAGCGAGACGCCATCACCGACGTCCTCGACGAGATGGCCGCCGAGGACTCCGCCTTCGCCACCCGGCTCGCCGCCGCGCGCACCCGCCGCGGCGCGGGCTCCTTCGAGGGCCTCTTCGTCAAGAACCTGGAGAACGTCCAGGGCGACGAGCGAGACCACCTCATCATCAGCACCACCTACGGCCCCGACCGCCAAGGTCGCTTCTACCGGCGCTTCGGCCCGCTCGGCAGCGCGGGCGGAGGACGGCGCCTCAACGTGCTCGTCACCCGCGCACGGCAGCAGGTGCACCTGGTCACCTCGATTCCCCGCGACGTGTACACGGCCCTGCCTCCCGTGGAGTCCGGACGTCAGCCCAACGGCGGCTGGCTCCTCTTCGCCTATCTCCAGTTCGCCGAGAACCTCGCGCAGCTCCACGCCGAAGCCACGCGCGAGCCGAGCGCGCAGATTCAACCCACCTCCCGAGAGGTCATCGTCCGCGAGCGGGAGACCGAGGCGGGCTCCACGTTCGCCCGCGCGCTGGCCCAGCACCTCGCTCAGCGGCACCAGCTCTCGTCCGATGTCCACTGGGGCAACGACGGGTTCTGCGTGGACATCGCCCTGCAACACCCCACCTCCCCCGGTGACGTCACCGTGGGCCTGCTGTGCGACGGCACTCGCTACCCGAAGGCCGTGGACCGCGTGGAGTGGGACCTGTTCCGCTCCGCCGTGCTGGAGGGACAGGGCTGGAAGCTCGTGCGCCTCTGGACGCCCCACTTCTTCAGGGACCCGGAGGGCGCCACCACCCAGGTCCTCCAGACGGTGGGAGACCTGCTCATGCGTCAGGCAGCGCCTCCTCAGGACACGGACGCATCCAAGCCACGCGTCATGCACTGACGGGGAGACTCAGGGCGTCTTCGGCG
This sequence comes from Myxococcus stipitatus DSM 14675, assembly GCF_000331735.1. Classification (GTDB taxonomy): domain Bacteria; phylum Myxococcota; class Myxococcia; order Myxococcales; family Myxococcaceae; genus Myxococcus; species Myxococcus stipitatus. The sequence goes on along the minus strand of NC_020126.1, from coordinate 600,451 downwards.
GTTGCTCTGACCACTGCCACAAGATGCCCAGCTCCAACTCCAGCACCTCGAACGGTTCGGCACGCACCCGCTCATCTCCACTGTACGTGCCGAGCTCCACCCAGTGCTGGCCCGACAAGCGCAGCACCTCCAAGGTCCTCGCCCTCGGGTCCACGAGCCAGAGGTGCTCGACCCCTTCCCGGGCGTAGATGCACTTCTTCTTCACCCGGTCGACAGCCGCGGTGGAAGGCGACAGCACTTCGCAGACCCAGTCCGGCGCCAGGGTGAAGTACGGCGCGTCCGACATCTCCGGAGTCATCCGCTCCCGGCGCCAGCCCGCCAGGTCAGGGACCAGGACGTCCTCGCCGAAGTGCAGCTCCGGCTCCATCAAGAGCTGCCACCCTCCCGGGCCCCCTCGGCCTCTCCCGAACGGACCGTAGAGCTCCCCAAACAAGTGGGCGTTGGCCCTCGCATGGGGGCTCGCCGGCCTCGGCATCACGATGAGTTCCCCGTCGATGATTTGCCCGACCACATGCTCTGGCAGTGCGAGCAGGTCCTCGTATGTCGCCGGGCGCTTCGGTCCCTCTCCCACGGCCTCGCTCCTCTCTACCCCGACGTTCCAACCCTCTGTCCCCAACATCCCGCCGCCTCCCGAAGTGGAACCCCACCCTCTACCGCGTGTCCACTTCTTCCTACCCCCAAGGTCTGACATGTGACGGCCCACCCAAAGGCCCCCATGGACCTACCATTCCAGAGAAGGAAGAATGTCACCGTCCCATGCTTCCTTTTCGCTCTGGCCTCCTCGTCCTGCTGCTTCTCCTCGTGTCCGCGCCCGCGTACGCGGACAACAACGCGGACGAGGCCGACATCGCCTTCGAGTTGGGCAATGACGCCTACGCCAAGGGCCAATACACGGAGGCCCTGCGCTCGTACTTCACGAGCTACCGGCTGGTGCCCAACCGCAACGTCCTCTTCAACATCGCCCGCTGCTTCGAGGCGCTGGGCAAGTTCAACGAGGCGTACCGCTACTACAACGACCTGTTGACCGAGGACCTGCCCACCGAGGACGCCGCGGAGGTCTCGCGCTCCCTGGACCGGCTGCGCCCCAAGGTCGCGCTCGTCAAGGTCACCACCGTGCCCAAGGGCGCGGACGTCTACGTGGACCGCATGGACCTGGGCAGCCGGGGCCGCTCACCGCAGACGCTCGCGCTGTCCCCGGGCCGTCACAAAATCATGGTGAAGAAGGACGGCTACCGTCCCACCGAGGCCACCATCACCCTGGCGCGCGGCAAGGAGACCGAGCAGACCTTCGACCTGTTCCTCATCACCGGCGGCGTGGAGCTCACCGGCACCCCCGAGGGCGCCGAGGTGCGCGACGCCCCCAACGGCCCCGTCATCACCCGCCTCCCCGGCCGCGCCCGCCTGCCTCCCGGCCAGCGCATCCTCTACGTGCGCGCCCCCGGCTACGCCCCCGGCCAGTACGTGGTGGACGTGCCCGCCGATGGCAACGTGCCGCTCGCGGTGTCGCTGCGTGTCCAGGACCGGCCCTCCGGCCGACTCGTCGTCACCGCCAACCGCGATGGCGCCACCGTGCGCGTGGACGGCAAGCCCGCGGGCTTCACCCCCACCGTCGTCACCCTCCCCGAAGGGGAGCACGAGCTGGAGGTCGAGAGCCGCGAGGTGCGCCCGCTGCGCCAGAAGGTCACCGTCGTCGCGGACGAAGAGGTGAAGGTCCACGCGGAGCTGCGCTACGCGCCCCCGCCCGTCCGCGCCGCGTCCAAGAACCTGGTCGCCGTCGACGACGCCCCCGCCTCCACCACCGTGCTCACCCAGGAGGAGCTGCGCGCGTTCGGCTGGCGCACCCTCGCCGAGGCGCTCTCCGGCGTGCGCGGCTTCTTCCTCACCGACGACCGCACGTACACCTATCTGGGCGTGCGCGGCTTCTCGCCCCCGGGCGACCTCAACACCCGCATCAGCATCCTCTGGGACGGCCACGCGATGAACGACGTGTGGGCCGGCCAGGGCTTCGCCGCGCACGACTTCAACGTGGACCTGCTCGAAATCGAGCGCATCGAAGTGGTGCGCGGCCCGGGCAGCTCGCTCTACGGCACCGGCGCCTTCTTCGCCGTCATCAACGTGGTTCCGCGCGAGTCCCTGGGACAGGACAAGCACCTGGAAGTCACGGGCGCGGTGGGCGCGCTGGGCACCACGCGCGCGCACGCCACCGCGTCCTGGGAGCAAGGCAACCGCTCCGTGCTGGTGAGCGCCGCGGCCCTCACGGCGTCCGGCGCGGACACCACCCGGCTGCTCACGGACCAGAACCAGGAGCACCTCGTGAAGGGCCTGGACTCGGAGCGCGCCGCCTCCGGCACGCTGCGCGCCCGCGTGGGTGACTTCTCCTTCCAGGGCCTCCTCAACGTCCGCACCAAGGAATTGCCCACGGCGCCCTACAACACCCTGCCCGGCACCGAGGGCAACAAGGTCAAGGACCTGCGCTTCTTCCTCGAGGCCCGCTACGAGCGCGAGTTCTCCGAGCGCTTCAGCCTCTCCGCGCGCAGCGCCTTCGACCTCAGCCGCTACGACGGCGTCTACGTGTACCCGGACTCGGCCGGTGGACCTCGGGAAGAGGGCGGTGACGCGGACTGGGTCAGCGGCGAGCTGCGCGCGCGCGTGGGCATCTTCAAGAACAACCGGCTCACGCTCGGCGTGGAGGCCCAGGGCCAGCTTCGCGTGTGGCAGACCGCCGGAAGGACGCCGCTGGAGACCAAGGCGCGCACGCTGCTGTCGGCCTACCTGCTCGATGAGTGGCAGCTCCACCCGCGCCTGAGCGTCTCCGCCGGCGTGCGCCTGGACAAGTACCTGGACCTGGACACCACGCCCATCACCCCGCGACTGGCCCTCATCGCCCGGCCCTACGACGCGGGCCTCACCAAGCTGGTCGCCGGCAACGCCTTCCGCGCCCCCAACGTCTACGAGCTGTTCTACGCCGACGGCATCACCCAGGCCGCGCCCGACAAGCTGGACCCGGAAACCATCACCACCTTCGAGCTGGAGCACTCGCACGACCTGACGGACGAGCTGCGCCTCACCGTGGCCGGCTACCACAACCGCATCTCCAAGCTGGTGCAGCTCGGCCCGGAGGCGTCTCCCTCCGGAGAGTGTGGCTCCGCGGCGTGCCTCGTCTTCGCCAATGACAGCGGCACCACGCTGGCCTGGGGCGCCGAGGCGGGCGTGCACTGGCAGCCCGGACGCTATCTGCTGGTGGACATGAGCTACTCCTACGTGAAGCTGCGCAATGCCTCGGACGACGTGGCCTCCGCCGCGCCCGCGCACCTGGTCTCCGGGCGCCTGCTGATGCCCATCGGCAACGGAGACATCCGCTTCGCGACCCAGGCCACCTACCAGAGCGCGCGGCCCACCGGAGCGGGCGGCGCCGACAGCGGCGAGGCCCTGCTCGTCGGCTTCGGCCTCTCCGGCGACTACGGCCCGTTGCGCTACTTCGCGGGCGTCCACAACCTGCTCGACGCCAACTACCGGATTCCCGTCTCGGACGAGAACTCCATCGCGCCGGTGCCCCAGTACGGCCGCACCTTCTCGCTCCAGCTCACCGGAACCTTCTGAGCGATGAGCACCGCCGACCTCGAGCTCTCCTTCATCCAGCCCGGCCACGCGCTCTACCCCGCGGAGCTGGAGCTGCGCTTCCGCGTGCTGCGCGAGCCGCTGGGCCACACCCGGGAGCAGGTGCTGTTTCCCTTCGAGGCGCAGAGCCTCCACCTGGTCGCCCACCGCGGCGAGCAGGCGCTGGGGTGTGTCCTCTTCCACCCCGAGGACCCCCACGGGGGACGCCTCTTCCAGATGGCCGTGACACCCCTGCTGCAGGGTCAGCGGCTGGGCGCGCGCCTGGTCCAGGCGCTGGAGACGGAGCTGCTCCGACGCGGCTTCACCCACGTCCACCTTCACGCCCGGCAGACGGTCGTCCCCTTCTACGAGCGGCTGGGCTATTCCGTGTACGCGGAGCCTTTCATGGACGTGGGACTTCCGCACCGGCACATGCGGAAGTCACTCGGGACGTAGGCCCGGGCCGGGTGCTCACCACCCGACACCGGCGCACGTCCAAGAGCACCCAGGCCGCCCATCGCTCTTCCGCCCCCTGACCTCAACGGAGGGGGGATGCTGGTAACCTTTCGCAAGAGGTCAGCGGGCCAGCGACATCGAGGAGACACGATGAACGGAACGAACGACGGACGCGCCGCGCCCCCTTCTCACTCCGCGGGCGACTCGGCTGCTCCGGGAGAGGGCGAGCTGGACGCAGAGGAGCCGCGTGCCCCACGGCGCCCTCCCATCCATGTCCTCGAGGACAACACCCTCCACACGCGCCTGACGCGAGAGCTGGGCGTGCACTACCCGTTCGTCAGCGCGGGCATGGCCTTCGTGGCGCTGCCGCCGCTGGTCATCGCCGTGTCGGAGGCGGGGGGCATCGGCATGCTGGGCTCCGCGCCCGAGCCCGCCCCCTTCCTGCGCGCGCGCCTCCACGCCATTCGCGAGGGGACGCAGCGGCCCTTCGGCGTGAACTTCATCGTCGAGCAGGCGCGAGCGGGCGACTTCACCACGCGCGAGCACATCGACACGTGCATCGCCGAGAAGGTCCCCGTGGTCGCCTTCCACTGGGGCCTGCCGCCCTCCGACTGGGTGAGGGACTTGAAGGCCGCGGGCACCAAGGTCTGGGTGCAGGCCAGCTCTGTGGAGTTCGCGCGCGACGCGCTGGCGTTGGGCGTGGATGGACTCATCGCCCAGGGCCGTCAGGCGGCCGGCCACAACCGAGGCACCCTCCCCACGCTCCAGCTCGTGCGGGAGCTGCGCGGCCTGACCGACACGTTGCCCATCCTGGCCGCCGGTGGCATCGCGGATGGCCTCAGCGCGGCGCGCGCGCTGTACCACGGCGCGGATGGCGTCTGGGTGGGCACTCGCATGGTCGCCTCCGTCGAGGCCTACGCGCACCCGGGCTACAAGCAGCGCGTGGTGGACGGCGACGCGCGGGACTCCGACTTCACCACGCTCTTCGGGCCCGAGTGGACGGGGGCCCGGCAGCGCGTGCTGCGCAACCGCGTGGTGCGCGAGTGGGCGGGCCGCGAGGCGCGCGCGCCGTCGAATCCCTCCGACTCCATCGGGACGACGCGGCTCTACCCCGGGCTCACGGGGGGAGACGCGCTCTACGCCCTGCCTCGCTTCAGCGCCTTCGTGCCCACGCCGGACACGAAGGGCGACCTGGAGGAGATGGCGCTGCCCGCCAGCGGCTCCAGCATGGCCCGCATCGAGAGCGTGCTGCCCGCGGGACAAATCGTGGTGGAGATGATGGAGGGCGCGCACCGGCTGCTCGCCAATCCCTACGAGCTGGAGACAGACACCGACGAGAACGACCGCTCCTGAGTCGAGCGGCCCAGCGCGCACCCCGTCCCGAATTCCTGGAATGGGGTGAAGTCTCCGAGGGAGTTGGAGTAGGAACCCACCCAGCGGATGGGCTCCATGACCATGACAACGACGCGGACGCGATGGCGGCGCGTGGCACTCTCGGGCTGGCTGGTGCTGGCGCTGTGCGGTGGCGTGGCGGTGGCTCGCGCGCTCGCGTCCGAGGTGCGCACCCCTTCCCGGAGGCTGTCCACCGAGGAGCGCCTCGTCCTGGGCCGGGCCGCCGCGCAGGCGGAGCCCCACTGGCGCAGGCGCTCCCTGCACTCGTTCCCGGGAGACTCCTGGTCCCAGGACGATGACTTCGGTGCCTCCGAGCGAGGCTGGGTGATGCAGGAGGCACGGCGGCGGGACGTGCCCGTGACGGAGGTGTTCGACGCCATCGACACCGAGCTGCGCGCCTCCGGCCCCGTCCTTCCTCCGCGCAAGGCCCACGCCAGTCCGTGCAAGCCCCGACCGTTCTACGACTGATGAACGGCGCGCGGGCCCGCGCGTCGGCGGGGCCCGGGCGCAGGGTCGCCCCTCCGCGACGACGGTCCGTCCCTCTTCCTTCCTTCGCCTCCCTCCGCGCTCCGGCCTCCGCATGAAGACCTCGACCCACGGACTGCTTCGCGCCGCCCACCGCGCCGCCTCGCTCACGGGGGTGCGCCTGGCCCTCTTCGGTGCGCTCGCGCTCGCCGCGTGCTGGCATTCCCTGTCGCAGGCGGGAGGACTGAATGACTTCCGCGACTCGCACCTGCTCGACTCCTACGAGGACGCGAGCACGCGCAGCGTGACGGACTACGGACAGCTTCCCCTGTGGAACCCGTGGTCCTGCGGTGGCCAGTACTCGATGGGCAGCCCCCAGACGCGCTCCTTCGCGCCCACCCTCGTCCTGTCCTCGCTCGTGGGCGCGCGACGCGCGGAGCCGCTGCTGCTGTGGACCTTCCTCGTGCTCGGCATGGAGGGCTTCTTCCGCTACGCCCGCCGACGCGTGGGCTCGGCGCTGGGCGCACTCGGTGGCGCGCCCCTCTTCGGGCTCATCAGCTTCACCGCGCTGTCCTGGTCCATCGGCTGGCTCAACTTCGCGGGCTTCCTCCTGCTGCCGTGGCTCCTGCACGGCACCTCGCTGGCCACACGCGGGAAGCTGTCCGGCGCGGCGATGGTTGGCGGCGTGTTCGCGCTGCTGCTCGGCTTCGGGGGCACGTACCCCGTTCCCATGTACGCGCTCTTCGTGGCGCTGGAGACGGGCCGCTCCCTCTCCACACTTCGCGGCACGACGCAGCGTCGCCGGGCGCTGGGGTCGCTGGCGCTCACCGCGGGCTTCACCCTGGCCGCGTGTGCGTTCCGACTCTGGCCGCTGGTGGAGACGATGCGCTCGGCGCCGCGCATCATGGCCGGCACTCCGGGCAAGCCCCTGGGCCTGCTCGTCGAGATGCTGCTCCAGCTCCCCGCGAGGAACGGCTACAGCGACCCGGGGAACTTCTACTTCGCCCCCGTGGCCCTGGTCCTCGTCCTCCCCGCGCTCGCCTTCGCCCGGCGCCGCGCCGCGTTCCCCGCCGTCGTCGCCGTGCTCTCCGCGTGGATGGCCGCGGGCTACACCGTCACGCCCTCGCTGTTCGCCGGCCTGCGCCAGCTCCCCATCTTCGGCGCGTTCCGCTACCCCGAGCGCTTCCTCATCCCCACCGCGTTCTTCCTCGCGGAGCTCGCCGCGCTCGGGCTCGCCGTGTTGCTCGCGCGCTCGTGGCGCGCCCCGGCGAGATGGACGTGGGCCGCGGTGGCCGCGTGCGCGGTGACGCTCGCGAGCTGGGGCCTGCACGTGCGCGCCTTCGACAACCTCACGCGCTGGGCGCAGATGATTCCCATGCCCGTCGAGAAGGAGCAGCCCTTCGCGCAGGCGCGCGGCAATCGCTGGTCGCAAGGACACCTGCTCGCGCTCAACCGAGGCTCCATCGCCTGCTTCGAGGCGTGGCCCGTCCCCATGTCCCCTCGGCTGCGCGGCGACCTGGGACAAGAGGAGTATCTCGAGGACCCGGGCTCCGGCACCGCGCGACGCGTGGAGTGGACTCCCAACCGCCTCACCATCGACGTGGACACCACGCGGCCCACCGTGCTGCTCGTGAACCAGAACTGGCACCCCGGCTGGAAGTCCGCGCAAGGCGAGGTCATCTCCCGAGACGGCCTGCTCGGAGTCCAGGTGCCCGCGGGCAAGCAGCAGGTGGTGCTGAGCTTCCGGCCTCGCTCGGGGCTGGGCGGCATGGGTGTGTCCGCGCTCGCGTGGGTCGCGCTGGGCTTCCTCGCGTGGCGTGAGCGCCGAGGACAGCCGCTGCCCACGCCCGCCGCGCTCGGCGTCACGGCCGTGCCGCTGGTGACGTGGGGCCTGCTCCTCGCGCTCTGGCCCGAGCCCGTGGCGCTGCCCCACCTCCGCAACGCGAACGGGACGCCCCTGACGGTGGCGCAGCTTCCACCCGAGGCGCACCCCGTCAACGCGCGCTTCGAGCTGCCCGTGGAGCTGGTCGCCTCCGAGATTCCCGTGGAGCCCGACGCCGAGGGCATCGCGTCCCTGGTGCTGTACTGGCGCGTGACGGGGCCGCTGCCTCGCTCCGTGGGCATCTTCGTGCACGTGGTCTCCGCCGAGGGCCTGCGCCTGGGCGCGGACCACGAGGTGGTGGGCGGCACCTGGTTCTTCTCCGAGGCGCCTCGGGACACCCTGCTGCGGGACGCCTTCTCCGTCTCCACGCGCGGCATGCCGCCCGGTGAGTGGAAGGTGCTCGTGGGCCTGTGGCACTCAGGGGGAGACCAGTCCCGCGTGGCGCCGCGCACGGCGGAGGTCCCCCTGCTTCCCGACGGTCGGGTGCCCGTGGGGGCGTTCACCGTTCCACGAAAGGTCCCCACCAACGAGTCTTCCGTGAACCCGTAGTCACGCGGCCCTCGCGCAGCGAGACGCACGGGCTCGATGGGGTTATGAAGCGCGCATGCGAATCCTGCACACCATGTTGCGCGTTGGAGACCTGGAGAAGTCGCTCGACTTCTACACGCGGGTCATCGGCATGAAGCTCCTGCGCCGCCACGAGTACCCCGACGGGAAGTTCACCCTCGCCTTCGTCGGCTTCGGCCCCGAGGACACGCACCCCGCGCTGGAGCTCACGTACAACTGGGGCGTGGAGAAGTACGAACTGGGCACCGCGTATGGCCACGTGGCCCTGGGCGTGAAGGACATCCGCGCCACGTGTGACGCGATTCGGCAGGCGGGCGGAAAGGTCGTCCGCGAGCCGGGCCCCATGAAGCACGGCACCACCGTCATCGCCTTCGTCGAGGACCCGGACGGCTACCGCGTGGAGCTCATCGAACAGGGCAGCTGAGCCACTCCCTCGGGGCGCTCGCAACGAGACCTGCGTCCATCCGGCCGAGCCGTTAAGGTGGGGAGGTGACCTCCTTCCTCTCCGGCTACGAACCGCCTGACCGCCCTCGCGACGGCGCGATGCTCTTCCTCACGCGAGGCATGGACGTGCTCATCCATGAGCACGCGGGCACCGTCACCGTCCCCACGGGCGCCACGTTCCCGGAGCTCACCGCCTCCGCCCACTACCTGGGCGCGCTCGACGGAGAGGACTGCTACTGCGCCCCGCTGCCCCGGGACTTCACCCCGCCCGAGGGCACGTCGCTGGTGCCCGCCCGCTCTCTCTACAAGCGGCTGGACGAAGCGCGCTTCGCGGTGGCGGGCCGGGCCCTCGCCATCGTGGAGTGGGACGTGCAGCACCGCTTCTGTGGACGCTGCGGCCAGCCCACCGAGCTCGTCCGAGGCGAGCGCGCCCGCCGCTGCCCCGTGGACAAGACGCCCTTCTACCCGCGCATCTCCCCCGCGATGATCGTGCTCGTCACCCGGGGCGACACGATGCTGCTCGCGCGAAACTCCTCGCTGCCCGAGCCCATGTTCAGCACCCTCGCGGGCTTCGTCGACGCGGGCGAGTCCCTGGAGGAGTGTGTCGCCCGGGAGGTGCGCGAAGAGGTCAACGTCGAGGTGAAGAACATCCGCTACTTCGGCTCGCAGCCGTGGCCCTTCGGGCGCTCGCTCATGGTGGGCTTCACAGCCGAGTACGCGGGAGGTGACGTGCGCGTCGACGGCAAGGAGATTGCCGAGGCCGACTGGTTCCACCCCGACCACCTGCCGCGCATCCCTCCCAGGCTGAGCATCGCCCGCCACCTCATCGACGCCTTCGTCGCGCGCGTGAAGGGCTCGCCGTCGCGAAGCTGACAGCCACCGCGCCCCCCAGGCCCGCTGTGCGCGCCCACCTGCCCCATCGGGTAGGCTGCCCGCACCGCTGGAAGGGAGCACCGGATGGACCGCTTCGCGCTGAGAGACCGCACGGACCGACTCGACGCACAGACGCAGTACGAGGACATCGTCCGCATCCTCGCCACCCAGGAGTTCCCCTGGGACATCGAGCAGGCCCTCAGCTTCGCGCTGTTCCGCACCTACGCGGTGCCCAGCATCGGCGTGCTGCTGCACCAGACGGGGGAGTTCACCCAGCGCACCCAGAAGCGCTACGACGACACCGTGCTCATCCTCGACACCATCCTCGAGCACGGCATCCACAGCGCCGCGGGCAAGAGCGCCTTCCGTCGCATGAACCAGATGCACGGCGCCTATGACATCTCCAACGATGACATGCGCTACGTGCTCTCCACCTTCGTCGTGACGCCCGTGCGCTGGGTCGCCGAGTTCGGCTGGCGGCCCTTCACCCCTCACGAGCAAGCGGCGTGGACGCTCAACTACCGCGAGGTGGGCCGGCACATGGGCATCCGGGACATCCCGGAGACGTACGACGCGTTCGAGACGTACCTGGATGACTACGAGGCCCGGCACTTCGCCTTCGACGAGCGCGGCCGCGCCGTCGCCGATGCCACGCTCGAGCTGCTCACCACCTTCCCGCCCTCCCACCTGGCGCCCAAGAAGCTGGTGAACCTCTTCGCGCGCACGCTCATGGAGGACGCCCTGCTGGACGCGTTCCACTACGAGCGCCCCTCCGCGCTCAGCCGGAAGGTGTTCCGCTCCGCGCTCCAGCTCCGGGGGAAGTTCGTCCGCTACTTCCTGTCCCCGCGCCAGGAGCCTTCTTTCGGACGCTCGCGCCCCAACGTGCGCAGCTATCCCCAGGGCTACCAGGTCGAACACCTGGGCACATTCCCCAAGGGCTGCCCCGTCCACGCCGTCTCCCAGGCGCAGGACGCGGAGGTGCCCGCGAGGCGGGCCCAGGGCGGCGGCGGCACCTAGCCCGGCCCGGAAAGCCCCCGGCGGCGGACCCCAGCGGCCCCGTGTCTGCCCGCCCGGGCCCGGCCGCAAGTGCGCCAGATTCCACGGACTTCCCCGCGCCTCGCTCCGAGGAATCCCCTGCCTTCGCCCAAGCGTTTGTTTCAAGACGGGGTGTCGCGGCTTGACCTGCCGGGCTGACTGGGGTTGAAGCGCCGCTCCCTGTTTCACGAAGAAGCCATGCCCGTCGCGCGTCCTCACATCGAGCCCCGTCTCGTTCCCTCCGCGGATTCCGTGGTGGTGAAGGAGATCTACCTCTCGCTCCAGGGCGAGTCCTCGCACGCTGGCCTGCTGTGCGCGTTCATCCGCCTCACTGGCTGCCACCTGCGCTGCACCTACTGCGACAGCGAGTTCGCCTTCCACGGCGGCAAGCGGCGGAAGAACGCGGAGATTCTCGAGGAGGTGAAGTCCCTGCGCACGCCTCGCGTGGAAATCACCGGCGGCGAGCCGCTGCTCCAGCCCGGTGTCTACCCGCTGATGCAGTCGCTGCTCGACGGGGGCTACACGGTGCTGCTGGAGACCAGCGGCGCCATCGACGTGCGGCTGGTGCCTCCGGACGTGCACAAAATCGTCGACATGAAGACGCCATCATCGGGCGAGTCGTCCCGCAATGACTTGCGCAACTTCGCGTCGATGAACGCGCGCGACGAGCTGAAGTTCGTCATCGGCTCGCGCGAGGATTACGAGTGGAGCAAGGCGCTCATCACCGAGCACCGGCTGGCCGAGAAGCCCTTCGCGCTGCTGTTCTCCACCGTGTTCGACAAGCTCCACCCGCGCGAGCTCGCGGAGTGGACCGTCGACGACCGGCTCCCTGTCCGCTTCCAGCTCCAGATGCACAAGTACCTCTGGGACCCGAACGCGCGCGGCGTGTGAGGCGTCAGTCCAGGCTCACGGACATGACGGCCCAGGCCACGTAGACGGCATAGAGCGCCTCGCAGACGAAGAGGGCCAGGCCGGCGCCCCCCAGCTTCGTGCCCAGCCGCACGAAGCGCTGGCCTCCGCGAGGACTCTTCCGCTGACGGATGCGCCACCCTTCCCACAGCCCGAGCACCAGGGCTGGCGCGCTCACCGCGCCCAACAGCAGCGTCAGCAGCACGATGAGCTGGAAGCCGGCCTCCCGGTTCCATCCGGCGTTGCCGCCGAAGAAGAAGTAGCCCGCGACCGGCACCAGCAGCAGCACCGTCAGCGCCGCCAGGCAGCCCAGCACCATCACCGCCCAGGCCAGGCCCGACGCCCGCTCGTTCCTGCGTCGCCACGCCAGGCACGGCTCGCAGTAGGGCGCGGCGTCCTCCACTTCCAGGCACTCACCACACAGGAAGCCCCCGCAGCGCGCGCAGGTGGCCACCGCCGTGGCTTGAGCGTGACTCGCGCAGCGCGCCTCCAGACCCTGCCTCATGGGCGATGACTCCCTTCGCTCTTCACGAGGCGAGTCTGACAGAGCGCCCCGCGGCCTAGAACCCGGGAGGGGGCACGTGCACCGTCGCCGCCGTCACGGCATGCACACTCAGCCCCAGGAACACCGCGGCCAGGACGGTGCACGACATGAAGCCCGCGACGATGAGGCCCTTGCGCCGGTGCTCGAACTGGCTGAAGGCGTAGAAGAGCACGTAGCAGGGGATGAGCAGCACCATCACGCCCGTGCCCACGCTGCGACGGAAGGCATGGACGACGAGGAAGGCGGCGCACACCAGGGCGACCAGGCTGAACAAGATGGCGAGCGGAAGCAGCGGCACGCCCACCCCTTAGCACGTTCCACCTCTGGCCAGGATGCCGTGCACATACTAAGCACGGCCCGTCGTCCTCCCGCCGAGGTGCATGCGAATGAATGCCGCCAAGACGCTGCTCAACTTCGTCCTCTCGGGGACCCTGCTGGGCGTCCTCGTCGCATCCTGGGCCGGCCCTCACTTCATCGGCTGGTACAACGAGACGCCCCTGGCGACCCAGACGATGTGCAACCTGCCCAAGGTCGTCCATGAGGTGACGTCCACGCTCCTCACCTGGCAGATGGTGGGAGCCGGCATCGGCGCCGTCGTCTTCCTGGTGCTGGGAATCCTCTTCAGCGTGCGCGCCAACCGGAAGGCCCAGAAGGAGGGCGCTCGCACGCCGCCTCCCGCCGCGCCTCCTCCGGCCACGTCCCAGCCCGCGCCCTGAGCCGCTTCGCGGTTACAGCGTCCGGACCAGGACCGTAGGCGTGGTGCCCAGCAGGCCGCCCCCCTCGTCGTCCATCACGTTGACCTGCAGCTGGAAGCGCGTGGGCTCCGTCACCGCCGGGGCCGTCCACGTGGGCGCACGGGTATGAGGGTCACTGAACTGGCCCGCTGGCTCCGCCGGCACCTGGACCCAGTTGTAGGTAATCGGGTCCCCGTCCTGGTCCTTCACCTCGAAGACGAGCTCCACGACGCCGCCAGGAGCCACCGTCTTCGGGGACGGTGTCGGCCCGTTGGTGACCCGGGGCGGATGGTTCGGCGCCCCACCACAGGCCGTGGCCAGGACGACCAGCGCCGCGAAGACTCCTGAAAACAACCGCTGCATGAACTGCCCCCTGTGAAGAGTGGTTCCACGGTAACGCTTGGGCGCTCGGCCGAGTATCGGGAGAGCACTCGGCCAGGCTCCAGATTCCTGGATGACGACACATGGGCGCGCCAAGGGTCGCCCATTCACCATCCGCTCCGCACCCGGATGCTCAGCGCCCACCGCGCCCTCGCTTCCGGACCGCGGAGGAGACCAGCATCAACTTGTCGCTTCGGGTCAGCCGCTTGATGGCGGCTTCCCGCCGCAGGGCCGCGCTCCGGTCCTCGACGGACTCGCTCCAGACGAGGGTGACGGGCAGCCGCGCGCGCGTGTACGCCGCGCCACGCCCACGTCCGTGGGTGGCCACCCGGCGCTCCAGGTTGTTCGTGGCGCCGGTGTAGAGCGAGCCATCCCGGCAGCGCAGCATGTAGACAGTCCAACGGGGGGAATCGTCCGGCACGACGGCGCCACTGTAGCGCGACCGCCTCCCGTCAGGTGGACGGATGTCCTCCGCGCCGCGCTCGTCCCTTCGCTGGGGAGTCGAGCGCACGGACGGTGCGCCTGCGGCCCCCTCCCGTCGAGTCGACCCACGCCATCACGTCCGACACCGGCGCGAGCGGATCTCCCCGCCAGGCCTCCAGGAGGTGCGCCTCGCTCACCAGCCCGAGCAACCCGCCGCTCTCCTCGACGACGCCCAGGAGCCGCACCTGGTGCCGCTCCATCTCCCGCAGCGCTCTGAGGAGGGTGTCTGTAGGAAAAACGGTGGCGATGAAGGACGACCATGCTTCCTTGATTGCCCTGTTCCGCTCCATCCCGTGGCCTCCGGACCCAGATGGGCCGGGGTGATGCAACGGCCCTGCCGACCAGGGTGGGTGCCCTCCATTGGACGCGGCAACGGGCGTGAGACCGGCTTAGAGTGGGGGGGTGACACGGCGACAGGTGGCGCGGCTGGGGCGGATGGCGGACCTCTTCTCGCGGACGATGAATCGCGGAACCGAGGGCTTGCTGACTCTGACGTTCCGTCCGGATGAACTTTATCGAGTGCCCACGGACGACGGCGCGGCCATCGCACTGGGGCGTTACCACGCGCGAGGCGAGCGTCGGCACGCCGAGCCCGTCATCCTCTGCCATGGGCTGGGCGCCAACCGCTTCCACCTGGACTTCGACGAGCACTACAGCCTGGCGCGCTACCTGGCGCGGGCGGGCTTCGAGACGTGGGTGCTGGAATTGCGCGGGCGGGGGTTGGCGGGCGACGCAGCCGACTTCACGTTCGACGACCAGGCCGAGCACGACGTGCGCACCGCGCTGCGCACCGTGGTCTCCACCGGGGCCAAGGAAGTGCTCTGGGTGGGGCACTCCAAGGGCGGCCTGACGCTGTACGCCCACCTGGCGAAGAACCCGCAGGCACCGGTGCGGGCCGCGGCCATCCTGGGCAGCCCCTTCACCTTCGCGGTGCAGCCGGGGCTTCGCACCTTCATCCAGCGCGTGGAGCCGCTCCTGCGGCTCAAGGTCATCCCCACCGGCCGCGTCACCAGCATCGCGCTGCTGGGCGCGCCGCCGGGCCCGCTGAGCCGGTACATGATGCTGGCGGACAACATGGAGCCGGACGTCGTGCGGCGCGCGCTGGCCAACGTGCCCGCCAACATCTCCGGCGGCGTGGCGCGCCAGTTCGCCCGGTGGATCTCCACCAACCGTTTCACCTCGTACGACGGCGGCGTCGACTACCGCGAGGCGCTGGCGGACGTGCGCATCCCCTTCCTCCTGCTCGCGGGGAGCAAGGACCTGCTGGCCCCTCCCATGTCGGTGGCGCGGGCGAAGGAGGCCCTGGGTGGTCCGGTGAAGTTCCTCGTGGCCGGGCGGGGGCACGGCTTCGGGGAGGACTACGGGCACGCGGACCTGGTGCTGGGCCGCCGCGCGCCGGACGAAATCTTCCCCCTGGTGGAAGCGTTCCTGTCCGCGCATGCCACCCGGCCGTGAGCCGGCCAACGAGGCGGGGGGCTCCCGGTTGTCCGGGCCCTCTCGCCGTGCTAGCCGGAAGCCCTCCTCCATGAGTCTGTCCTCGCGCCTCCTCACCCTCGCCCTGCTGGCACCCGCCGCGTGCGGGAAGGCGCCAGCCGAGGCCCCCTCCGGCCAGGCGGTGATGGACCTGCGCCACACCCGTCCGCCGGGCGGGCGGGCCGTGGCGCGCTGGAGCGGCGATTCGGTGACGGCGGAGGAGCTGACCCGACGCTTCCAGGAGATGAGCCCCGCGCTGCGCGAGCGCTACGTGGACCTGGGCTCGCGGCGCGACTACGTGGAGTCGCTGGCCCGCTTCGACCTGCTGGTGCGCGAGGCCCTGGCCCAGGGACTCCAGGACGACGCGGAGGTGGTGGAGGCCACGCGGCGCGCGCTGGTGGCGCGGCTGATGCGCTCGCGGCTGGAGGAGGCCCGGGTCGCCATCACCGACGCGGAGCTGGCGGAGGCCTACGCCGCGCGCCGGGACGACTTCGTGCGCCCGGAGATGGTGCGGCTGTCCCATGTCTTCCTCGCCGCCCCGCGCGGTGACGACGCGGCGGAGGCCGCCGCGCGGAGCCAGGCCCAGGCCGTCCTCGCCCAGGCGCGCGCGCTGCACGCGAGCGACTTCGCCGCCTTCGGACAGCTGGCGCGCGAGCACAGCCAGGAGCCTCGCACCGCGCCGCTCGACGGAGACCTTCGCTTCCTCCCGCTCGACGCCCTGTCCCACGAGTTCGGCCCGGAGGTCGCCCAGGCGGCCCGGGCGCTCACGGACGAGGGCGCGCTGAGCGACGTGGTGCGCACGGAGAAGGGCCTGCACGTGCTGAAGCTGCGCGCGCGCCAGCCCGCGCGGCACCTCTCGCTGGACGACGTGCGCGAGGAATTGCGCGTGCGGCTGGAGAGCGAGAAGCGCACGCGGGCCTGGGCCGACTATCTGGCGAACGTGGAGAAGCGGCTCTCGCTCTCCGTGGACATGGACGCGCTGGGAAAGGTGCCCGTGGACGTCCAGGCGCCCATGCGCGCGCACACGGGCGTGATGCCCGGCACGGTGCCCGCCCCATGAGGGCCCGCTTGCCAGCCTGGTGGGCCATCCCCACCTTCGGTGGCCGCCCCCACCCTTCCCCCAGGACTTCGCGCATGCGCCTTTCTCCTACCCGCGCTCCCCTGCTGTCCCTGGTGCTCACCCTCGCGGTGGGCTCGGGTTGCAACACGCCGCCCAAGTCGACGCCGGACCCCACGGTGGTCGCCACCGTGAATGGCGAGGCGCTCTCCCGCGCCGACTTCGAGCAGGAGCTGGGCCGGGAGCTCGCCTCCACGGAGGCCGCGCAGCGCACGCCCGAGGAGATAGAGCCCTTCAAGCGCACGCTCCTGGACACGTACATCCAGCGGATGCTGCTGCTGCAGGCGGCGCGGAAGAACAACATCACCGTCACCCCGGAGGAGGTGGACCGGGGCGTGCTGCGCCTGTCGGGCGACTACCCGGCGGGCAACTTCAACGAGGTGCTGGCCCAGGGGCAGCTGTCCCTCGCGGAGCTGCGGGCGCGCGAGGCCAGCCGGCTCACCATCGAGAAGCTCTTCTCCCACCATGTCTACTCGCGGGTCGCCCTGACGGAGGAGGAGCTGCGGGCCTACTACGCGGTGCATGAGTCGGAGCTGCACGAGGCGGAGCAGGTCCACGCCGCCCAAATCGTGGTGAAGGGGCTGGACGAGGCGCGGCGCGTCCAGGCGCAGCTCAAGTCCGGCAAGAAGTTCGCGGACCTGGCGCGCAGGTACTCGCTGAGCGCGGACGCCAAGGTGGGGGGCGACCTGGGGTTCTTCCCCCGAGGACAGATGCCGCCCGCCTTCGACGAGGTGGTATTCAAGCTCGGGGTCGGGCAGGTTTCGGACGTGGTGTCCACCGAGTACGGCTACCACCTGTTCAAGGTGCTGGAGCGCAAGCCCGCGCGCAAACGCGACTTCGCCGAGGCACGGCAATGGGTGGAATCCAAGCTCCTGGAGGAGAAGCGGGCGCAGGCGCAGGACGCGTTCGTGAAGGAGCTGAGGGACAAGGCGCAGGTTCAGGTGAATGAGGCCACGCTGCAGGCCATCCGCGGACAGCCCGCGGTGGTTCCGCAGGCGGCGAAGTAACGAGATTGAGCGACGGCCCGGCGGACAGTTGGACGGGCCCGAGGTGGTGCGGAAGGATGCACGGAATGATGAAGCGGGTGGCATTCGTCGCGGTCGCGGCGCTCCTGGGGAGCGCTCCGGCGGCGCGCGCGGAGATGGTGGACAAGGTGGCCGCGGTGGTGAACCGCGACATCATCACCCTGTCGGAGGTCCAGCAGCGGGTGGCTCCGGAGCTGGCCCGCATCAACGCGGGGGACCCGGCCAAGCGCGCGGAGCTGCGCGCCCAGCTGATGAAGACCGGGCTGGACACCCTCATCGGCGAGAAGCTGATGGAGGCCCAAATCGCGGAGCTGGGCATCACCGCGACCGAGGGCCAGGTGGACGAGCTGGTCAACGACGTGCGCCGGCAGAACGACAACATGGACCAGGCGCAGTTCGAGCAAGCGCTCGCCGCCGAGGGCCTCACGCTGGCGAAGTACCGCGACATCCTGCGCAAGAAGATCCTCCGGGACCAGCTCCTGCGCGCCAAGGTGGGCCCCAAGGTGAAGGTCACCGAGGAGGACCTGAAGGCCGCCTACAACCAGTACGCCCGCGCGGAGGGCGAGGACTCGGAGGTCCACGCGCGCCACATCCTGGTGTCGGTGGACCCGAAGGCCACCGAGGAGCAGGTGGCCGCGGCCCGCAAGAAGGCGGAGGGCATTGCCCAGGAAGCGCGCCGTGAGGGCATGGACTTCTCCGCCCTGGCGCGCGCCCGCAGCGAGGGCCCCAGCGCCGCGGACGGCGGAGACCTGGGCTGGTTCAAGCGCGGCGTCATGGTGGCCGCGTTCGAGAAGGTGGCCTTCAACCTCAAGCAGGGCGAGGTCAGCGAGCCGGTGCGCACCAACTTCGGCTGGCACGTGCTGAAGGTGGAGGAGCGCCGCTCCGTGGCCGCCGCGCCCTACGAGGAGATGCGCCCCAAGCTGGAGGGCAAGCTCATCGAGCAGAAGACGGAGAAGTTCCTCGAGCAGTACGTGCAGGAGCTGCGGCAGAAGGCCAGCGTCGAAGTGAAGATGTAGCCTGAGGCTCGCGCAAGGGGGATGCTCGGGGCGTGAGCCTCATGAGCCTCCCCCTTGTCGGTATCTCCCTGGGTGACGTGTCGGGCATCGGGCCGGAGGTGACGGCCGCGGCCCTGGCGCGCCCCACCGTGCGCCGCGCGCTCATCCCCGTCATCTTCGGGGATGGGCCCTCGCTGGAGCGCTTCCCCCTCTTCCGCCGCTACGCCCGCGTGGAGTCCAGCGCCCTGGGCCGCGTGGAGTCCCCCACCGTGGTGGAGGTGACGAAGCTCCCCGCGAAGGAGCGCGTCCCCGGCCGCCCGTCCCTCGAGGGAGGCCGCGCGCAGTACGCCTACGTCACGCGCGCCATCGACGCCATGCGCGCCGGGCACGTGGACGCGCTGTGCACCGCGCCTGTCTCCAAGGAGCAGATTTCGCGCGCGGGCATCCCCTTCATGGGCCACACGGAGGTGCTGGCGGAGGCCTTCGGCGTGGAGGTGATGATGATGATGGACGGGCCGCGCCTGCGCATCGCCCTGGCCACCAACCACGTCCCGCTCTCCGCGCTGTCCTCGCGGCTCACCGTGGACGGCCTCACCGCGCAGCTCAAGCTGCTCTCACGCGCGCTCACGCCCGTCGTCGGACGCAAGCCGCGCATCGCCGTGCTGGGGCTGAACCCTCACGCGGGCGAAGGGGGCCTCCTGGGCCGCGAGGAGGTGGAGGTCATCGGCCCCGCCATCCGCAAGGCGCGCGCGGCGAAGGTGGATGCCCAGGGGCCCTTCCCCGCGGACGGCCTCTTCGCGAAGCCCGACGAGGCGGGCGCGAAGTACGACGCGGTGCTGGCCATGTATCACGACCAGGGACTCATCCCCGCCAAGGCGCTGGACTTCGAGCGCACCGTCAACGTGACGCTGGGGCTGCCCGTGCCGCGCACGTCGCCGGACCACGGCACCGCCTACGCCATCGCCGGGAAGGGACAGGCCAACTGCGTGCCCATGGTGGAGGCGCTGCTCAAGGCCGCTCAGCTCGCGCGGCCCGCCGCACGAGGTGCTCGGCGAGGTCCTCGCCGTCCTGCTCCGGGTCGATGAGCCGGGCGTGACAGCCCACGCCGCTGGCGGGAATCACCAGCACGGTGACCTTGCCGACGGGGCACTCGCCCAGGCATCCGGAAGAGAACACGCGCGAGGTCGGCGCGAGTCCCCGCGCGGCCAGGGACTCTCGGATGCGGCGCGGCAGGTCCACGCCGCCCAGGCTCGCGTCCAGCTTCACCAGGCAGTTGTGACACACGTGCAGCTCCGTCGGCTGCGTGCCGGGAGCGGCCTCGGGCGGAAGGGGCGTGCGCATCGTCCACGAGCATAAAGCCGACCCCCGCTCCTGTTCACGACCTGGAGGAAGTGCCTGGCCGCTCGCCCTCCGGGTGTCGACAAAGTCCTTGCGGCCCCGGGTTGGCTCCATAAGCTGGACGTGGGTTCCGAGGGGCACCCGCACCCGGAAAGACGACGTCACCCTCACCCGGAACCGCGCTTCCATTCAGGCTCCTGGCGAATTCCTTTCATGGCCCAGACACGGGTGGGGCCAGCATCGAGGAATTTTCAATGGCATCCCTGAACGAGGGCCGCGGCTCATGAAGGCACCGCTCGGCCGAGACCTGACCACGGGCAGCATTCCGCGCCACATGGTCGCCTTCTCCATCCCCATGCTGGTGGGGAGCTTCCTGCAGACGGCGT
The DNA here is from genome assembly GCF_000331735.1 of Myxococcus stipitatus DSM 14675. Lineage (GTDB taxonomy): Bacteria > Myxococcota > Myxococcia > Myxococcales > Myxococcaceae > Myxococcus > Myxococcus stipitatus. The sequence goes on along the minus strand of NC_020126.1, from coordinate 580,355 downwards.
ACAGCTTCATCAACGCCATCTGGGTGGGGAAGTTCCTGGGCACCGAGGCGCTGGCGGCGGTGACGGTGAGCTTCCCCGTCATCTTCGTCCTGTTCTCCATCGGCATGGGCCTCACGATGGCGACCAGCATCCTGGTGTCGCAGAACTACGGCGCCAAGCGCATGGACGAACTGCGCAAGGTCGTCGACAGCTCGACGGTGCTCATCTACTCGCTGGGCCTGGTGCTCACCGTGCTGGGCGAGTGGCTGGCGCCGTCCATCCTCCGGCTGATGGACACGCCGCCGGAGATTTTCGAGGAGTCCGTCAGCTACCTGCGCGTCTTCCTGCTGTCGATGCCCCTGGGCTTCGGGCTCTTCCTCACGCGCAGCCTGCTGCAGGGCGTGGGTGATTCGAAGACGCCGCTCTATTTCCAGGCGGGCTCGGTGCTGTTCACCATCGCGTTGGACCCCGTGCTGATGTTCGGCTGGCTGGGGCTGCCCAAGCTGGGGCTGAACGGAACGGCGTGGGCCACGGTGGTCGCGCAGGTGCTGGCGCTCATCTCGCTGTTGACCTACCTGCGCATGAAGCAGGCCCCCGTCGCGCCTCGCCTGCCTCGGCTGGACCACTTGTGGCCCACCACACTGAAGACGCTGCGCATCGGCGTGCCGGCCGCGGTGCAGCAGTCGCTCGTGTCCATCGGCATGGTGTTCGTGACGGGCATCGTGAACGGCTTCGGCGAGGTGGCCACGGCGGCCTTCGGCGCGGCCTCGCGCATCGACCAGATTGCGTTCATGCCGGCGATGACGTTCGGCATGGCCGTCTCCACGCTCGCGGGACAGAACCTGGGCGCGGGCCGGTATGACCGCGTGCAGGAGGTCTTCAAGTGGGGATGCATCTTCAGCGGGGGCATCACCCTGCTCATCTCCGCGATGGCGGTGACGTTCCCCGAGGCCCTGCTGAGCATGTTCGTCTCGGACCCGGCCGTGCTCGCGCCGGGCGTCGAGTACCTGCACATCGTGGGCGGCACCTACGTCCTCTTCGCGCTCATCTTCGTCAGCAACGGCGTCATCAACGGCGCGGGCCGCACGATGATGACGACGGTGTTCTCGCTGGTGAGCCTCTGGGTGGTGCGAGTCCCCGTGGCGTACTGGCTGTCACGCCGCATGGACAACGTGAAGGGCGTGTGGATTGCCATGGCCCTGAGCTTCGCGGTGTCGCTGGCGGTGAGCATGGCCTACTACTTCTCCGGCCGGTGGCAGAAGCCGCTGCTCAAGAACGCCCCCAACGGCCCCGCCGCGCCCAACCCCGGTGAGATGTTCGGCCACGAGACGGGCGAGGCCTGATTAGAAGACGAACGGGAAGTGGATGGGCGCGGGCATGCGGACCGCGTGCATCGGGAACTTCCAGCCGCGCACCACGCCCTCGATGCAGCTGGCGACGGGCGTGGCGCGCAACGCGGGCGTGTCCATGGCCACGTCCGTCGTCTCGCCACCGGGTTGCACGGACCAGCTCACCACGAAGTGGCCGCCCTTCTCCAACAGGGACTCCGCGGCGTGCTGGTGCAGGCACTCGGCGACCGCGGGCTGGTTCGCCACCACCACCTGCTGGATGTCGTCCGCCGTGAGGTGCTCCTTCTCTCCCAGCTCGGGAGGGACGTACACGGTCCGAGCGGCGGTGGGCTCCGACGCCTCGGGTGCGGCCTCCTCCGTGAAGCCCAGCTCCCGAGCGAACTCCTCGTCGAGCTCCGACTCGGCGGCCTCTTCTTCCACGACGGCCTCATCCCGCGAAGACAGGGTGGAGTCCTCGGGGGTGGCCTCCTCCTCGAAGGTCAGCTCCTGGACCGGAGCCTGGGCTTCTCCCTGTGCCGACCGTGGAGCCTCCTGCTCGACGGCGGCCTCCTCGGCGCGCCTCACGCGAGACGTGACGGCGAGGGTGTCCTGCCGGGCGAGCGCATCGGTGGCCTCCATCGTCGCGAGTGACGCGGCGGCCGCCGGTGGGGCCTCCGCGGGCGGCGCTTGAATCGCGCTGGCGATATCACCCACCCGCGTTGACGACGGCACGGAGGGAATCGCTCCCACGACAGGCGGAGGAATCTCTCGCGCCTCCATCGGCCGCGGCGGCGCCACGGGGCTTGCTGGCGCCACGGGCACCTGCGTGTCGGCGAGGGCGGGCCGCTGTGCCTCCGCGCGCAGCTCCGCGACCTCCACCTGTCGGAAGGTGCCGACCTCCCAGAGGCGCACGCTCGCGACCACGAGCATCCCGGCCGCGAGCGCCCCCACCACCGCGACGCCGAGCAGGACGCCCGACACGATGTCCAAGCCCCGGTGCGGCGTCCGCGGCGGGCCTTCCCACATCGGGATGCCCCAGGGCCGCTCCTGGAGATTGGGCCGCGCGGGCGCCGCGGAGGCACGCTGGCTCCACGGGAGGCTCCGCGACGACGCGGGAGGACTCGGCACCTGCGCGTGAGCCCAGGCCGGACGCACGGGCTCCGCCACGGCAACAGCAGGATTCTCCCGCATCCACGCGGGAATCAGCAGCGGCGCCCCGGCGCGCTCCGCCTCCGCGAACGCCGTCTCCGGAGACCGCGCGAGCCAGCGAATCTCCTCCTCCGCCAACGTCAGCAGCGCACTCAGGTCGTCCGCGTCGTCCTCCTCCGAGTCCTCCTCGGGCGCGTCGTCGACCAGCTCCCGGTCCAGGTACGCGTCGAGGTCCGCGTCCAGCGCCTCCAGGACACCGAGGCAGGCCGCGTCGCCTGCCTCCGGAGCGGGAGTGTCCTCCCCTCGTGCGCGAAGCCCCTCTTCGCCTCCCGACAGAAACTCGCCCATCCACCCTCCCCTCGACCGCGTGGCCGTTCCCGCTCCAGGGCAAGCAACCTAGGGATGGGTTCTGTTGGTGCCAGTCCGACTGTCCCGCCCCGGACACTCGCGTGTCCTCAGGCGGGCCGGATGTCCGCTGTCTCACGGGCTTTCATGGGGGTTCCCCGTACGCCCCTATCGCTGTTCCCCAGCCAACCCGTCCCCGCAGCGAACGCATAGACTCACGCCCATGCGCAATCCCCGGAGTGTCGAGGACGTCCAGGCCCTGCTGTCCTTGGAGCAAGCGATTGTCCGCGCCATCCACGCGCGCGATACGCAGTCGCTGAAGAACTTCATGGCGGAAGACTTTGTCTTGCGCGGCGCGGGCGCCGAGGAGTCAGACAGGGCCGCGTTCCTCACCGCCATCTCCACGCTCGAGGCAGACATCCTCTCGCTGGAGACTCAGAACGTGCGAGCGCACGTTTTTGGTGAGACGGGAATCCTGACAGGCACTCAGCTCGCGCGGGTCCGCATGGCCGACGGCACCATCATCAACGACATCAGCGAGTTCGCGGATGTCTGCCAGCGTCGCGATGGTCGCTGGTGGGTGGTCCTGGCCCACAGCATCACCATCCCCGAGCCGGCCCCCTCCCCTCCGGCTTGAGACGCTCAGGGCCTGCGAGGGCCCTGCGCCGACGACGACATCCCCAGCGGTCGCTGGGGCAACAGCTTGAACAGGAACGCCAACAACGCCTCGAAGTGGTCTCCCTTCCGGAAGACCGCATCCACCGGCATGTCGATGGCACTGTCCGCGCCGGTGACGAACACGACCTTCGCCCCGGGCATGTGGTGACGCACCAACGGAATCAACCCCGTTCCAAAGCCATCACCCAGGCTCTGATCCAGCAGCACCGCGTCGATGGGTCTGGGGTGGTTGAGCCACTTCTCCGCTTCTGAATACGAACCCGCTGTGACGACCGCGAAGCCCGCTTCCTCCAGCAGCGCCGCGAGCGTCATCCGGTTGGACGGGTCATCTTCCACCAGCAGCAGGCATCGCCCGAAGGTCCAGCTCGTCTCCATCACTTGCTCCCCCATATCTCTTCCTGCACCGCGGTCCGCTTCCGCCCCCCCGCCTCCGGGCGGTTGGGGAAGTGGATCTCGACGTGAGTGCCCCCGGAAGGGCCTCCGTCCAATGCCACCTTCCCCCCATTGCGCAGCACCAACCGCTGCACGATGTTCAATCCCAGCCCCGCATGGCCGGGTCGTGTTGAATAGAAGGGCTCGAAGGCGCGCGAATAGGCCTCTGGCGCCAGCCCCTCTCCCACATCCTCGACTCGGAGGGAGACGCCTCCCTCCCCTTCATCAACGTCCCAGGTCCGCACCGTGAGCAGACCCCCGCGCGGCATGGACTCCACCGCGTTGTCCACCAGACAGCGCATCAAGAGCGCCAGGTCCTCCACGTCCAGCGGCACCGAGCCTCGCGCCCGGAAGTCGCGCTCCACCTTCACGTGCTCCGGCACCCGCGCCTCCAACAGCGCGCGCTCCGCCGCCTCGCCCGCATGGCACAGCGGCCGCTCACTGCTGGCCACCGGAGCCCGGCGCGTCAGCACCTCCTCCGCCGCCGCCAGCTCCCGGTCAATCAACTGGAAGAAGGCCTCCACCCGGGCATCGGAACTCCAGGCGTCGGTCTTCTGCATCTTCCGCATCAGGTAGAACGACGCATTGCGGACACTGGCCAGCTTGTTGCGGAGGTCATGCCGCAGCGTGGAGGCCACGACATCCGCCACCGCGGCCCGTTCCCGCGCCTGGAGGTCTGCACGCACGCCCATCCGTCAATTCCTCACACCCGGAGGCCCGACGGGCCCCTGCACCCGAGGCTGTCCGCGCACTCGAGCAATGGCTTGCACCAACTCCCGCAAAGGCACCGGCTTCGTCATACACACCACCGCGCCTTGCGCCGCCACCTTCCGCAGCAGCTCCGGCACCACGTGGCCGGACATGGCAATAACGGCCACCGACAAATCCGCCGCCTTCACCTTGGCCACCAGCTCCGGACCGCTCATTTCTGGCATCACCAGGTCCAGCACACACACGTCGAAGTCGCCGGAACGCAGCCAGGTCAACGCCTCTTCGCCGCTGTACACGGCGCGCGCACGCAGGCCCACCGTGCTCAGCGCGCGCACCATGGCGCGGGCCACCGGCTCCGTGTCGTCCACCACCAACACCTGCGGCGCTCGCGCCGCGCGCAGGATGGTGTCCAGCGCGTGTGCCACGTCGAAGGGCTTGGGCAACACCGTGAAGGCGCCTTCGGCGAGCGCGTCCTCCACCAGTTCCTCCGCCGTGAAGGCCGTCATCAACACGACGGGCATGTCCGGGCGCGCCTGCTTGATGCGGCGCAACAAGTCCACCCCGTGCAAGCCCGGCATGCGCATGTCGCTGAGCACCACATCCACCGGGTGCTCTCCCAACAGACGCAGCGCTTCCTCGCCGTTGGCGGCCTCCAGGACGGTGTGGCCCTCCAACTCCAGGTTCGCCGCGAGCGTGATGCGCAGCCCCTCCTCGTCGTCGACCAAAAGGATGCGAGCGGGGCCCAAAGCCACGTCCTCCATCATGCGGCCTGCGCCGCCGCGGTTGCCGGAAGGTGAATATGGAATTCACTACCCCGGCCGGCTTCGCTTCGCACAGAGATTGTGCCTCCGTGACGTTGCACCATGTTCGCCACAATCGCCAGTCCCAAGCCCGTCCCACGCGTCTTGGTTGTGAAAAGCGGTTCGAAAATCTTGGGCAGCACGTCCGGTGGGATGCCCGCCCCGTCATCTATCACGCGAATGGCCCAGGGCCCCGCGTCTTGTCCTTCCGCCAGCACTGAAACCTGTCCCGTCCTTCCCGTTGGCATCGCCTCTACCGCGTTCTGCACCAGGTTCACCAGGACCTGACGGAACTGTTCCTTGTCCAGACTGGGCACGGGGAGAGACTCGGGGACTTCGTTGATGATGCGCACTCCGTCGCGCGGCGGCACGACGCCAATGGCCTCGTCCACCAGAGGTCGCAACGGACACGGCTGGAGCGCGGGGGGGCGCTCCCGCGCGAAGTCCAACAAGTCGGAGATGATCTTGGCGCACGCGCCCAGTTCCCGCTCCATGACCCCCAGGAACTGGGGGACCCGTGGGTCATCCGCCGCCCCAATCACATCCCGACTCAGTCGTCGGGAGAGGTAGGCGTGGGCGTTGCGCACGGCGGCCAACGGATTGCGCAGTTCATGACCCACGCTGGCGGCCAACTGACCCACCGCGGCGAGCTTCTCCACGCGGATGAGGTGCTCCTGGAAGCCGCTCAGCTCGCGCAGCGCGCGGTCCAGCGCGGCGGACTTCTCCTCTTCACGCTCGCGCGCCAACTCCAGCTCCGCGCGCCGCACCGCGACCTCGCGCATCTCCCGCCGCATCCCGCGTCCGGCGTGCAGCAACACCATGTCGAGGATGCCGACCCAGAAGCCGTGCTCCAGGAAGCGCCACCACCCCGGGTCCACGACGCCGTACACGGACTCCGGCCAGAGGAAGCCTCGGATGATGTGGTCCGCGATGGTGGCGCACGTCGCCGACAGCAGCACCCACGGGTCTCTGTACAGCGCGAGGAAGGCCAGCGAGACGAAGACGTGGAAGTGTGTCTCCACGCGCCCACCCGTCAGGTGGATGAGCAGCGAGGACCACAGCATCTGCGCCAGCGCCACCCCGTGCCGCGTGGCCGCGTCCCCGGGGCGCCAGCGCGCCAGCGCAATGGGAAACACGGTGAGCGCCGCGCCCAGGAAGAGGGCGGCATACACATGCGCGTGGGGCGCGCCGTCCTTGCCTTCCCATCCATAGGGCGCGACGAAGAGGGCCACGAGGATGCCGAAGGCCCACTGCGCCAGCATCAGCCCCGCGAAGAGGCGGTCCGTGCGGCGGCGCACGGCGCCCAGGTGCTCCCGGAACAGGAGGACGGCGCGTTCCTTCAATGCCACCGTCGGGCCGCTGACGTCCTCCGAGAGCTTCATGGGGTGTTCGTGGCCCGGACCCCGGGCGGTTCCTCCAGTGCGCAACCGTAGACCCCGTGCTCTGACGTCCCGCCCGACCCACCCGCATCCCGGAGCAGCGCCTCCACGGCGTCCCGCCCCGGATTGTCTCCTCGGTGTCCTCGCGCCGCGGTGAGCCCACCACTGAAGCGCAGCCGACCTTCCGCATCATAGAGCAAGGAGTGTCCAGAAGTGACGGCTCCGAACAAATGGGCTTGTGTCCCACCTTCATCCGCGAGCACGCGGACGCCCGGAATCCCGGCGGCGGCACGCCACAGGGGGCCTTGTGTCCAGTCTCCGGACGTCCCTTCCGGACGGAGGAACAGCACGCGCGCATCCAGCCGGCCCCGGGCGTGCTCCATCACCACCGCCAGCTCCCCCAGGCTCGCGCGGGTGCAGGGACAGCGCGGGTGCGCCAGCATCACCAGCGTGGGCCGCCCCTCGGCGCGAGGCGGATGCGCCTCTCGAGGCCATCGCGACGGCGCCTCCTGTCTGTCGCCAGGGGTGAGGGAATGTCGGGTCAGGAGCGAGAAGCCCACGGCCAGGGCGGCGAGCCACAGCACTCCCAGCGCCCCCCACATCCCCCGCGCGAACGCGGGACGCTTCATCGAGGACCCCACTTGTGCTCGGCCAGCCCGGACGTGAGCCGGCTCATCTCGCGCTTGAGTCGCGCGGAGGCCGCGGCGCGGTGGATCATCGCGATGAGGTCCGCGGGCTGGTACGGCTTGAGCACCAGGTAGAAGAGGCCCTGCGCATCCAACCTGTCACGCCAGTCGAGGTACTCGCGGCAGCCCGTCACCAGCACCCCCGCCAGGTGCGGGTCCTGCGTGACGGCCTCGCGCAGGAGCAGGATGCCGCTGGGCCCGGGCATGTGGAGGTCCGTGCACAGCACGTCGAAGCGGCTCCGCGCCAGCAGCACCCGCGCGGCATGCGCATCGCGAGCGGTCTGGACGTCGAAGTCCTCGGAGAGCACGGCCGCGGTGGTGGCGAGGACCGGTGCCTCGTCGTCCACCAGCAGCACCTGGAGCCGCGGGGCATTCATGGCGGGGACAGGGCCCGAGGATAACGCCCCTCCCGCCGGAGCGTGAGGGGATGTGGAGGACTGTTCGCCAATGACTGGCCCTCCAGTACCTCCGCGCTAGAGGGCGGGCACCTACACACGCCTGCGCGCACTCGGGGGCCTGTCCGCCTGGCGGCCCTCGGCTGCGCGCAGGCGCTCACGGGTATCCGGCGAAGCGCCCCTTCGCCATGAACACGTGGGGGTCGTCGATGAGGACTTGCGTGTTCGCGTCCTGTCGCCAGAGCGCGATGAGTTCCTGGATGCGCTCGGCGGAGAGGAGCCAGATTTCCCCTCGAGGAGGCTTCTCCACCAACACCCATTCGAACACGCGGCCGTCGGCGGGATAGGGGCCTCCCATCGCGAAGATGTCATCCCGGTGCGCCAGCAGCGGCACGAAGTTGCCCCCCATGAGCGCGGGGCCCTGGCGCTCGCGCGTGAGCCACTCCACGCCTCGGGCGATGCTGGCCATCCGCGCCGGGTCGTCCGGGCAGCGGGCCGGGAACCCGAGCGGCGTCACCAGCGTCCGCCACCCCGCGCGCAGGTTGTTCTCGTTGGTGGTGATGAGCAGCACGAAGGTGCTCACCAGCACCCAGGCCGGCGGCCTCCGGGCGCGCAGGACGGGAAGGAAGCCCATCAGCGCCGCGGCCATCAGCGGCGCGACGTAGTGGAAGCGCCAGGCCATGCCCAGGAACCGGATGCCCAACAAGGGCAGGAGCACCAACATCCAGGCCCAGTCCGGCCTCAGGCGCTCGCGCCACGTCCAGAGGATGAGCGGCGCCAGGGCCACCAACAAGGTGCCCACGCGCGCGAGCTGCGAGGGATGCACGCGGAGCCAGAGGTACTGAAGCCAGCCCTCCTCCAGCCCTCGCTCGAGCCGCTCGACATGGTCCTGCGTGTGTCCCCAGAGCCGGGGCCGCACCCCGTAGACCCACGCGACCCATGCGACGGACAGCACCAGGGCCGCCACCGCGTGACGCCTGTCACCGCGCAACCACAGTGCCACGGCGAGCATGATGCCCACGAAGGCGAACTCCTCCTTGCAGGAGAACAGCAGCACCATCGCCACCAGCAGCAGCCCGTTGCGGCGGAAGTGGAAGGCCACGCCCGCCAGCACCCACGGCAGCACGGACCACGTCGTGGGATGGATGGGGAACCGCAGCGCATCCACGGCCCCCACCGACAGCAGCAGGAGCCCCGCCGCCAGCACCGTGGACGCGCGGCTCAGGAGCCCGCGCGCGTGGAGCCAGAGCAGCGGAACCAGCGACAGCAGCACGAAGAGCGACTCGGCCACCAGCCCCGCCCACATCGCGGGCAGGACCTCCGTCAGGGGCTGCGCCAGCCACAGGATGGGGTCGAAGTGGTCGTTGAAGAGGAATATCTGCCGCCCGCTCAGCCAGGGATTGGGGTCCGCGAACGAGAGGCGCGCGAAGGCCTGGGTGTAGATGCCCAGGTCGAAGTTCGGAAAGCAGGCGCGCGCGGCCTGGACCCACGTGGGGGCGACGACGAACAGCCCCCAGGCCAGCACGACGAGGGGCAGCGACAGGTGCCCCAACCAGAGGCGAAGCCGCCCGTGCGAAGCAGCGTCGGGAGTGGAGGACGTCATGAGCGAGTGCGCCAGGCAGGTGCTGCCACGACCATGGGCCGCCCCGTCTAACGCACTCCCTCACGGCCTTCCATCCCCAACAGCCTCCACTCAGTGCCGGTACTGCGCGTGGTGCGCCTGCGTGTAGTGCTGGAGCTGCCGGCGCGCGGCCTCGAACGCCTCCGTCACGGCCTGGTAGGGGTCCTCGTGCGCGGCATGCTCCGCCGCGGTGCGCCCCGCGCTGATGTCCTTGCCCGGCACGTGCAGGTCCACGCGCACGCGGAACTGGTGGCCGTGGTGCTGATGCCGGTGCGGCTCGTCCACCACGACATGGCATCCCACGATGCCATCGAAGAAGTGCTCCAGCTTCGCCGCGTGGTCTCGAATGTGCTCGTTGAGCGCCTCGCTCGTCGGCATGCCCCGGTAGGTGATCTGCAACGCTCGCTTCATCGTTGGCCTCGGGTCTGGCCCCATCCGCGTGGGGTCGGGTTGCGAGCCTTCCCATTGCATCCGGTCGGCCAACTCCAACCCCTCGAAATGTCAGCCCCCGCGTCCCCCACCTCCGCAGCCTTTGCGGCGAAACGGCGCATCACGCAGTCCCTGCGGGGCGATTTGCCACCGCTCACCTCGGAAGCTACGCGCGAGGGTCCAGCACGGCCGCGCCGCGCACCTGTCCCTCGCGCAGCGCGGCGAGCGCCTCGTTCGCGGCGGAGAGCGGGAACACCCTCACCTCGGTGCGCACGGGCACCAAGGGCGCGAGCACCAGGAAGTCCAGCGCATCCGCCCGCGTCAGGTTCGCCACCGAGCGCACCCCGCGCTCCTCCCAGAGCAGCGCATACGGGAACGACGGGACATCGCTCATGTGGATGCCGCCACACACCACGACACCGCCCTTGTCCACGGCCCGCAGCGCCGCGGGCACCAGCGCCCCCACGGGCGCGAAGAGGATGGCCGCGTCCAAGGGCTCGGGCGGCAAGACATCCGAGCCCCCCGCCCACTCCGCGCCCGACTCCCGCGCGAAGTGCTGCCCCGCCTCGTCCCCCGGCCGCGTGAAGGCAAACACGCGCCGACCTTGATAGCGCGCCACCTGGATGAGCACGTGCGCGGCGGCGCCAAAGCCATACATCCCCAGCCGCTCACCGTCTCCCGCCATGCGCAGGCTGCGAAAGCCGATGAGCCCCGCGCACATCAACGGCGCGGCGTGGAAGTCCGGGTAGCTCGCCGGCAGCGGAAAGCAGTAGCGGTGGTGCGCCACGGTGTACTCGGCGTAACCGCCATCCACCTGGTAACCGGTGAAGCGAGCATCGTCGCAGAGGTTCTCCCGACCGGAGACGCAGTAGCGGCACTGGCCGCACGTCCACCCGAGCCAGGGCACGCCCACGCGGGTGCCCACCTCCAGCCCCAGCACCTCGGCGCCCGCCTCGACGACGGTGGCCACCACTTCATGGCCCGGCACCACGGGCAGCTTGGGCCGGGGCAGCTCTCCATCCACCAGGTGCAGGTCCGTGCGGCACACCGCGCACGCCCGCACTTGCAGCAGCACCTCTTGCGGCCCCGGACGAGGAACGGGCCACCGCTCCTCTCGAAGCGGTTGCCCGGGTGCGTGGAGAACCATCACACGCATGGTGCCGTCCATGGGGTCGCTCCCTTGCGCCGTCTCAACCGACAGGCGGCGCTCGAGGGGAACTTGGGGGGCGCCTCACGCGGAGGGAAGCGCCCGCCCCGGGCTCAAATCTGGATGCCCGCGAGGATGCCCGGCCAGGTGCGCACGACGGTGCGACCGCTGTCGGAGGTCTCCTTCCACTCCGGCCCGATGCCCAGCTCCTTCCACGGGTCGCTGCCATTCCACGTCACCAGCGTGTTCGCGCTCACGCCGCCGAACACCGCGAAGCGGCGCGCCACCTGCCAGCCCGCCATCAGCCGCAACTGCCCCAGCACGTGGTTCGTGTCGTCGTCGAAGTCGAAGAGGCGGTTGGCGTGCACGCTGGAGCCCATCAGGTCCATGTCCACGAAGAAGCGCCCCAGCGGGATGTGTCCACCCACGCCCACGCCCGTCGTGTAGCGGCGGCGGTCCCCCCCCATCGGCGGCGTCAGGCCCACGTTGAGCACCGTGTAGAGGTGCCGCCCGCCCAGCTTCAAGCTCACGTTCGTCAGCGCGATGTCGCTGGCCCACACCTGCACGTTCGCCATGCCGTTGCCCACGAAGCTCAGCAGGCCCACCGACTCGCCCTGCGTCTCGCCCGCGACGTTGATGAGCCCCACCTGCGCGCCGTCGATGCGGCTGGCCACGTTGACCAGGCCCACCTGCGCGCCCTCCACCGAGCCACCCACGTTGATGATGGACACCTGCGCGCCGGACAGCTTGCCCGCGTAGCTGACGCCGGACGACATCTGGAGACCCGTCAGGTCCGGGGCCACGTTGACGCCCGCCGACATCTGCACGCCGCGCGAGACGCCCCTCGCCACGTTGCCGCCCACCGCCATCTGCAGGCCGTTGAGCGACTCACCCGCCAGGTTGCCGCCCACGCTCAGCTGCGCGCCCAGCACCTTGCCCGTCGCCAGGTTGGCGCCCACGCTCAACTGCGAGCCGTCCACCGTGCCCGTCACCACGTTGGCGCCCACCGTGGCCAGCACGCCCGTCACGTCGCCACGCACGATGTTGGCGCCCACCGAGGCCAGCAGGCCCTCGGAGTCCTTCGTCACGATGTTGGCGCCCACCGCGAAGAGCGAGCCATTCACCGGGCCCCGCGACACGTTGATGCCCGTGGTGGCCAGCACGCCGCTGGAGCCGCCCTCGCCCACGAAGTTGGCGCCCAGCGACAGGCCCAGCGCGCGGATGCGTTTGGCCTGCGTGGCCACCAGGCCGATGGACACGTCATGCACCTGGTTTCGCTGGGAGAACCCCGACGTGCTCAGCCCCGGCACCACCGTGAAGCTGAAGGGCACGTGGACCTCGTCGGCCTCCGCCTTCACCTCGGCCCGCGCCGCCGTGGGGGCATCCGCCGCCGTCCCCGCGCTCGTGTTGCCCGCCACCGCCGCCTCCACCAACGGCGGCGCCGCCATCGCCCGCTCCACCCCAGGGCCTTCCACCGCCGGCGCGGCCTCCGCGGCGCCCCCGTCGGTGCCCACCGCGGGCACGGACGCCTGCTCGGCGCCCTTCGACTCCTCGGCGCCAGCGGACATCGCCACCATCGCCACCATGACGCCCGCACACACCGAGACCTTGCGCTTCATCGCAGAACCTTCCTGAGTTGTTGTCGAGAGGAGCCTCCCGCCCACGCGAGCGCGGGCACCGGAGGCCAGGTTGCTTCGCGGGGGCAGCAGCACCCCCTTCGCGTAAGGGAACACCGGCCCCACGAATTCGTGTCACCCGCCCTTCTCGACACTCGGGAAGGCCGGGTGCCCCGGCCCGCGAGTCCTGGTGCGGTTACAGCTCCGGGTCCGGCGTGTACTGGACCTCGCCCGTCGCGGAGAGCACCACGCCGGTGCCGGGCTCGCCCGCGTCATCGTCGCGGCCGACCTCCAGGACCTCGTCCTTCTCGTCCCACTGGCCCAGGTAGTAGGAGCCCTCCACGGCCATGCACGCCCGGCCCTCCGCCACCAGCGTCTCCACCACCTCGCGCTGGTCGCTCACGGCCCGCAGCAGCGTCCACGTCTTCGAGTCCGCGCGGAAGTCGGTCACCATCTCCAGCAGCTCCGCGTCGCTGGGCGTGCCGCCCGGCTGCGTCTGCCGCTCCCACCGGCGCCCGTCCTTCGCCGGCTGCCGGGCCTTCCAGGTGCGCGCCAGCTCCAGGAGCTTCTCCTCCGCCGCGTCCTGCTGCCCATGCATCTCCTCGGGCAGCTCGATCTCCTCCAGCACCAGCAGGGCCGTCTCAATCTGGAGCGCCTTCAGGCACCACTCATTCCACGCGGTCTTCAGCATCGTCGCACTCGCTTTCCTTCTCCGGAGCCCAACCTCGCGGAGCCATCGCGCCTCTCCTCCCCCCAGCCGAGAGAGCCCCCGCCACCTACCACACCCCCCGCCCACCCAGGCGCCATCCCACGCCTCCTGTCTGCTCGTGCGTCCCCATGCTGCCTACGTTTCAAGGGGCCAGGAGAGAGGCATGAGACCCCAGACACCCGAGCAAGCCACCCGCGACGCCATCGAGCACCTGAGCACCCTCATCCACGGCATCAAGGTCGCGATGATGACCACCGTGGACGCCGACGGAAGCCTGCACAGCAGGCCCATGTGGACCCAGGACCATGACTTCGACGGGGACCTCTGGTTCTTCACCCGCGTCCGCTCCCACAAGGTGGAGGAGCTGGAGGAGGACCACCACGTCAACATCTCCTTCGCCGACCCCGCCCGCGAGCGCTACGTCTCCGTCAGCGGCCGCTGCCAGCTCGAGAAGGACCCCCGGCGCATGCGCGACATGTGGAGCCCCGCCCTGGAGGCGTGGTTCCCCCAGGGCCTGGATGATCCAGAGCTCGCCCTGCTGCGCGTGAGCGTCCAGCGCGCGGAGTACTGGGACACCCCCACCCTGGGCGCCTCCGGCCCCGACTCGAGCGCCTCCAATCTCACATTCTCGTGACTTAGGGTTGCGCCAGGGAGCGGCAGGCACCAATAGAGGCCCGCAATGGGCATCCCGGTTCCGGACATCCCCCCGCCCCTGGAGGCAGACCTCCCGCCGTCGTCATTTTCCGCAACCTGAGTCAACTGGAACCCTCCCACCCTTCGTGCCTATGAAAGGTCAGGTGGGTCTCAGTTCGCTCGCGGCGTGATGGCTCTCGGACAGGTGCTGTCGCTCTGCCTTGTACGCGGGCCTGGGGAGAGCCATCAGTCCCGCCGATGGGCCGCCAACGGGCGCCCCCACATCACATTGAAGTCACCAACGGTTTAGAGTATCAACCATCCGCATTCAGGATTTTCCGCATACCCCACGGCAAGTGAGTCGGTGCGCGGCGGGAGACCTGAAGAAGCCTCAACCCAGGGCGGGTCCCCCGTCCTTCGTAAGGAAGCCACGATGGAGAACAAGAAGTCGGTCTCGAAGCCCGAGGGCAAGCTGGCGGTGCTGGTGCCGGGGCTCGGCGCGGTGTCCACGACGCTGATGGCGGGCGTGGAGCTTGCGCGGCAGGGCAAGGGCGCCCCCATCGGCTCCCTGACGCAGATGGGCACGGCGCGGCTGGGCAAGCGCACCGAGGGGCGCACCGTGAAGCTCGGTGAGCTGGTTCCCCTGGCGAACCTGACGGACGTCGTCTTCGGCGCCTGGGACATCATCAGCGAGGACGCGTACCAGGTCGCGGTGCGCTCCGGCGTGCTCCACGACAAGCACCTGGAGGCGGTGAAGCCCTTCCTCCAGGGCATCAAGCCCAAGCCGGGCGTGCACGACGCGGAGTTCGTCCGCCGCATCGAGGCCAACCACACCAAGGCCACCAAGACGCACCGCGAGAGCATCGAGGCGCTGCGCCAGGACATCCGCGACTTCAAGAAGGAGCTCAACGCCAAGCGCGCGGTGATGGTCGTGTGCAGCAGCGTGGAGACCTTCCGTCCCTTGCCGGAGGCGTTCAAGACGCTGGCCGCCTTCGAGAAGGCGCTGGACGAGAACAGCACGGACATCAACCCCACCGCGCTCTACACCTACGCGGCCCTGAAGGAGGGCGTGCCCTTCGCCAACGCCACCCCCAACGCCAGCGTGGACACGCCGGCGCTGCAGGAGCTGGCGAAGCTGGAGGGCGTGCCCGTCGCCGGTCGCGACCTGAAGAGCGGCCAGACGATGATGAAGACGGTCATCGCCCCCGCCCTGAAGGCCCGCATGCTGGGTCTGGACGGCTGGTTCTCCACCAACATCCTGGGCAACCGGGACGGTGAAGTGCTGGACGACCCCGCGGCCTTCAAGGCCAAGGAAGTCACCAAGTCGAGCGTGCTGGACACCATCCTGCAGCCGGACGTCTACCCCGAGCTGTACAGCAAGTACTCCCACAAGGTGTCCATCCACTACTACCCGCCCCGCGGCGACGCGAAGGAGGGTTGGGACAACATCGACATCACCGGGTGGCTGGGCTACCCGATGCAGATCAAGGTCAACTTCCTCTGCCGCGACTCCATCCTGGCCGCGCCGCTGGTGCTGGACATCGCGCTGTTCCTGGACCTGGCCAAGCGGCTGGAGTGGCGAGGCATCCAGGAGTGGATGTCCTTCTACTTCAAGAGCCCCATGGCGATGCCGGGCCTCCCCGTGGAGCATGACCTGTTCATCCAGCTCACCAAGCTGAAGAACACGTTGCGCGTCGTGGCGGGCGAGGAGCCCATCACCCACCTCGGACTCGACTACTACGGGGATGACCTCCCGCTCGCGCGATAACACGCCGGCCTTCACGTGGTTCGTCACCTTCATGGGGGCGGGCCACTTGATGCTGGTGCTGGCCACCGGTCGGCTGCGGTGGGAGCACGTCGTGGCGGACGCGCTGCTCGTGGGGGTGGCCTGGGCGGGCCCCCGCACGCGGCGCTTCCTGCTCGGCGGCTTCCCCTTGTGGCTGACCGGTATGCTGCTGGACAGCCAAGGGCTCTGGCTGTCGCTCCGGGGCGAAATCCACACCGGAGACCTCTGGGCGCGCGAGCGCCTCTGGTTCCCGGCCCCCGGGGGTGTCAACTGGCCCGAATGGTGGAGCACGCGCTCGCACCCCGCGTTGGACCTGCTGTGCGGCTTTGCCTATGCCGCCTACCTTTACGAAGTCTTTGTCGTGGCCATCTTCTTCTTCGTGAAGAAGGACGACCGCTTCCAACGCCTGTGCTGGGCCTTCCTCGCGGTGAACGCGCTGGGCGTCGTCGTCTACATGCTCTATCCGGCCGCGCCGCCCTGGTACATCCTCCAGTACGGCCCGGGCCCGGCGAACCTGGCCGCGCTGCCCAGTCCCGCGGGCACCGCGCGCTTCGATGCACTGTTGGGCATCAGCTACTTCGCGGGCTTCTACTCACGCAATCCCAACGTCTTCGGGGCCATGCCGTCGCTGCACGCGGCCTACCCCTTCATGGTGATGCTCTTCGTGTGGCGCAACGGCACCGCCTGGCGCGTCGTCACCGGGACGTTCGCGCTGCTCGTGGCCTTTTCCGCCGTCTACCTGACGCACCACTACATCCTGGACGTGCTCGCGGGCCTGATGGCCGCGCTTGCCGCCTACCTGGCGGTGGAGCTCGCCTTCGCGAGGGCTCGCAGGAGCGCACCGCTGCCTGCTGTGTCCATACCGCTGACTCCTGGAGGGGACACCCGTGCTTGAGAACCTGGTCGCCTGGCTGACCGGAAACCTGTCTCCGTCGGCCCGCATCTGGACCGCGCTGGCCCCGGCCATCCTCGCCTGTGCCTACTTCCTGGGCGGGCTGCTCATCTTCTGTATCCGCTGTGCCTTCAAGGGCGTGCCGCGCGACGAGGAGACCCTCAAGCGCGGCAGCACGGTGCTGGTGGGCTTCTTCCTCCGGCACTACTTCTTCTGGGTCATCCAGCCCTTGTGGGCGCTGATTCTGCGCTCGGGGCTGCCGGCCAACGCGCTGTCCATGTTGTCGGGCCTGCTGGGCATCTCCTCCGGTGTGGCGGTGGCCGCGGGGCGCTTCGCGCTGGGCGGCTGGTTGTTCCTCGCCGCGGGCATCCTGGACGTCATGGACGGCCGCATCGCCCGCACGCGCAAGGAAGCCAACCCCGCAGGCGCGGCGCTGGACTCGGTGCTGGACCGGTACGTGGACTCGGCGATGTTGATGGGCCTGGCCTGGTACTACCGGGACACGTGGGTGCTCCTGCCCGCGCTGGGCGCGCTGCTGGGCTCGTCGCTGGTGCCGTATGTCCGCGCGAAGGGCGAGGGCCTGGGCGTCAGCGTCCGCGACGGCGCCATGCAGCGGCTGGAGCGGGTGCTCTTCCTGGGCGTGGGCACGGCGCTCTCCCCCATCCTCGAGGCCGTCTTCTGGCCCGAGGAGAAGCACCCCATGCACTGGCTGGCGGTGGTGGGCCTGGTCTTCGTGGCCATCATGAGCAACCTCACGGCCATCTCCCGCTTCCGGAATCTCGTGAAGGCGCTGGCGCCCAAGCGGCAGGAGGCGCGCTCGGAGAAGGCGATTGTCGGCCTCAACGCGGCGGCGGGTGCCATCGCCACGGCGGTGGACTTCGCGCTGGTGCTCGCGCTGGTGGAGTGGATGAACCTCCTGCCCGCATGGGCCACGGTGCTGGGCGCGCTGCTCGGCGCGGTGGTGAACTACTCCATCAACCGGGTGCTCACCTTCCGCAGCACCGCCGCGGTGGGACGGCAGATGGTGCGCTACGCGGTGGTGAGCGGCACCAGCGCGCTCCTGAACGCGGGCGGCGTGGCGCTGCTCACGTTGCATCCGCAACTGGCCTACACGTTGGGATGGTGGCTGGTGCGCGGGGTGGTGTACTTCGCCTGGAACCTGCCGCTCCAGCGCGACTACGTGTTCAACGACACGACGCCGAACAACGACACGCTGCTGGAGCAGCGCCCCCATGCGGCGTGAGGCGCGGCTCCAGGTCCTGGGCCTCCTCCTGTCGCTCGCGCTGCCCACCGTGGCGGCGGGAGCGGCGCTGGAGCCCACGACCTCCCCGAGCGACCACTACGGGGAGAGCTTCACCTTCATCGGGGACCTGGAGGACGGCACCTTCGTGTTGGTGCAGTTATCGGTGACGAACATCGGTCCTGGCACGGGCACGGGCATCTGCCGCGCGACGGTGCTGCGGCCCGGACAGCGGCCGTGGACGCCCCAGAAGAAGGTGGGCTCGAAGGAGTGGGGCTACGAGACGGCCACGAGCACGCTGCGCGTCGGGACGTGCTCGGCGCGCTCGGCGGGCGGGGTGACGCGGGTGGAGGCGGTGCTCGAGGGCGGCCGCGTGGAGTTGGAGTACGCCGCGCAGGTGGCGCCCCAGTCGCCGGAGGGCTCGGAGGTGGAGGTGGGCACCGCGCGCTACCGTCACGAGGTGACGCTGGCGTTCAGCCCGCTGAAGGCCACGGTGCAGCCGCCCAAGAGCGCGTCGGTGGCGCAGGCCGGCGGCGGCTACGCGGACCACACGCGCTCCACCATCGCTCCGGCGAAGCTGGCCCGCAGGTGGGTGCGCTTCCGCGCGCTGCGTGGCGAGGACCGGCTGGTGCTGCTGGCGCGCGAGGGGCAGGACGGTGAGTTCGGCCCCGTGTACTCGTGGGCGGAGGGCAATACGCCCCACCTCATGGAGTCCTTCACCCTCAGCCGGCAGGGCGCGAAGGAGAAGAGCGCCTGGACGGTGGATGTCTTCGGTGGGGATGGAGCGAAGGCCATGGTGCTGCGCTCCACGTCGCTGCTCCAGCGCAGCGCGCCCGTGGAGGGCCTGGGGGTGCTGGGTGGGCTGGTGAAGCCCGTGGTGGGCTCTCCGGTGACGTACCTGCACCGGGCCGTGCTGGAGCGCGAGGGGAAGACGCCCGTGGCGGGGCTGATGGAAGTGACGCTCGAGGGAGAGCCGTGAACGTCTCGCTGTTGCGGGACGTTCACCATGTCCCGGGGGTGCGCGGCTGGGTGCGCAAGCAGGTGCTGCGCTCGGTGGCGCGCTGCGTGGAGTGGACCACGAAGCTGCCGGGGCGCGGCCTCAACGTGTCGCGCGTGAATGACTGGCTGCACGTGGGCGGCGCGGTGCCTCCGTCGCGCTACGCGGAGCTGAAGGCCCGGGGCATCACCCACGTGATTGATTTGCGCGCCGAGCGCGTGGACGACGCGAAGGCCCTGGCCGCGCTGGGCATCGAGCTGTTGAACCTCCCGGTGACGGACCGATATCCACCGACGGTCGAGCAGCTCATGCAGGGCGTCGAGTGGGCGCTGCCTCGCCTGGCGAAGGGTGGGCACCTCTACGCCCACTGCGAGCACGGCGTGGGGCGCGGCCCGTTGATGGGCCTGGCGGTGATGGTGGCGCGAGGCTGGGAGGCCACGGGGGCGTACCGCGAGGTGCGCCAGGCTCGGTGGCAGTGCACGCTGAACGACCGGCAGCTCGGCGGACTCGCGGACTTCGTCTCCGCGTGGTCAGCGCGAAGCCCAGGGCAGGCGGCGTAGCTTCGTCGCGAGGCAGTGGCCTCGATGACTGCGTCCCCGCGTGGGCGGCACGAAGTCCGAGGCAAGCCGCGTCGCTTCGTCGTAACGCGGCGGCCTCGCGGACTCCGCCACCGCAAGGGCAGCACGAAGTCCGAGGCAAGCCGCGTCGCTTCATCACAACGCCGCGGCCTCGCGGTAACCGTCCGGCGAGCGACGTGCCGGGGGCCTTGCCGGAGTAGCAGTCGTGGTGGACCCTGGCCGGAATGTCGAAGTGGGTTGAGAAGCAGGAATGGAGTCAGGTCGCCGAGGCCTTCGAGGCGAGCGGACTGACGCTATTGATACTGGAACCGTAGCTGCGTTTATCTCGCAGGGCTCAGACGCCAGGCACCAATTGAAGGCATTGGTCGATGGGTCGGGCCATGGTGATGACAGAGACCGCAGCCACTGAGTTCCAGTCGATGATTCGAGTGGCCGGCCCGGAGGAGGCGGAGCGCACCAAGCGATTCTTGGGGCGAGTATCCGTCGTCCCCCATAATCCTTCGGCGCGTTCGATGGGCCTCAATGTGACAAAGGGCGTTGGTGTGAATGATATTCGCACTTTTGGGACTGGGAATGCGATGGGAACTCCGACGATGACAAGTGACGCAAAGTTCCTTCGCGGTGCTCCGGCACAAGAAGTTGATTTTGGTGCTTTCGCTCATGCGCCTGTTCCGCTGCGGGGGCCCTGAAGCGTCATGAGTGTTCCTGCTCATCTTGCGAGTACCGTGAGCTTGATCGACAGGGCCTATCCGGAAGGTGTTCCGGAGGCTGACTATTTGCCGCTTCTGTCCGTGTTGTATCCATACATGGCGGACGAGAACCTCGTGGAGGTCATCAGCTTGCTCATGGGACGCGACCGTGACGTCGTGATGAACGATGTCTATACGGCAGGTGCCGCTGTCGGGCTGCATCCTGACTCAGTGGCGGCTGTTCGTGCCCGGCTTGTTGCCTCTGGGCTCAATGAATGGACTCGGGAGGATTAAGGGCTCTGGATTGCGGGCGCAGATGCTTCTTTGCGCCTTGCATTCCAAGGTGCCGAAAGACTGAGTCCGGTGGAAGAGCACCCCATGTGCAGCTCCCTGTTGGCAGGCTAGGGCTGGAACGAGGACACGCACCCGGGCGGCATCCAGGTGCACCGCGCTCGCGTCGGCGTCCACCTTCGGTAGCCGGAAGCGGCCTGTCTCCATCCGCTTGTACAGCAACACGAGGCCGCCCCGACTCCACGTCAGTACCTTGATGCGGTCGCCTCTCCTCGAGACGAAGGCGAAGAGGTGGCCGGAGTAGACGTCCTCGCCCCGACCGGACTTCACCAGCGCCATGAGGCCTTCAATCGACTTGCGCATGTCCACCGCCTCGGTGGCCAGTACCACGCGCACGGACGCGGGAAGCGTGAACACGCCTCACCTGCCCAAGGCGGTGACGAGCCGGGCCACGTAGTCGACATCGGCCCCCGCGGGAACCGCAGCCTGGCTCCGCTGGCCAGCACCACCTCGAGCAGCACGAGACTCTCCTGCGCGATGGACGCCACTTCCACCGGCAGCAGGCGCACCGCCTGGGCCTTCCGAGCGCGCCGGCGTCGGAGCCGGTGCACCCACGACGACAGCGTGCTCAACCTCAGCCCTCTCTGCGCGGAGAACTCATTCTGCGTCAGTCCGCTCGCCTCGAAGGCCTCGGCGACCTGACTCCATTCCTGCTTCTCAGCTCACTTCGTCATTCCGGCCAGGGTCCACCACGACTGCTACTCCGGCAAGGTCTCTCGGCATGTCGCTCGCCGGACGCTTACTCCTCGCGGACTTCGTCACCGCGTGAACGGCGCGAAGTCCGGAGCAGTCCGCGTCCCCCTACCAGCGTCGCTGCGGGTCCATCGACTCGGGACGGCGCTTGTCCGTGGGCGTCAGCGCATCAGCGGGAGAACACCGGCAGACCTCGCAACCTCGGTCCCGGTCGATGGAGCACTCCGTTCCCGTGACACACGTGAGGTTGCGAGACTCCTCGCACCGCGTGTCGCCCTTCTTCTCGTCGCGCTTGTCACCGTGGCTGCAGCCCGCCAGGGCCACGGCCACCGTCGCCGCGGCGAGAAAGCCCCTCGACATCCACCCTCGCTTCATGACCTCACCCTCCTGGCTTCAAGCCGGAGGGCGCCACCCAGGCACCCTCCGCCGAGCGCGAAGTGTGTCACCCCAGCCTCCCGGGTGACACCCACTCCGGGAAGAGACGTCACGCCTCTTGTGCGGGCTCGTCCGACGCGGCCCCGTGCTTGCGGCGCCAGCGCTCCACCAGCAGCAGCAGCGCCGGGAAGCCCAGCAGCACGATGATGAGATTCAACCCGAACCCCAGGTTCGCCAGGTCGCCGATGGAGTTGAGCCCCGGGTGCTTCGCCAGCACCAGCGCCACGAAGCCGATGGCGCTCGTCAGCAGGCCCCCCGTAATCGCCCGGCCCGTCTCCGCATACACGGAGATGAAGTCCGCGCCCGGCTCACCCAACCGCTGCACCAGGTGCACACCCGCGTCCACCGTGGTGCCCACGAGCACCGGCAGCACCATGATGTTCAGGTAGTTGAATTGCAAATCCAACAGCGCCATCAATCCCACGAGCCCCGCCACCGACAGCAGCGTCGGCACCATGCAGATGAGCGCCGTGCGCAGCCGGCCCAGCGTCAGCCACATCGCACCCAGCACGCTCAGCACCGCCGCCGCCAGGATGCGCGGTCCCTCGCGAGACACCATGTCCAGGATGTCCGCCAGGATGAGCGCCTCGCCCGCCGCGGACACCTGACTGCCGTCCGGCATCTGCAGCCCGCGCACCTCCTTGGAGAAGCGCCGCGTGCCCTCACCGTCCGACAGGCTCACGCCGCCGCCCGCGTACACCAGCACCACGCCGCCCGTGCTCCCATCCAGGCTCTCGAACTGGTGGCGCACGCTGGTGGGCAGGTCCTCCTGCGTGAAGGGCTGCGCCTTGGACATGTTCAGCGCCCGCGTCAGCACGGCGCGCGTGTCCTCCGGCAGCCGCTCCGGGTCCAGCTTGCCCAGCTTCGCGTGAATCGCCTCCAGCACCGCCTTCTTCTCCGTCTGCTGCCGGGGAACCAGGTCCTCCAGCGCGCCCACGAAGTCGATGGTGGAGTCCTTGCCTCGCGCCGTCTTGCGCGCCTCCAACTGGCGCACCACCTCGCGCTCCATCTCGCGCGAGTCCGTCAACACCACCACGGGCGTCTGCGAGTAGCCCAGGATGTCGTTGACCTTCTGGTCCAGCACGGCCGACGCCTGCTTGTAGTCCTCCAGCGTGCGCGAGTCGTAGTTGAACGAGATGCGGTACGACTGCGAGATGAGCGCCACCACCGCCAC
This sequence comes from Myxococcus stipitatus DSM 14675, assembly GCF_000331735.1. Classification (GTDB taxonomy): domain Bacteria; phylum Myxococcota; class Myxococcia; order Myxococcales; family Myxococcaceae; genus Myxococcus; species Myxococcus stipitatus. The sequence continues at coordinate 557,483 of NC_020126.1, read as the reverse complement.
GCCCACGCCCACCGCGACGCCTCGGTAGGAGCGCGGCAACCACCGCCCCAACAGCGCCATGGGCCCGGAGCTCGACTGGTGCACCCGAGGCGACCAGCCGAAGCGCGACGCCAACCCCAGGAGCGCGGGAAGGATGAGCAGGTACGAGAAGATGCTCACCAGCATGCCCACCGCCGCGATGATGCCGAACTCGCGGAACGCCCTGAACTCCGACATGGCGAGGCTCAGGAACGTGAGCGCCGCCACCAGCGCCGCGATGAGCGCGGAGAAGCCCGTGTGGCGGAAGGACTCATGCACGGCGGCCTCGGAGTTCATCCCCTCCGAGCGCAGCGTGCCGTACCGCCCCAGCAAGTGGATGCCGTGCTCCACGCCCAGGCCGCCCAGCACCGCCGCGAGGAAGCCCGTGAGCAGGTTCACCTGCCCGTACGCCAGCCCCACGAAGCCATACGTCCACCCCAGGCCCGCGACCACCGGCAGCATGGTGAAGCCCACCGACAGCGCGCTGCGGAAGTGGAAGGCCAGGTAGACGAGCAACAGCACCATGGCCAGCGTGGACGCCCGCGCCAGGTCGCCGACGATGACGCGCTGCTGGTCGATCTTCTTCTTGAAGGTCCCCGTCACCGCCGTCTTGAAGCCGGGCCCGTACTTCGACAGGTCCTGCTGCGCCAGGAAGTCCTCCACCTGCGTGACGACCTTCTTGGAGTAGCTCAGGTCTGCGGCGCTGCCCCGAGGCTTCGCCATCAGCACCACCATACCCTCCGCGGGGTCCAGGTAGTACAGGTCGCCCTGCCCCGACAGGCGCTGGTTGGCGCGGCCGGTGTACTTCTGCTCGATGTCGGAGAAGTCCACCGACGGCGGCGCGCTCTCATCCAGCCGCACGAAGAGCGGGTTGGCCTGCTCCTTCTCCCAGGTGATGCGCGCGTCGATGCGGCCCTGGATGGTCTTCAGGTCCTCCAGGTCGACGTAATAGAGCGAGTGCTCGTCGAAGAAGGCGCGCGGGCGCTGGAAGTTGACGTAGCGGATCTCCGACAGCATCGCGAGCTTCGGCGCCATGTCGTCCGCGAAGCGCTTGAGCGCCTCGGGCTCCGCGCCCATGCCCACCACCACGACGTTGCCCTGTCCGCCGAAGCGCTTGCGCAGCTTCTCGATGTCCTGGACGCTGGGGAACGCCTTGGGCAGCAGGCCCACGAAGTCCGCGCTGAGCGTCAGGTTCCTCGCGAAGTAAGCCCCGAGCAGCGTCAGCACCACCGCCACCACCAGCGCCTGCACCGGACGCCGATGGCTCCGCGCGGCGAGTTGGCCCATCGCCCCCTCGAACCGCTCCGACCAACGCTTCTCACCCATCGTGTGACACCTGCTGTGTTGTTAGCGGGCCAACCAGCAGCCCACCTTGCGCACGCGCCCTTCGGCGAGTCAACGCGTTTTATGCCGTGAAACAGATAGTCAGGACCCGAATGACCTGGCGTTCTCTAACAGCCTCCCGACGGGTCCGCCCATCTGTCCGCTCGACTGCTTTCAGGGGTGGGGCTCGCCTGGTGGCGGGCGGCCTCCGGGCTTGAAACAGCGGGTCCACCGCCCTCCCGAGGGGCAACCGGCCGGGCGGCCTTCGACTGCACCCACCCCACCGCGTCCCCACGTTCCTGCCCACATGGGGCCGCTCGTGCGGCACCCCGACGGAGGGGAAGCCGTGCCGTCCTCACGCCACCGGCAAGGGCCGGGAGCCAGGGACGGCCCGCCACCACGACGGATGGAACTGGAGCCCAGCACATCGACGACGCAGCCGGAGCACCGCTGGACGCGGCGCGTGGAGCGAGGCCTGGGCTCCCTGGCCGCGTGGGGCCATCGCCGGCCCTGGCTCGCGCTGGGCCTGTCCTTGGCGCTGGCGGCGGTGGGGGGATTCCTGTCACTCAATCTGCGCCTCAACGCCAATCTGGTGGACCTGCTTCCGCGCTCCTTCGCGAGCGTGCAGGCCCTCAGCGAGCTGGAGGCCCGCTTCGGCGCGCTGGGTTGGGTGGCGGTGGTGGGCGAGGGCGCGGACGCCGCCTCGCTCCGGCGCTTCGCGGATGACGTGACGCCGCAACTGGAGAAGCTGCCCGGGGTCCGCTTCGTGGAGAAGGAGCGCACGGGCACCTTCTTCCGCGACAAGGCACTCTACTTCCTGTCGGAGGAGGACCTGCGGGAGGTCTACCGGAGGCTCGACGCGCGGCTCACCTGGGAGAGACAACGCGCCAACCCGCTCTACGTGCCGCTGGTCGATGAGCCTGCTCCGTCGCTCGACTTCTCGGACCTGGAGGCGAAGTACCTCGGCGCCGGGGGTCACAAGCTGTCGTCCTCGGCGGATGACTACTACCTGGACGCGAAGGCGGGCCGGGTCGTCGTGCTCGTCAAGCCGGAGATGACTTCGGCGGACCTGACGTACTCGCGCAAGATCGTGGACGCGGTGAGTGAGTTGCTCGACGCGCAGGACTTGTCGAAGTACGGCCCGGGCTTCCGGGTGGAAATCACCGGCACCTTCCAGAAGAAGCTCGACCAGCAGAAACAGATTGTCCGGGACATCGCCGTCTCCTCGGCGGTGGCCACGGTGTTGATGCTGCTCTACCTGGCCTTCCACTTCCGGGGCGCGCTGGCGGTGGGGCTGGTGTTGACGCCCGTGGGCGTGGGACTGGCGTGGACCTACGGGCTGGTGGCCGTCGTCTACGGGCAGGTGAACCTGCTCACGGGTTTCCTGGGGGCCATCCTCGGGGGACTGGGCGTGGAGCACGGCATCCACCTGGTGGGCCGCTACCTGCACTTGCGCTCGGATGGAGAGGCCTCCGAGCAGGCCACACGCGAGGCCTTCACGCACACCGGGGCCGCCGCGCTCCTGTCCGCGCTGGTGGCGGCGCTCACCTTCTTCGTGCTGGGCACCTCGCGCCTGCGAGCGTTCCGTGAGTTCGGCGTCATCGCGGGCATCGGCATGCTGGTGCTCATCGCCGCGTATGTGCTGGTGCTGCCGGCCTTGCTGGGATTGACGGCGCGCTGGGGCTGGAAGGCACGGCGGGCGGCGGTGCCCTCGCGCGAGTCGCCCATGGGGCGCATGCTGGTGCGGCACTGCACCGTCGTCACCGCCGTCTGCGGGGTGCTCGTGATGGGGCTGCTCACGCAGGTCCACCGGGTGCGATTCGACTACGACATCGGCACGCTCGAGGACCAGAAACTGCCCTCCTTCGTGCTGGACCAGCAGGTCAACCAAATCATCGGTTATTCCCAGACACCGCTGGTGGTCCTCACGCGCGACCCCCAGGAAGAACATGCGATGGCGACCGCGCTGGCCCGGCGTCAGCGCGAGCGGGGGGCAAGCTCCACCATCGACTTCGTGGCGTCGTTGTCTTCGCTGGTGCCCCAAGACCAGGAGCGCAAACAGGCCGTGCTCCAGGACATCTCCCAGCTCCTCGAGAAGGTGCCGCTGGAGCAACTGAGCCCGCGACAGCGTGAGCAGTTGGCGGAGCTGCGCCGGCAGACACGCGCCCAGCCCTTCACGCTGGAGGACCTGCCCACCAGCGTGCGCCAGCAGTTCATGGGGCGACAGGGGACTCCGGGCAGCTTCGTGCTGGTGTACCCGGCGGTGAATCAATCGGATGGCCAGGCCGTGCGGGCGCTGGCGCGTGAGGTGCGCGGCGTCACGCCGCCCGGAGGAGGACAGGTGTCCGCGGCGGGCGAGGCCATGGTGACAGCGGACGTCCTGGACCTCGTCACCCACGAAGCGCCCCTCATCGTCGGAGGCACGACGCTGGTGGTGCTCCTCGCGATGTGGATGACGTTGGGCGGGCTGCGGATGGCGGTGCTGTGCCTGGCGCCGACGGTGGTGTCGCTCTTGTCGCTCATCGGGCTGATGCCGTTGATTGGGATGGAGTTCAACTACCTCAACATCCTCATCATCCCCGTGCTCATCGGGACGACGGTGGACGCGGGCGTGCATCTGCTGACGCGACTGGTGTCACCGGGCAGCGACTTCGTGGCGGTGTACTCGGAGACGGGGCGGGCGATTGCCGGCGGCCTGCTGACGAGCGCGATGGGCTTTGGCGCCCTCTTCCTGGCCAGACACCCCGGCCTCAACTCCGTGGGAGTGCTCGCCACGCTGGGCTTCGCCACCAACCTGCTCGTCATGTTGGTGGCCTTCCCCGCGCTGCTGCTGGTGCTGACGGAGCGGCGCAAGAAGCGACAACGCGAGCGCATGGATTCGGAAGTGAAGGAGCGGACGGCGACAGGGCCTTCGGAGCCCGAGCTGCCCTCTCTGTGAGCGCAGTAACGCACACCCACGGAAGGAGGAAGCAATGGCGAAGCACATGAAGCGATGGTTGTGGGCGGGTGCCATGGCGGGAACCCTGGCACTGGGCACGGCGTGCAGCTCCACGGAGTCCAAGGCCCTGGTGGCCCAGGCGGACACGACGACGACCCAACCTGGGACGGGCGGCACGGGGACTTCCGGCCAGGTGCCGGACACCTCGGTGCAGCAGCCGGGCACGGTGCCCGCGACGCCCACGGAGAATCCGGGCAGCACTCCCCCAGCAGGGGAGCCCGCCATGCCGGGCGACACCACGAGCTCCGCGCCAGGGACGCTCCCGTCGCTCTCCGATGACGCGGGCATGGGCGGCGCGGGCGTCGGAACGAGTGACGCGGGCGTCGGCGGCTCCGGCGTCGTGCCGGCCCCCATCATCCCGGATGACACCTCCGGCACGTTCCAGCCGCCCTCGGGTGGCGCGGTGATGGACGCGGGCTCGTTCTGACGCGAGGGGCGGGGGCGTGGCACGAACCACGCCCTCGCTCCACCCCGCCTCGTTGAAGCCAGGGCGTCCGTGTCGCTGGACAGCGACACGCGCGCCTGCTTTGTCGAGCGAGCGATGGAGACCCAGACGCCCCGCATCCTCTCGCTCCACATCGGCCAGCCGCGCGAGCTGGGCACGCCCGGCGCGGCCAACCCGCTGGAGCGCCCCTGGACCAGCGGCATCTTCAAGGAGCCCGTGCAGGGCCCCGTGTGGCTGTCGCGAACAGGACTCGCGGGCGATGGGCAGGCGGACCTGCGCGTGCACGGAGGACCGGAGAAGGCGGTGTTCGCCTATGCCTCTGTGCACCACGCGTTCTGGCGGGAGCAGCTGGGGCGCGCGGACCTGGGGCCCGGAGCGTTCGGTGAGAACTGGGTGCTCTCCGGTGGCGCGGAGGACAGCGTCTGCATCGGCGACGTGCTGAAGGTGGGGCGCGCGCACGTGCAGGTGTCCCAACCGCGTCAGCCCTGCTGGAAGCCCGCGCGGCGCTGGGGGAGCAAGGAGCTGTCGCTGCTCATCCAGCAGACCGGCCGCACCGGCTGGTACTACCGCGTGCTGGAGGAAGGCGAAGTCCAGGCGGGTGACGTGCTGGAGCTCGTGGAGCGGCCCTGTCCTCGGTTCACCATCGCGTTCGCCAACCAGGCCATGCACGGACATCGGCCCGAGGACGCGGCGGCCCTGGCCGAGTGTCTCCTGCTGACACCCCGCTGGAGGGAATCGCTCCAGCGCCGCATCACGGGCACGCCCGGAGATGACCGGCCGCGACTGGTCGGCCCCAACCAAGAGTCCTGAGCCCGCACAGCGGGCTGAAGACAGCACACCAAAGACAGTCATGTCTCCGGGGCGAGGTCTCGCCTCGGACATCTGTTGTTGCCCCGGAAAGCAGCCGGCCAGGGAAGCGACCCCTGCGGGTCCCCTCCTCGCTGCACACGTTCTGGCCAACAACCACTCGCCGCGTCACTCGCGGCCATCCACCCCTTCCCATGGAGAGCCTCACCATGAAGACCTTCTCGAGAACGCGGTGTGTCTTGGGTGCGCTCGTCGCCGGTACACTCGCGCTGGGCGTTGCGTGTAAGTCCGACTCGGGCGCGAAGCGCGAGGAGACACCCCCGCCGTCGGACCACTCCAGCACGCCGACGGAGTCCGGCACGACCACACCGCCCACGACCCCGCCCCCGGATTCGAACACGGGCGGCAGCGGCCTCCCCACCACCTCGCCTCCGCCGGAGGACCCCATCGTGAGTCCTCCCACGGAGTCGGACACGACGCAGCCACCCGGAACGGGCGGCTCGGGCATGAGGAATCCCGCCACGGACCCGAGCGTGGACCCCAGCCCCAGCCCGCGCGATGACGACGCCCTGCCGATGCCCGACCCCAGCAACCGCGAGGACCCGTACGCGCCCGACTCCCACGAGTCCCCCGAGCGCCCCGACGGCCATCCCTAGGTAAGGGGTCACCCCGAGCCGGGGTGGCCCTCATGACGAAGCTCCGAGGGCCGCCCCACGTCAGACATCACCTCGTCACCTGCCCCCCGCTTGCCTGGGGGGCTGGGCCTTGGCAGCGTCCCGTGTTCCAGCTTTTCCACACAGGAGCGCCACGCCATGCGCCGTCTTCTCACGGTCCTCGCTGTCCTGCAGCTCACTGCCTGCGCCACGACGCACACCAACGACCCGCGCACGCCCTCGGGGCCCGCGCCCCGCCCCGTTCCGCCGGACGCCAGCGAGGCGCGCCGCCTGGGCGCCGAGGCGGACAAGCTGCTCGAGGACGGCCGCTACGAGGACGCGCTGTTCCTCTACCGCAAGGCCTACAACGACGGCTTCCGTCACCCGGACGGCCTCTACTACGCCGGGGTCATCGCGGCCCGCGGCGGCAGCATCGACGAGTCCCTCATCTGGCTGGGCCGCGCCGCCGACGAGGGCTTCGCCGCGCTCCAGACGATGAACCTCGAGCCCTCGCTCGACGCCGTGCGCCAACACGAGAGCTGGGCGCGCATCGCGGAGAAGGTCACCGCCAACGCCAACAAGGACCCCAGCAAGGACACCGCGACCGCACCCGCCCCCTGAGAAGCCATTCACCGGCGGCGGCTCAATGACTCACGGGGGTGGGGTGTGAAAGCCCCGCCCTCGAGCAGCCATCCGGGCAAGCACCTGTCCACCCGCTCGAGCCTCCGCGCCACATGGCGCACGGGCCCGCAGGCACACGGGGTCAGTGGCACTTTCAGGGTGAACCGCGCTTTCCTGACCATGGCGTGAAGACCTCCTCATCCGAGGGCGAAGCCGGGGGGTCCTGAACCGTGAGAGGCGAAATGAGCTTGAAGGTGTTGCTGGCTGGACGACGGGGTGGGGACGTCTGTCTTCTGTCGCCCTCCTGGAGCTCGGGTTCCTGGCTGGAGCTGGTGGAGCAATGGTTCCAGCATCATGCGAAAGAATGGCTGGAGAGCAGCCGGATGGAGACCGGGCCGCTCGGCGCGCCGGTGTTGAAGCTGCGATTGCATCCAGCCGCGGGAGAAATCTCCATCCTCGCGACCAGCAACCTGCGAATGATTGTCTCCGCGGAGACCTCCGCGGTGGGTCCGGGCTACCACATCTTTGTGTGTGATTTGTTCAAGGCGCTGGGCCAGGCCCTGGACATCGAGTGGGCGGACGCGAATGAAGCCGAGCGCGTGGGAGACCCGACCGGTTACTTCCACACCGGCGACGCGGGGCCCGTGGAAGTCTACATGCTGGCCTGGCTCCAGGAGTCGGTGGGACAGGTGCTGCGCATGCGCAGCCGAGGCGCCGCGGGCTGCGCGATGTCGATGCGCTTCGGCCATGTCTTCGAGCACCCCGGTGCGCTGCTGACGCCGCTGGGGCCTCGGGATGAGCGGTGGATGCGGCGTGTGTACGAGGACCCTCGGCTGGGCATCGATGTGTTCCCGTGGTGGAAGCAGGGCGAGGGGGCGCACGCGCGGCTGGGCCGGGCGCTGTGCCGGCTGTGGACGGAGGTGGTGTGGCGCCCGCCGCTGCTGGACGAGGAGCGCCGGCTGATGCGCAAGGTGGCGCGCACGCTGGAGCAGGCGTGGCGGGAGGACCCGAGCCTCACCTATCCCTGGCGTGAGTGGCGGGAGGTGCTGGGGTATCTGGGCGTGGGCGGGACGCTGGCGGAGTTCGTCCACCAGCAGGCGGAGACCCACCCGGCGCGCGGCCCCTCCCTGGGTTATCGCCGAGGCGCGGTGCATGTGGCGCTGCCGGAGGGCTGGGCCATCCGCATCCCGGGCTCGCTGGCGGAGGCGCACCTGGAGGATGGAACGTGGGTGGCGCGGGACCATCGGCGCACGGTGCGCTTCACGCCGCTGGAGGATGGCGCCCTGCCCTCGATGACCGAGCACCCCGCGATGATGGAGCTGGAGCACCACGGCCAGCGGGTGAGTGGCCGGGCCTCGCTGCGCAAGGAGGCGGGGGAGTGCCGGCTGACGGCGGTGTGCAGCTCGGGGCCGCATCGGGCGCTGTGCGTGGTGAGCTTCGACGACCCGGAGGAGGAGGACTGGGCGCTGGGCACGTGGCGCTCGCTGGACCACGCCAGCAGCGCGGCGTGAGCTCACACGGTCCGTGGTAGGTTGGGGTCGTGTTGCCGCAGGAGCCAGCACGACATGTCGATGATTCAGTTCACGCGCAATTACACGGACCGCTCGAACGACTACGGGTTTCAGTTCGAGTTCTTTTGTGACAAGTGCGGCAACGGGCACATGTCACCCTTCATCGCGAGCAAGGTGGGGGTCGCCACCGGGCTCTTGCGGGCGGCGGGTTCCTTCTTCGGTGGAACGATAGGGCGCGCGGCGCACGCGGGCACGCACCTGAAGGACGCGCTGCGAGGCCAGGGCTGGGACGACGCCTACGCCGAGGCAGTGGACGCCGGGAAGCAGCACTTCAAGAACTGCACCCGCTGCGGCAAGTGGGTGTGTCCGCGCTCGTGTTGGAACGAGGGGCGCGGGCTGTGTGAGACCTGCGCGCCGGACCTCGCGGAGGAGGCGGCCTCCATCCAGGCGCACGTCGCGGTGGAGCAGGCCCGCGAGAAGGCGCGCACGGTGGACCACGTCGCGACGCTCGATATGAAACAAACGCGGACGGCGGTGTGCCCGCACTGCGCCGCGAAGGTGGACGGTGGCAGGTTCTGCACGGAATGCGGCAAGCCTCTCGCGGCCCAGAAGCTCAGCTGTGGGAAGTGCGGCACCGACATTCCGGCGAGCGCGAAGTTCTGCCCGGAATGTGGTTCACCCCGGAGCGGGTGAGGCGCGGGGCCCCACCCTTTCTTCCGTGGGTGAGGGCGACGCGAGATGACTCCTGGTTGGCAGGAAGAAGAGGTCCGGAGCATCTACACGGAGATTGCGCCGTCCTACGAAGCGCTCTTCCCGGTGCTGAGCCGGTATGACGACCGCGTGGAGCGCTTCCTCGCGGAGGCGGTGACCCCTGGGTGCCGCGTGCTCGACGTGGGCTGCGGACCGGGCCTCCACACGCGGGACCTGGACGCCTCCGTGTCCGTGCTCGGGACGGACCTGTCACCGGAGATGCTGGAGCTCGCGCGACAGTCCCGGCCCTCCGGCGAGTGGCGCCTCCACAGCTACTACCAACCACTTCCTCCGGAGTGGGGGCGCTTCGACGTGGCGCTCGCCGTGGGCTGTCTCGACTTCTGTGACGACCTGCCCCGCGTCCTCGCGCATCTCTCCGAGGCACTGGCGCCCGGCGGAAGACTCCTCTTCACCACGCTGGAGCGGCGCCCCGGGCACGAGGCCCATGAAGCCCCCACGCGTGAGATTCCCACCGGCGGGCCCCCGGTGACGTTGCACCTGTACACGTTCGAGGAGGCCGCCCGCGCGGTGCGCACCGCGGGCCTCCAACCTCGCGCCTATGTGCACGCGCCAGGTTGGGTGCAGCTCACCGAACAGCGGACCCTCTGGTTCGGCTGGTGGAGCGTCGAGCGCCCCTGAGTCGCGCCTTTCGAGGCGAGGCCGTCAGGTGGAATGACCGCCTGGCGTCACTCGCCGCCGAAGCACTTCAGAGGTGTCACGGGGCTGTCCCCGAGCTCCCTGGCCTGGGCGGGTGCGCACTGCGCGCCACGTACCGGGTGGGGTGTCCTCGGGGCCATCGTTCGCGGTGACTCCCTCGCATCGGGTGCCTCCGGCTGGCCTCCGTTCAACAGCCAAAACGAGACGCTCCTCTTCGGAGGAGTGGGTTCTCACAACTAGCTCAACGGTAGAGCACAAGACTTCCACTCTTGAGGTTGAAGGTTCGACTCCTTCGTTCGTAGCAAGAGGCTCCACTCCGAGCTGGCGAGCACGCTGGTCCCGCTCATCCACCCTCCTCCACCGCGAAGCCCCGCCGTCCGCCAGGGCGACAGTCTCCTCCCGTGTTGCTCGCGGGATGGCCTGCCGCCGTCCGCGCCCGGTGCGGCCCGTGACTGCGGGATGCGGGGACGAGCCCCGGACACGTTGTCGGTGTGCTTCGCCCGTGGAGGGTGGAGCCTTCACTTTTTCAGCTTCCAGCAGTCCCCGGGACGCGCGCGTCTTCGCGCCACCTTCGCGCCCCGGTCCCATGTGCCCCTTCGGGGGAAAGGAGGTGCGCGATGAGCTTCTTCATGCGTGTGGATGTGGTGCAGCACGAGCGTGCCTTCGTCCTGGTGGACGAGGTGCCGACGCGCTACCTCGCCCCGGGCCGCTACCGCCTGAACCACCCGTTCCGCAACGTGCGCCTCGTGCGCGTTCCCACGAGCACGCTCGTCGCCAACCTCGACACGGAGCTGCTCGCCCTCGTGCCTCCGTCGGACCTCCAGGTCATCGACCTGGGCCCCGACGAGCGCGCCGTCCTCTACCACCGCGGCCGCCCCGCGAAGTGGCTGAGCCGCGGCCAGCACCAGGTGTGGCTGGTGGACAACGTGAAGGTGGAGCGCGTGGACACGTCCGGCGTCGCCACGGCCCCGCTGCGTGACGACGTGCGCGCCCTGGTGCCCGCCAACGACTACGTGGAGGCCACGTCCGCCGACGGCTGCGTGATGCTGCGCTACGTGGACGGCGCGATGGACGCGGTGCTCCCCGCGGGCCGCCATGCCGCGTGGACGGTGGCGCGCAAGGTCCAGCTCGCCGTCATCGACCTGCGTGAGCGCCTGCTCCACGTGACGGGCCAGGAGGTGATGACGAAGGACCGCGTGACGCTGCGCCTCAACCTCTCCACGGCCTTCCGCGTGGCGGATGCGCGTCGCCTCGCGGTGGTCGCGCGCACGCCGGACGACATCCTCTACCTGGCCATGCAGCTGGCGGCCCGTGAGGCGGTGGCGGCCCGCACGCTGGATGAGCTGCTCGCCGCGCGCGAAATCGTCGCCGAGGGCCTCTTCTCCGAGGTGAAGGGCCGCGCCGAGTCGGTGGGCCTGGAGGTGTTGCACTTCGGCATCAAGGACATCGTGCTCCCGGGTGAGATGAAGAACCTGCTCAACCGCGTCATCCAGGCCCAGAAGGAGGCGGAGGCCAACGTCATCACGCGCCGCGAGGAGACGGCCGCCACGCGCTCCATGGCGCAGACGGCGAAGGTGCTCGCGGAGAACCCGCTGCTGGTCCGCCTCAAGGAGCTCGAGGCGTACAAGGACCTCGCCGCCAAGGTCGGCCAGGTCCACCTGGTGCTCGGCGAGGGCGCGGTGCCCTCGCTCCAGCTCAAGGGCTGAGACAGTGTCCACCAGCACCCCGCGGCCCCACCCCGCGGGGTACTGGCTGTTCGGCTGACTCGAAAATCAATCTCGGCTACCTTCGGGGCTTTCGTTCCCACGAGGAGTCCGTGATGTCGTCGTCGACGAACCACTACGTCCCCAACCTTCGCGATATCGAGTTCAACCTCTTCGAGTTTCTCGATATCGGCCGCACCTCGTTGGGACACGCGCCCTTCGGCGACCTGGATGAGACGGCGGCGCGGCAGCTCCTGGAGACGTTCGCGCTGCTGAGCAAGACCGAGCTGTCCCCCTCCTTCGACGAGTCCGAGCACACGCCGCCCAAGCTGGAGAACGGCGAGGTGACGTTGCCTCCGGGGCTCAAGAAGTCGATGGCGGCCTACTTCGACGCCGGCATGCACCTGCTGGAGCAGCCGACGCACCTGGGAGGCATGGGCGCGCCGCCCTCGCTGTTCTGGGCCACCTTCGAGCTCATCGTCGGCTCCAACGCCTCGCTGGCCTTCTACACGCTGGGCAACCTGGTCGCGCGAGTCATCGACCGCCTGGGCACCGAGTCGCAGAAGCGCCGCTTCCTGCCGTACATGGTGGACCGGCGCTGGGGCGGGTCCATGGTGCTCACCGAGCCCGACGCCGGCAGCGACGTGGGCGCCGCGCGCACCAAGGCGCGTCCGGTGGGCGGAGACGTCTGGGAGATTGAAGGCGTCAAGCGCTTCATCACCAACGGCGACTCGGACATGAACGAGAACATCATCCACATGGTGCTCGCGCGTCCGGAAGGCGCGCCTCCAGGCACCAAGGGACTGTCGCTCTTCGTCGTCCCCAAGTTCTGGGTGAACGAGGACGGCAGCCTGGGTGAGCGCAACGGCGTCGTGTGCACCAAGCTGGAGAAGAAGATGGGGCTGAAGGGCTCCGTCACCTGCGAGATGACCTTCGGCGATGGCCAGCCCTCGCGCGGCGTCCTCCTGGGCGAGGTCCACGACGGCATCCGTCAGATGTTCCACATCATCGAGCAGGCGCGCATGGCGGTGGGCGTGAAGTCCATGTCCGCGCTGTCCGCGGGCTATCAGCGCGCGCTGGCCTTCTCGAAGGACCGCCTCCAGGGCGCGGACCTGATGCAGGCGCGCAACAAGCTCGCCCCGCGCGTGCCCATCTTCCAGCACCCGGACGTGCGCCGCATGCTGATGGCGCAGAAGGCGTACTCGGAAGGCATGCGCGCGCTGTGTCTCTTCACCGCCTCCGTCCAGGACGGCGTGGAGATGAAGGGTGGCCACCGCGCCACCGAGGCTGGCGAGCTGGACACGCTCAACGACATGCTGCTGCCGCTGGTGAAGGGCTACTGCTCGGAGAAGGTGTACGAGCTGCTCGCGCTCTCGCTGCAGGTCCACGGCGGCTCCGGCTACCTGATGGACTACCCGGTGGAGCAGTACATCCGGGACCAGAAGATCGACACGCTCTACGAGGGCACCACGCACATCCAGGCGTTGGACCTGCTCATGCGCAAGGTGGCGCGGGATGGCGGCGCGACGCTCCAGGGCCTGCTGTCACGGATTCGCGAGACGGCCGACGGCGACCTGGGCGGCGGAGAACTCCAGACGGAGCGCGCCGCGCTGGGCAAGGCGCTGGGTGAGCTGGAGATGATGCTCGGCACGCTGATGGGGAAGCTGGGCGAGTCCGTGTACCACGTGGGCCTGCAGGGCAACCGCGTTCTGGCCGCCGTGGCGGAGGTGGTCATCGGCTGGCTGCTGGTGCGTCACGCGGGCGTGGCGCTGGAGCGGATGAAGACCAACCCCGCGGACAAGGCCTTCTACGTGGGCAAGTTCGCGAGCGCGCGCTGGTACTGCGCGGAGGTCCTCCCGGGCCTCGCCCACGCCGCGCGCATGGTGGAGGCCGGCACGCTGGACCTGCTGGAAGTCCCCGAGGAGTCGTACTGAGCCGCTGACGGCCCCCCCTCCCCGGCCGCAATCATCGGCGGCTGGGGAGCAGGGCCGCGTCGCTCACGCGGGCTTCGCGGCGGAGACGCGGGCGGACAGCTCGCGCTCCACGTACAGCCGCAGGACGTGCATGAAGTCCTGGGCGTTCGTCACCACGCCGAACGCCTGGTGCGTGCCCCGGTCCTTCAGCTTGCTGACCACGAACTCGGACGAGTCCACGCAGATGGTGGGCAGCTCCCGCAGCGAGCCGTCCTTCTCCGTGACGAACGCCGGGAGCATGTTGCCCGTGGCGATGGCGTGCAGCGCCGTGGCGACCAGCACCGCCATGGTGGCCTTCACCGCGTGACGGCGCATGGCGTCCTGGCCGCCCACGTTGTCCGTCACCACGTCCGGCAGCGGGCCGTCATCGCGGATGGAGCCCGTGAGGACGAAGGGGACCTTGTGGACGACACACGCGTGCATGATGCCGTTGGTGATGACACCCGCCTCCACCGCCTTCGCGATGGAGCCCGCGGCGCGGACCTTGTTGATGGCGCGCATGTGCAGGCCGTGGCCTCCGGACGTCGCCTCGCCGGTGCCGCTCATGCCCAGGGTGGTGCCGAAGATGGAGGCCTCGATGTCATGCACCGCGACGGCGTTGCCCGCCAGCAGCGCGCCCACGAAGCCGTTGGCGATGAACCACGTCATGTCCGCGCGCGCGCGCGAGTGCACCAGCGCGGGCCCCGTCACCCAGATGGGGTAGCCGCCGCGCTCGCGCTCGTCCACCAGCACCCGCGCCATCTGCGCGTAGTCGATGGGCTTCTCGCGAGACACCTCGCTCGTCATGAACTTGAACTCGCCCTCGCCGCCACCGCCGAGGTACGCGGTGTTCACATAGACGCCCTCCGTGCCGTCCTCCGCCAGCCCCACCACGACCCGCTCTCCGGCCCGCACGCGGCGGCCCTCGCGAATCCACAGCTCACCTTGCGCGTCCAGCACGAGCGCGCCGTCCATGCGAGGCTCGCGCGGCATGCGCCACTGGCCGCCGATGCGCACGTAGGTGGGCAGGTTGGTGGTGGTGAAGAAGCCGTCGGGCAGCACGCCGTCCGCGGGCGCTGGCTGGAAGCGCGCGTCCGGACACCGGGTGAACCGCTCGGCCGCGAAGTCAGGATGAGGAATGGAGGTGCTCACGCGCGGCACCATGCGCGGCGGCCTCCCCTGGTTCAAGGACCTTGGCGCACGTGCACCGCTTCCGTCGGATAGCGGGCAGGTGCGGACTCGCACTCAGCGGCGCTGACGCAATGGGCCGATTCCCCTCACCTCCCTGTGAAATCCCACGCATGGCGTGAGGGACTCCGACTCGAGGTGAGCGAACGTTCTGTGTATGGGAGTGAGAAGTTCCGGGCCGGGATTCTCCAAAGTCGCGAAGAAATGCGCCATCTAGCAACTCGGTGTCTCACCCTCCGAGAATACCCTCAAGTCACACGCGACCTCCCTGGTTCGCTTCCACCCCCATTCTTGGAGCCCCCCATGATCCACCCCGTCAAGGCCGGCGACAATCTGTCCACACTCGCGAAGCGCTACGGCACCACCGTCAACGCGCTGATGGAGGCGAATCCGCAAATCAAGAACGCGGACCTCATCTACACGGGTGACACACTGAAGATCCCGGGTGCGAAGGATGGCTTCGACGCCGCGCCGGGCCGCAAGGGGCCGAACCTCACGGGTGGAATGGAGAACCCGTCCTCCGTCTCGGGTCCGGACTCGTCGGGTGAAGGCACGAAGGGCCCCAAGGGCAGCCCGTTCGACATCGCGAAGTCGCACCTGGGCAAGAACGCGGGCTCCCTGAAGAAGGAAGGCTCGGGCGTGGGCGCGGACATGGAGGACTGGGTCCCCAACAACGTCAACTGCGCCAACTTCGTCTCCGCGGTGCTGGAGCAGGCCGGGCAGATCTCCAACAAGCAGCACGACAACAGCGTGATGGGGCTGATGCGCAAGCTGGATGCGGACCCGAACTTCAAGCGCGTGTCGCTGAAGGACGCGAAGCCCGGCGACGTCGTCTCCATGAAGGTGGGCAGCGGCGAGCACGTGGTGATGTTCGCGGGCTGGAAGAACGGCAAGCCCCAGTTCATCGGCTCCAACAACGTCAACCCGGACGGCTCGCAGCGCATCAGCTACAGCAGCATGAACTACCCCATCATGGCGGTTCACCAGTACCGAGGCTGAGCGGTCGCACAGCGTCGTCGAAGGACTCACGGGGCTTTGCCTCCACCCACCCGGTGGAAGCGAGGCCCCGTTTCACATCCAGAGGCGTCACGGCCTGCGAGCCAGTGACTCCACGAGGTGCGCTAGCGTCGCGAGGATGTTCCAGGGACTCCACCTGTTGATTCCAGCCAAGGCCGACCCCGAGCGCGACGCGGTCGCTCGCGCCTGGGAAGTGGGGGGCGGCACGGTGCTGCGAGTCGACCGGTTCTGGAGTCCTCCCGAGGTGGAGCCCGCGAAGACCCGCCTCTATGGGAACGACACGTTCTGCCTCGTCCTGGCCCAGAAGCTGGGCCTCACGCTCGAGTCCCCTGTGGATGACTTGTTGTTGCGCGTGGACGCGTCCTGGCTGGGGCGGGAAGTCCTCGGCTCCACGCTGGAGCAGGTCGTCACCGGTCCCTTCCCTCGCTTCATCAAGCCCCAGGTGCCCAAGCTCTTTCGTGCGCGAGTGTGGAACGAACCCGAGGCGCTCCTCGAAGAGTGCCGGGGGTTGGACCCGAAGACCCTCGTCCTGTCCTCGGAGGTCGTCGACGTGCGAGCGGAGGCACGCGCCTGGGTGCTGAACGGCCGCGTCGTGATGTGTGCCCTCTACGAGGGCGAGGGTGATGTCTCGACGGCCCGGTCCTTCCTCGACACCGTGGCTCGGCGGACGCAACTTCCTCCCGCGTGTGTCCTGGATGCGGCGTGGGTGGAAGGCTCGGGCTGGGTGCTATTGGAAGCCAACGCCGCGTGGGGCGCGGGACTCAATGGCTGTGATGCGAGCGAAGCCGCACGGTGCATCGCCGCGGCCACGCACACCTGACATTCCTCACGGCGCGCCGCGACCCGCTCGAAGGCTCGTGAGCGCCTCTTCGAGCAGCGGCAGCGCCGCCTCCGACCATCCCCGCAACCGTGCGTGAGCGGACAGCTCGCGGCCGGGATGAATCAGGTCGCAGCGCGCGGCATCCTCGATGAGCTGCGCCTGCTGCTCCGGGTTGAGCTCCTCCCAGCCCAGGCCCTTCTTCACCGCCTTGCGCCAGTCGTACCCATCTCCCACGAACTGCGCGGCAATCGCGGCGCTCATGTACGCGGTGCCCCCATGCTGGTGCTGCCACACGTGCGTCAACTCATGCACCAGCAACCCCATATCCGTGGCGCGGAGCCTGGGCGGGATGAAGACCGTGTTGCCGTGCACGAAGGCCCGCCCCGACACACCCAGCACACCCAACGGGCCTTCCTTCAAGCGCACCGCCGCGTAGTCCAGGCTCGTCCCGAAGATGGGCCGCAAGAGCGCCACCTCGAAGCCCGTCAGCCCGCGCCCCGGAGGCTCCACTCCCGACAGCACCTGCGTTGCGCTCACCACGCGCCCCAGCAACATCAACACCACATCCACGGGAAGCTGCGCCACGCGCCACAACCCACGCCGGAGCCTGAAGCGCCCTTCGCGAAATCGTCCGCGAACACACAGCACCAGGCCGCGAGCCACCTCCGTGGGCACCACCCGGAGGCCATGCCCCACGCCACGCGATGCACTCACCACCCCTGTGAGCAGCCCTCGCCCCGCGTCCACCCAGCGGGCGGCCATCACGTCGACAGCCTCAGCGCCCCACGGCGGCGCGAAGCGGCGCGCTCGCGCCCAGCACCGACGCCATCAACGCGCGCAACGCCCCGGGCCGCCAGGGCCGCGCGAGCGCGAAGTGCGTGCGGCACGAGCCACGAAACGCCTCCGCCAGGTCCGGACTCAACCGCGAGGACACCAGGACCCGAGGCCCTTCGAAGTCCCGCTCCACCAACCGAGCCAGGAAGGCATACGAGCCCGAGCGTTCCACCGAGTCCAGGTCGACGACCACCGCCGCCGGCATCGCCCCCAGCTCCATCCGCCGCCCCGCCGACGCGACGCCCTGCGCGTGGATCAACCCATATGCCGGCGCCAACTCGCGGCCCATCGCCAGCCGCATCAGCGGGGACTCGGACACCACCATCACCACGGGCCCACCCGAGCTCCGCCCCACACCCTCCCTCAGGCGGGGCGCGGGGACCGACTCGAACAGACGCGGAGAGGCGATGGTCAGGGAAGGCACGCATAGGACAGTAGCCAGCAATAGCGGAAATATCAAACTACACTTAAATTTTCTGGGTAGTCCGCTCTACGCCAGCCTTCGCCACGCATAGAGCCCTCTCCTCACGGGCACAAGGCGACTGTCTTTTCGTTCAGCAGGTCGACTTGGACCCATCCTCAATTCGCGGGCACCAGGGTCAGCTCGGCGATCTCAGGTGAGGGCCCCAGTCGCAGCGGAGGCCCCCAGTAGCCCGTGCCCCGGTGCGTGTACACGCGCACGCCAGCCACGGTCGCGAGCCCCTTCACCACGGGCTGCTGCAGCTTGATGAAGAACATGAACGGGAACACCTGCCCGCCATGCGTGTGCCCGGAGAGCTGGAGGTCCACCCGCACGCCCGCCTCGGCCACGCGCAGCGCGGAGCGAGGCTGATGTGCGAGCAACACGACGGGCACGTCGCTCGGGGCCCCCGCGAGCGCCGCGGAGGGACGGCTCGCATGCGCGGGAACGATGTGACCCGCGTCGTGGTCCGTCACACCCGCGATGACCAACCGCGCCCCATCCCGCTCCACCACGCGATGCGTGTTGCGCAGCACCGTGAGGCCCAGCCGAGCCACCTCCGCCTCCCAGGCCGGTCCCCCATGGTAGTACTCGTGATTGCCCGTCACGTAGAACACGCCCAGCGACGCGCGCAGCTCCGCGAGCGGGCGCACCTCCTCGCGCAGCGACTCCACGCTTCCGTCGACCAGGTCCCCCGTCACGGCGATGATGTCTGGCTTCAGCGCGTTCACCTGCTCCACCACGCGCCGCAGCCACCGGCCATCCAGCGTGGGCCCCACGTGGACGTCTGAAATCTGCACCACCTTCAGGCCACCGAACCCTGGCGCCAATCCAGACATCGGCACCGTCACGCGCTCCACCGTCGCGCGGCCTCGCGCCGTGATGAACGCGTAGAGCACCGCGGGCACCGTCACCGCACTCACGCCCACGGCCTTCCACCTCGCGAGCATCAACGGGTCCACCACCAGGCCCGTCCAGCCCGCCACCGCGCCCACCACGTCCGCCACCACCATCGCGCTGAGCAGGATGCCGAAGCTCCCCAGCCACACGAAGGACACCCACTGCAACACGCGTCGGGCCGCGGAGGGCAGGCCGAACCCGCCCATCAACCCCACGGGTATCGACACGAAGAGCAGCGCCACCAGCGTCGCGCCCGCGCCGCCCCAGGGGGCAGGCCACTCGGGGCTCACGAACAAGCGCACCGCCAGGTACGCATGCAGCGAGCCCAGCAGCGCGAGGATGCCGCCCAGGGACATCAACCAACGCAGCACACGCGGAGGGCCCGTGCGGACCCGCCGCTGCTCTTGTTCGACACCTTCCGACGACCGCGCCAAGGACTGGACCTCCGAACGGGTGGACACACACACCGAGGGGAGGCGGAGCATAATGGCCACTTCCGTCGCCTGCCCGGCAACCGGCGCCCCTGCTCGTTAGTGAGGGGTCCTGGAGACCCGCATGCGCCCGCGCCCCCTCGACAGTCCCTGGCAGACCTGGGCGGTAGCGGCGGCGCTGGTCCTCGGAGGACTCGGCTGCTTCGCCAGCGGGGTGCTCTGGGTGACGCGCTCGCTCTTTCAAGACATCGAGCAGGAGCTGCGTCGCAACGACGTCCATCGCCTCGTCCTGCGCACCGCCGAGGCCATGCCCCGGGTCGCCGAGCAACTGGGCACACCGCTGACCAGCAGCTTCCTCACCCTGCGCGCCCACGACGGCGCCACACCGCACGGAGGACGCGTGGACTTCGACCTCACCGTGCAGGGGCCCCGCGGGCGCGGCGTCCTGGAGGCGCACGTCGACTACACGCGGGAGACCTGGACGCTCCGCGAGCTGGTGCTCCGCCCGGAGGCGGGGGATTCCATGGCCATCCCAGCAGGAGGCAGCACGCCCGCCCTGCCTCCTGACTGAATCCACAGCGACGGGAGGCTGCCTACGTTGACGGCATGAAGACCTCGCTCCTCACCGCCCTTGGCCTGCTCGCTTGCGGCTCCGCTCTCGCCGCGCCTCCCTCCCCGAACCAGGACCTCACCCTGAAGACACGGGACCGCTCGCTCTCCATGCGAGTCACCGACGACAACCTCTCCAGCTCCGACGTCCAGCTCTCCTTCGAGCACGACACCGTGCGAGGCAAGGCCTTCGGCCGCCCCGTCGACCTCACGGAGAAGGACGACGTCCTCAAAGGCACCTACGGACAGAAGCCGGTGAACCTCAAGGTGACCGACCACGAGGACACCGTCGTGGCCGTGGGCACGTTCGGCGGTCAGGTCTCCAACTTCCAGGTCAGCCCCCAGCAAGTCACCGGCACCGTGGGCCCGTGCAGCTACGAGCTGCTCATCACCCGCCATGACCGCTACGAGGGCTGGCGCACGTGTGGAGACCGGAAGGACGACAAGGTCTCGCTCTTCATTCCCGCGTCGCTCGCGGACGAGGAGACGCAGCTCGCCACGGCGCTCTCCCTCCTGCTGGCGCAATAGCCAACCGGCGCCAAGCGTCTGTCATTCACGCATCGCGAAGCCCGCGAGGTCCAAGCACTCGCGGGTTGAGCCATGCCTGGGGGCGGGTATGGTGCGCCGACCCCTGACGACGGAGCGGGATGCCATGGCGCAGATGCACGAGGTCGACTTCAAGATCCACGGTGATGACCTCCAGTTCGTGGAAGTGGAGCTGGACCCGCAGGAGGCCGCGGTCGCCGAGGCCGGCACGCTGATGTACATGGACGACGGCATCGAGATGGAGACCATCTTCGGTGACGGCTCGGAGAAGAAGAGTGGCTTTCTCGGCTCGTTGCTGGGCGCGGGAAAGCGATTGCTGACGGGTGAATCGCTCTTCACCACGGTCTTCCTCAACCGGGGCAGCGGCAAGCGCAAGGTGGCCTTCGCGGCGCCCTACCCTGGGAAGATCATCGCGGTGAATCTCCAGGAGCTTGGCGGCGAGCTGATTGCACAGAAGGACAGCTTCCTCGCGGCGGCCAAGGGTGTCTCGCTGGGCATCGCCTTCCAGAAGAAGCTGGGCACGGGCCTGTTCGGCGGCGAGGGCTTCATCATGCAGCGGCTCCAGGGTGACGGCCTCGCCTTCATCCACGCGGGAGGCACGCTGCTCGAGCGCACGCTGGCGCCCGGCGAATTGCTGCGCGTGGACACGGGCTGCATCGTCGCGTTCCAGCCCTCGGTGGACTACGACATCCAGATGGTGAGCGGCATCAAGACGGCCTTCTTCGGCGGCGAGGGCCTGTTCTTCGCCACGCTGCGAGGTCCCGGCAAGGTGTGGCTCCAGTCGCTGCCCTTCAGCCGGCTCGCGGGCCGCATCCTCTCCGCCGCGGGTCCTGGGGGCTCGCGAGACGAAGGCAGCGTGCTCAAGGGCACGGGCCTGGGCTCGCTGCTCGGCGACGACTGAGCCTCACGGCGCGAAACACGCACGGGCCCGCGAAGCGCGGGCATCAGGCACAGGAGAACGGGCCTGGGCTCACGGCTCGGCGACGACTGAGCCTCACGGCGCGAAACACGCACGGGCCCGCGAAACGCGGGCACCAGGCGCAGGAGAACAGGCCTGGGCTCACGGCTCGGTGACGACAGGCTCTCGCGGCGCGAAACACGCACGGGCCCGCGAAGCGCGAGCACCAGGCGCAGGAGAACAGGCCTGGGCTCACGGCTCGGTGGCGACAGGCTCTCGCGGCGCGAAACACGCACGGGCCCGCGAAGCGCGGGCATCAGGCACAGGAGAACGGGCCTGGGCTCACGGCTCGGTGGCGACAGGCCTCGCCGCACGAAGCGCACGAGGCCCGTTTCCGTCACCGGGCAGGAGGCCCACACTTCGGTCGAGGAGGCGTGACCCTGACGCCCGACACCTGACGACGACGCTGGCGCAACAAGGCCGCGACGCCGATGAGCAGGACCCACGCCGCCGCCGCACCCGTAGGCGACGCACCACAGCCTCCACAGCCCACATCCAGCGCGGTGGGGCCGCGGACCTGGAAGCCCGTGTCCGGAGACTTGGGGCCGGGCGTTCCGGACTCGCTGTTGAGCATCGACGCGGACACGGCATGCGCGCCGGAAGTCAGCGCGCTCTCGGCCGCCAGCGTGTGACGGAACGCACCCGTCGCGTCCGCGACAACGGTGGCCACGCGAGTCCCATCGACATCCAGCGAGACCGTCGCCCCCGGCTGCGCCACGCCCGCGAACAGCGGCGTCGGGTCCACCCACTCGCCCTCTGCGGGGACCACGAGCACGGGCACCTCGCGTGTCACGCCCGAGCCCGCATCCCCCGAACCGGCGTCCGGCCCGGACGACCCCGCATCCGACCCTCCCGCATCCGGCGTCGGAGACCCCGCGTCGGGGTCTGGGAGGACGACCTCGAAGCGCGTATCTGGAGAGCTCCCGCTGGAGTTGTCATCCACGTCATGGCCGTGGGCATTGACCTTGTGAGGCCCCACCGCGAGCGGCGAGTCAGCCGGGATGTCGTAGCGGAAGCGGCCCTGCGAGTCCGCGGTGACGATGGCCTCTTCGCGGTTGTCGATATACAGGCCGACCGTCCGCGCGTTGACCGCGACGCCCGCGATGTACGGCGTGGGTCCTGTCACCTCGCCCTCGGCGGGGACCACGATGATGGGAATCTCAAGGCCCGCATCCGCCGCCTGCGACCGGGCGTTGAAGCTCACCTGGGACGCGGGGCGGCTGTAGGCGCCCATGCTCTCCGAGACAGCCGTCACCACGTGGGTCCCGACGGCCAGCTCGGAAGCGGGCGGGTCGAGCACCGTGACGAAGGCTCCATCCACTCCCGCGCCGACCTCGGCGACCCTGACGCCATCGACGCTGATGATGACGCGCATGCCCGGGTCCGCGACGCCGCGGATGGTGGGACGGGTCGACACGGTGGTGTTGACGATGGGCTCGGTGATGACCGGCGTGGTGGGTGCCTGGTAGGGGAAGATGAACTGCTTCATCTCTCCGATGCCGCCCGCCGTGGCGCCGTAGCTGCCACCCGACGAGCCCGCCGTTCCCGCGGCTCCGCCCGCGTGTGAGCCGGAGCACAACACGGACGCGCCATGGAGCAGCAGGACTCCACCCGCACCACCACCCCCAGGCCCCGTCTGGAAGGAGGCGCTCGGCGCATTGCCTCCCGCGCCGCCCTGGACGAGGGCCTGGGAACAGCCCAGCGCGCCCGTGACACGCACGATGACCGAGCCCCCCGCGCCCCCTCCGCCCGCGCCATCCTCGCCGCCCGATGCCGCGGCCGCCGCGCCATTCGCGGAGAAGGTTCCGCCCCCGGAGACCGAGAGCGCGCGCACCAGCACCGCGCCGCCGCCCGCGCCACCGCTCGAACCATCCCCGGTGTCTCCCTCTCCCGCGCCACCACCCCCACCCAAGAGGAAGGAATAGACCACCGTGTAGTCCATCACCACGCCCCCCTGACCGCCCATGTCGCGCATGCCATCCGTGGGAGCCGTCCTTCCGCCAAGACCTCCCGCGCCGCGATGCCCACCGCCGCCGCCGCCCGCGTCCTTGCAGATGCCGCCACCGCCCGCGTTGACGAGGTTGCCGCGCCCGGAGGCGGAGCCATAGCGCTCCACCACGAGCCCCTCCCCCTTGAAGGCGCCCCCCTGCGACGTGGGGAGGTCATCCCCGGTGCAGTTGGTGCGCGTCGTGTTCTCACCGAAGACACCGCCGCGAAAGCCCATTCCATCGGCGTTGATGGAGCTGTTGTTCGTCACCGCGCCGTTGGCGAGGAACGCGAGGATGCCACCGCTGCTCCCATTCCAAGCCGGCGCCACGAGCGAGCCGGACCCACTCACGTTGACCGTGGTGTATTCAGGCACCGTGACGGCCTGCGAGCCGGGGGCGTCGTAGGTGTTGACGAGCGGCGCGGAGAGCTGAATCACCATCGGGCTGCCCGCGGTGACCGAGGATACTCGCGCCATCTCCCAGCTCCCCACGCCGCCAGGGCTCGTCGGGCCGGTGCCACCAGAGGGAGTGCTGGAGGCGAAGCCCTGCGTCTGGTGGATGAGCAGCAGACTGCCCACCGCGGGCGCGGTGACAGCCTCCACCGAAAGTGTCCGCGTCCCCCGCTGCGCGCCCAATGGCATACGCATCGCCGTGTTGATGGTGCGGCGGGTATTGACGGTGAGCGAGCCGTCGCGTCCGGTTCCCACGCCAAACGAATCCAGCTCGGCCTGGGCGGCGGAAGACAGCAACAGGAGGACGAGGACCAGGGGGGGCAGACGCATTCAGGACATGCTGCCTCAGAACCCCGGATTCCCGCGAGAGTACGAAAGGGCTAGCACCCTCCGTCAACTGGCCGAGCCCTGCAGGGCACGTGCATTCCAGGGCGAGAAGAAAGGCTGTCGCAACAGCCGCGGCAGGGCGCGCTTGTCGATGCACCAGAGCTGGAGCGCGTCTTCCCATTCACCGAGCTCGGCCACGGCGCGCACGTCCTGGGCGTCGCGGTAGAGGTCATTGAGGTTGTGGACGAGGGCTGAGAGGTTCTCGACCTCCCAGCGCTCGATGACCTCACCGGCCTGCACGTGCAGCTCGAGGACGGGGCGCTCGCGGACATCGACGACCTTGAGGCGGCGAGCGGCACCGCCCATGGCGAGGGTGAGCGGGCCCATGAGCTCATCAGGGCGGACGCCGAGGGAGACGGAGAGCCCGCCCTGGAGCAGGCCCGCGTCGCACAGGCGCAGCAATGAGACCTGGGGAGGCTCGCCGCGAGGGAGCAGCTCCGAGGCGGCGGCGCGGTCCTTGAGGAGGTGCTCCCGGGTGAGGACGTCGAGCAGGGGGGGCATGGGGCGAGAGCCTATCGCTCCTCGCCGCTCCAGTAGTCCACCTCGGCGGCGAGGGGGAGGACGGTGTACAGGGTTCGAGCGGCCTTGTCGCCCCCGGGCGCGGAGCCCGCGGTGACACACACCTTCTTCGAATCCGGGTACACCATGACGTCGGGCTCCACCATCGTGGAGAACGCGAGGTAGCGCAGCGGCTCGGTGCCATCGTTGACGAGCTGGTGTGCACTCGAGGCCCCCACGGGGAGGGCGACGTAGTCACCGGCCCGCACGGGAAGCGAGGCGTCACCGAGGCGCAGCAGGCCCGAGCCGGAGAGGACGTAGTACGCCTCTTCATTGGCCAGGTGGTAGTGGAGCGGGAAGGCGTGCTTGCCGGGAGCCAGCTCCATCAGGCTGCATCCGAGTTGCTGGCCCTTCGCGGCGGCGCCCAATTGCTTGCGGCGATACGCGACGCGAGGGCCCTGGGTGACTTCGGTCCAGGGCAGCGAGGGTTCATGCACGAGGTGGGGGTGCGTGGACATGGGAGTCACGGGCGCGTGGCGAGGAGGGCGAAGACGCGGTGGGGGATGGCGAGGACGGGCTGAGGGAAACGCTCGGAGAGGATGCGGGCGAGGGTCTGGTCGAAGCGCTCGACCTCGGCGGGAGGAAGGGTGGCGCCCACGAAGGCGCTGGCGCGGCAGCGGCCTCGCCAGGCTTCGTGCGTGTAGGGAATCAGCACGTCGTAGGAGAAGGTCTCCAGGGGCGTGAAGCCCGCGTCGGTGACATCACTGAGCCACTGTGGATAGAGGCCGACGCCGCAGCCGAAGCGGACATGGTCAGGGGGATTGGGATTGCTGGCGTTCATGAGGGCGTCGGTGGCTTCGACGACGTTGCCGGGCATGGGGAGCCAGTCGAGGTGGGCGACGATGAGCCGTCCTCCAGGGACGAGCAGCCGAGCGGCCTCACGCGCGGCTGCGGGCCGATCGAACCAATGCCAGCACTGGCCCGCGGTGACGACGTCGAACGACGCCGAGGGGAGTCCGGTGGACTCCGCGGGGGCTTCGCGGAAGTCGATGGACAGGTGGGCTTCGGTGGCGAGTTGCCGTGCGCCCTCCAGCATGGACGCGGAGACATCGAGGCCGATGACGGAGCAGCCATTGCGGGCGAGACCGCGGGCGACGACGCCCGTGCCGGTGCCGACGTCGACGGTGCGGAGTCCTGGGCGGAGGACGTTGTCGCGGACGAGCCGGTCGAAGAAGGAGTCGGGGAAACCGGCGCGGTGCCGGGTGTAGTCCGTCGAGGTCCGTCCGAAGTCCACGGTCATGGGGATGCTCCTCTCGAATGAGTGTCCGAGCCTCCATGCGTGCGGGAAGGCACACATCGACGTGAGAATCGAGTCGAGTCGACAATGGCTGTCGGGAGGCTGTTGAGACATGAGTAGACGCAAGGGAGGACGCTCTCAATCTCGATTCGTCCATCGACCCGAGGAGGAGCTGGTGACGGCGGTGGAGGCGGCGGCCTTGTTGGGGGTGAAGCGGGCGACGCTCTACACCTACGTGAGCCGAGGTCTCGTGCGGTGTGTGCCGGAGCCGGGGACGAAGGAGAACCGGTATGTGCGCTCGGACCTGGAGCGACTGAAGACGCGGCATGACGCGAGGGCGGGGCATGCGGCGGTGGCGTCGGGGGCGCTGCGGTGGGGAGAGCCGGTCATCGACTCATCGGTGTCGCAGGTGGGAGCGGAGGGACTGGCATACCGAGGGCATTCGGCGGTGGGGCTGGTGTTGGAGGGGCGGAGCTTCGAGGCAGTGGCGGAGTTGTTGTGGTCTGGGGAGTTGCTGGAGGAGGAGCCTCGGTGGGAGGCGGGGGAGGCAGTGATTCCGCCCTCGGAGCTGGCGAGGCTGTTGCCGCGAGAGACGCCGCCGGTGACAGCGTTGAGTGCGCTGGTGCCGTTGTTGGCGGCGAAGGATGCGGTGCGCTTCGCGGCGCCGCCCGAGCAGGAGAAGGTGCGAGCGAGGCGGCTGCTGCGCCAATTGGCGGCATGGGTGGGAGTGGCGCACGCGCCGGGACGGGTGGCGAGAGCGTTGCGGGCGGAGACGATGGCGGAGTCCCTGGTGAGTGCATGGGACTCCAAGGTGAAGCGTGCGCCGGAGCTGTTGAATCGCGCATTGGTGTTGTGCGCGGACCATGAGTTGAACGTGTCGACCTTCACGGCCAGGGTGACGGCGTCCTCGGGGGCGGACCTGTATGCGTGCGTGAGCGCGGCGTTGGCGGCGTCGTCAGGGCCTCGGCATGGAGGAGCGTGCGACAGGGTGGAGGCGTTGTTGACGGAGGTGGAGAAGCCGGAGCGAGCGGCAGCGGTGGTGCGAGAGCGATTGCGGAGAGGCGATGCGGTGCCAGGCTTCGGGCACAGGCTGTATCCGAAGGGAGACCCGAGGTGCCCTCCCCTGCTGGAGGCCGCGCGTGAAGTCAGACCCGAGGTGCCCAGGGTGAGGGTGGCAAGGGCGGTCCAGGAGGCGATGCGGGACGCGGGGCATCCGGAGCCCTCGGTGGACCTGGGGTTGGTGATGTTGGCGGATGCGCTGGGATTGCCGCCGGGGGCGGCGGGGACACTGTTCGCGGTGGGGCGCGCGGCGGGCTGGGTGGCGCACATCCTGGAGCAGCGGGAGCAAGGCCACCTGCTCCGCCCCAGGGCCCGCTATGTCGAACCTCCTGCCGCATCTCGGAAGTGAAGAGTCGCTTGCGGCAAAGCCAAGCAACCACAGTCAATGGGTGGGGAGGGAAAGAGCGCGGTTGCAAAATCTCCGTCGACACCTCCCACGGGAGAGGATTGCAATACGAAGTCGGCTCCGGGCCCGTGCATCTCGCCTGCAATGAAGTACGTGAACCCGACAGGCTCAGCATCGACTGTGCATGCATTGCCCCCCCTTGAGCGTCGCCATGAATTCTCGAAAGAGTTCCCATAGCCCCCTCCCCTGCCCATGAAGACCTTCAAGCACCGGCTCATTCCCGCACTCGCAGCAGCGTTCGCCCTGGCCTGTAATCTGGGCGAGAGCATCCCCACCGCGACTGGGAAGACCTGTCGGGTTGCCCGTGGGGACTCGCTCCAATCCGTCATCGCGCGATGCGGTCCCCCCTGCGCCACAGGAGAGCTCCCCAAATCTCCCTGTCGCGCGGACCAGCCCTTCTTCAGTTCGGAACTCTGCTCGAACCGGTGCAGCGTCTATGGCCACACAGCCGTCTGCATCGGAGGCGAGGGGGACAGAGTTGTCTCCATCGTGCGATTCACGTCCAGCACCTATTCAACCCTCAATGCCTGCCAATTCCCGGCGCCAACGCCCCCGTGAGCCTGTGCACTCCCACCCGCCAGGACGAGGGTCTCGCCGAGAAACAGGGCTCCCGTCTCGAGCCCTGGAGACGAAATAACCGGCTACCCGGAAACTATTGTCCCACATCGGCCGATAACCCTCATGACCCGAGCTGTACGCCATGACGGACTGCGGCATCGGGCATGTGTCACGAGGGACCTCGCGCGTCCTTGTCCGTCATCTGAGAGCTGCACATGGGTGTCGGGTCCACCAGCGGTTCGAGTCGTTCCTCGAGTAGCTCCAGCCGCTCCTCCAGCAGCCGGAGCACGAGCAGCAAGTCCTCGAGCAGCAAGTCGTCCACCAGCAACAAGGGCGCGAGCTCCAAGGCGTCGAACACCAAGGCCTCCAACACCAAGGCCGCGACGTCCAAGGCAGCCACCACCAAGGCCGCGACCACCAAGTCGGTGAGCCTCCCGAGCAACGTCCCCACCCCCACGCCTCGCCCCAACAAGGACACCTTCTCCGCGCGGGCCCTGAGCCCCACGTCCATGGCGTCCTCGTCCTTCGCCGCCGGACACTCCCTCGGCAAGCCCACGACGTCCTCGCGCACCCTGAGCAACACCCCCATGGGGGTGACCCAGTCCTTCTCCACGCGCGTCGGCCCCCGCGACACCTATACCTCCGTGAAGTCCAAGACTGTCGGCGTCCAGGACGTCAAGGGCGGCTACACCGCGAAGACCCGGCAGACGACTCCCACGGTCAACTCGCGCATGATGAGCAGCTCCTTCATGGACAGCGCGGACTTCTCCTCGACGCCCGCGGCCTCGCTGTCCGCCTCTCGCGTCACCACGCGCACCATCGGCGGCAAGTCCATCGGCCCCGCCCAGTCGTTCACGCAGAACACGAACACCCTCGGCACGCCCCGCGCCTTCCAGCGCGACTACGAGACCCTCGGCGGCCTGAGCCGCAAGGAAGAGGCGAAGGGCCCTGGCACCGTCTCCACCGGCAAGGGTGACCACGGCGGCGTCTCCTACGGCTCCTATCAATTCGCATCCAACAACGGCTCGGCGAAGGCCTTCGTCAACTCGCTCAAGACCACCCACCCGAGCTACCACGCGAACTTCGACGGCCTGACGCCGGGCACCAAGGAGTTCTCCAAGGCCTGGAAGGACCTGGCCGCCCTGGACCCCAAGGGCTTCGACAAGGCCCAGCACGACTACATCCAGCGCACGCACTACGACGTGAGCGCCGGCGAGGTCCGCAACAACGTCGGCCTCAACCTGAACACGCGCTCCCAGGCCCTGCGCGACGTCGCCTGGTCTGCCTCCGTGCAGCACGGCAAGAAGGCGGTCGACTCCATCATCAGCGCCGCGCTCAAGGGCCGCGACCCGTCCACCGTGAGCGACGCGGACCTCATCAGCGGCATCTACGCCGAGCGCGGCCGGAAGAACAAAGCCGGAGAGCTGGTCCACTTCTCCAGCAGCTCCAAGAGCGTCCAGAACGGCATCACCGCCCGCTACGCCCGCGAGAGCCAGGCCGCCCTGGACCGCCTCGCCCGCGAGTTCTCCGGCGTCACGCGCAACGACTGAGTCCCTCCCGGGCCCCTGAATCCCCGGGGCCCTCCCAGGACGTCGCTGTCACCTTCCCGCCACCCCAGACACTCTCTGGTTGGCGGAAGCGCCCTCGGCGTGGACACTGCGCGCCGTGGACCCTCGACGCACCTATCCCCGTCTCGCCATCGCCGCCTTCGCGGGCAACCTCGCCTTCGTCGGCGCCTGGGTCGCCCTCATCACCCGAACCAGCGGCTGGCCCATCATCGGCGGCGTCCTGCTCGCCGTCTTCGCCGGCCTGCGCGTCGGAGGCATGTGGCTCTACGCCTCCCGGCAGACGGAGAACCTGGAGCGCGCACGCCGCGCCGCCATCTTCACAACCTTCCTCACCCTCGCCGGCATCGGTCTCTGGGTCTTCGCCGCCTTGCGCGGCCCCCGCGTCAGCCTCTGACCCCCAAACGCCTCGCGGGCGCTTCCAGACGGCCTTCAAGGCCCTCCAGAACGCGCCCGCGCGGTACCACTCCGGCTCGCGGCCCTTCCAGGCCGCTGCAAGCCCTTACACGTTGAAGCGGAAGTGCATGCAGTCACCGTCCTGCACGACGTACTCCTTGCCTTCCATCCGCAGCAGGCCCTTGTCCTTCACCGCGGCCTCACTGCCCAGCTTCACCAGGTCTTCCCAGCGCATCACATCGGCCTTGATGAACCCGCGCTCGAAGTCCGAGTGGATGACGCCCGCCGCCTGCGGCGCCTTGTAGCCCTTGTGGATGGTCCACGCGCGGCACTCCTGCTCGCCCACCGTGAAGTACGTCCACAAGCCCAGGAGCGAGTAGCCCGCCCGCACCACCTTGTGCAGACCCGGCTCCTTCAGCCCCGCGCTCTCCAGGAAGCCCGGGCGCTCGCTCTCGGGGAGCTGCTGGATTTCCGACTCCAGCGCCGCCGCGAGCACCACCACGTCGAAGCCCTCCTTCGCGGCCATCTCCTTCACCGCCGCGACGTGCTTGTTCGCGTCTTCCTTCCCAATCTCGCCCTCGCCGATGTTCGCCACGTACAACACCGGCTTGTCCGTCAGGAGGAACAGGTCGTGGATGAGCGCCTTCTCCTCCTCGGTCAGCTTCTGCGCCCGCACGGTGATGGCGGCGTCCAGCCCGGCCTTCACGCGGTCCAGCAGCGCGACCTCGGCCTTGGCCTCGTCGCCGGCCTTGCCGCCCATCTTCGTGTTCTTCAAGGAGCGCTCGCGGCGCTTCTCCACCGTCTCCAGGTCCTTGAGGCACAGCTCCGTGTCGACCACGTCCCGGTCCCTCACCGGATTCACCCCGCCCTCGACGTGGGTGACGTTGTCGTCCTCGAAGCAGCGCAGCACGTGCAGCACCGCGTCCACCTGGCGGATGTTGCCCAGGAACTGGTTGCCCAGGCCCTCGCCCTTGGAGGCGCCGCGCACCAGGCCCGCGATGTCCACGAACTCCAGCGACGTGGGGACCTTCTTCAGCGGCTTGATGAGCTCGGACAGCTTGTCCAGCCGCTCATCCGGCACGGGCACCACGCCCACGTTGGGCTCGATGGTGCAGAAGGGGTAGTTGGCCGCCTGCGCGCCCGCGGCCGACAGCGCGTTGAACAGGGTGGACTTGCCCACGTTGGGCAGCCCGACGATTCCGATGGATAGACCCATGGTGATTCCCTGGAACAAACGCGCCGGGGGGCGCGCTTCCCCAAAAAGCTAGGCCGACCGACGCGCGCCGGTGTTGGCGCCGCTCAGCGGAAGGCTCTGCACGAACTGCTCGGCCAGCGCGCGGTGCTTGCTGTCGTCCATGCGCTCGTTGATGAGCTTGCCCGCCACTTCCATGGCCAGGTCGACGGCCATGGCGCGGACCTCGGCGATGGCCTTGGTCTTCTGCTCGTCGATTTCACGACGCGCGCTGAGCTTGAGCTCCTCGGCCTCCTTGCGGCTCTTGGCCATCAGCTCCTCGCGGAACTTCTCCATCTCCTGCTGGTTGCGGCGCGTCTCGTCGGCGGCCTGACGGCGGGCCTCCGCGATGGCCGTCTTCTGGTCGGCCAGCAGCTTCTCGGCCTCGGCGCGCTCACGCTTGGCGCTCTCCACGGCGGCCGAAATCTGCTTCTCACGCTCCTCCACGAGCTGGAGGATGGGGCCCCACGCCTTCGACTTCAGGACGAAGAAGACGATGACGAAGGTGACGAGGGTCCAGAAGATGAGGCCCGGCTGGACGCTCACGAGGTTGCTGGCGGCGAGGACGGAGGGCAGGAACATGGCGGCGTGTCCGGCGTGAGGGAGTCAGACGGCGGAAAGTCTCGGGTTCTACCACCAGGAGGCGCCGGCAGCTGCTCGAGGCGAGCACCGGCGCGCTCCAGGCTTCCTACGGAACGGCCTTACGACTTGACGGCCAGAAGCACGCAAACGACCAGCGCGAACAGCGTGGCGCCTTCGATGAGGGCCGCGGCGATGATCATCGTGGTGCGGATGTCGCCACCGGCGGCAGGCTGACGGCCCGTCGCGTCCATGGCGGCGGCGGCGAGCTTACCGATGCCGAGGGCGGCGCCGATGATGGAGAGACCGGCGCCGAGGCCGGCGGCGAGGAAGGCAAGAGCGATGTTGGTCATGGCAGTGCTTCTCTTTTCGTAGCGAAGGACCCGCTTGTGGGGGGGTCGTGATGCCCTTCAGGACTACCTCTGGCGACCTTTCGAATCGCCAGGTGCTCAACCGGGGCGCCGGTACGGACCGCGCCCCGTCAACTCGTCGGGGGCCTAGGCGTGCGCCTTGCCGTGGCCGTGGTCGCTCTCCGCGTGGCCGTGGTCATCGTGGTGGTGACCGGTGGCCACCGCCATGCCGATGAACAGCGCCGACAGGAGCGTGAAGACGTAGGCCTGGACGAAGGCCACGAACAGCTCCAGCAGGTAGATGGCGAAGGCGAAGGGCACGCTGATGACCGCGACCGCGGGGTGGCCCAGGATGAAGATGAGGCCGATGAGGAAGAAGAGGACGATGTGGCCCGCCAGCATGTTGGCGAACAGACGCATCGTGAGGGCGAAGGGCTTGGTGAACAGGCCCAGGATCTCCACCGGAATCATGATGGGCCACAGCGACCAGTGGACGCCGCCCGTCAGGTGCTTCAGGTAGCCGCCCAGGCCCGCGGAGCGGATGCCGGCGGCCTGCGTGACGACGAAGGTGCAGATGGCGAGGCCCGCGGTCACCGCCAGGTTGCCCGTCGCGGTGGCCATCCAGGGCACCAGGCCCAGCAGGTTCATGGCGAGGATGAAGAAGAACGCGGTGAGCAGGTACGGCACGTAGCGGGGGCCGTCCTCCTTGCCGATGTTCTTGATGGCCATCTCGTCCCGGACGAAGAGGACCAGCATCTCGATGAGGTTGGCGCCCGTGCCGCGCGGCACCAGCTTCGTCTTGTCGCGGTTGCTCCAGATGAGCAGGGTGCCGAGGAGCAGCACCGCGGCCAGCCACATCATCACCGTGTGCTTGGTGATGGAGAGGTCCAGGCAGCCCTGGAGCAGGCCGGACCAGCCGGACGGGGCCACCATCCCGTGGTCCGTCATCACCGGCTCGCAGCTGCCGATGCGGATGGGCGGAATCGCGCCCAGGTGGATGGGCTGGCTCAGGGGGACTTCGAGCTCGAAGTCGTTCGTGTCCGAGACGTGGTGGAGGATGTAATCCGGCACACTCGGCTCGTGCCCCTCGCCGTGACCTCCCGACTCGGAAGCCCACGCGGTGGCCACGAACAGACTGGCGAACAGCACCATTGCCTTGCGCATCACTCGTCTCCGCCGGCCGCGCCCTTGGACGCGGCCATCACGTAGCTCACTTCAATCCATTGCAGCGCGAAGTAGACGCCGAAGAAGCCGGCGACAAACGGCACCGGCGGCATTCCTCGCGACACCAGCCCCACCAACCCCACCAGCACCGCCACCATCCTCAGGCCGAACACCACCCCGACCACCTTCAACGCCGCCTTGAGGTCCTGCTTCATCGCCCGGCGCTTGAGCAGCAGCGCCACCACGCCCGTCACCGCCGCCAGCCCCACGCCCCACAGCGCCGACACCCGGGTCTCCGCCACCGTCGGGAGCAACCCCGCCACCGCCACGCCCACCCCCATCACCCCGGCCGCCAGTCCCGCGTGGGACTTGAACGGGTCCTTCACCTCAACATCCCGTCCCGTCACTTGCGCCGTCCCAGTCGAGCCATCTCCCGGAGGAATCCGTAGAAGCCCACGCAGATACCCAGGAAGCTCAAGCCCACCAACAACCACGGCCCCGACCCCAGCTTCCGGTCCAGCCAGTAGCCTCCCAGCACTCCCACCACCGCCCCGCCCACCAGCTTCCACACCGCATTGATGTAGGGCTGCGCCGCCCTCATCTGCCGAGCCGTCGTCCCCAGCTCGCTGCCATCCGACTTCTCCCGGGGTTCCTTCGCCGCCATTCGGACGCCTCCCCAAACCCTGGGAAACCCTCGGATTTCCATGCCACCCGATCCAACCCCTTCACACGCGGGCGCCGCTTAACACCGAATGAGCGGCAGGTGCAACCGCTACAGTGTCACGGGAGGGGGCGGCGCCAGTGGGGGTTGAGGCACCCTCAAGCGCAGCTATCACTTCCAGCGCGAGCCCCCGCGGTTCTCGAGTGGCGACGCCAGGCGCCCGCCCGCTCCGTCCCCCAGGTGCCCGGCACTCCATCGGCCGGGGGCGTGCTCATCCGTGTCGGGCCGGGCGCGTCGCCAGCTTGCCCCTATCCCGCTTCTCGGAGGACTCCATGCCCAAGCCGCTCGTGCTGACGTCCCCCCGCTTCAAGGACGGGGACCTCATCCCCATCGCCTTCACCGGCGAGGGCGAGGACACCGCTCCCCCCCTGCACTGGGAGAACCCACCCGCCGGCACCAAGAGCCTGGCGCTCATCGTCGAGGACCCGGACGCCCCGGACCCCCGGCGCCCCCAGCGCATCTTCTGCCACCAGGTCCTCTACAACATCCCACCTGGGGCGCAGGGGGTGCCGGAGGGGGCTCGGCCGGACGCGCTACCGCCGGGAACCCGGGTGGGGCTGAATGACTTCGGCCAGCAGGCCTACGGCGGCCCCATGCCCCCCATCGGCCGGCACCGGTACTTCTTCCGGCTGTATGCGCTGGACACCGTGCTGCCCGACCTGGGGCGCGCCACCCGCGCGGACTTGCTGAAGGCCATGGAAGGACACGTCCTGGGCGAGGCGGATCTCATCGGCCTCTACGAGCGGATCCACCACCGCGGGGCGGCGCACGGCCCTGGCGCTTCGGCCTGAGGCTTGAAGCCTCCTCCCTGAGTCCTGGAGGGCGGGGCCGCGAGCCTCGCCCTCCTCAGGGGAATCCACGACCCGGCTGCCGCGTGTGTGGGCTGGTCATCGAAGCAGGGGTGTGCCTGCTTCTCGACGCTTGCATGCGATGGAAGAGTCGGGTGCGCCGTGAACCCATCCATCCCGGGCGGAGCCCCCTATGGCTCCTTCGACGAGATGTCCGTGGGCGTTGCGTCATTCGCGAACGTCGCTTCGTGTATGTGAATGCGGCCTTGGAGAGACTGGTGGGCTCCCCCGCGACGCTCCTCCTGTCGGAGTCGAGCATGGCGGAAATCACCGAACGCCAGTCGCGCCTGATGCGGGGTGAGCCGGTCTCCAGCACCTACGAGACCACGCTGAGCACGACCCCGGGCGAGCAGCGGCAGGTGGAGCTGACCCTCTTCCCCTGTGGCCCGGACTGGGTGGTGATGGTGCGCGACGTGACGTCGCGGAGCCGTCAGCGGGACGTGCTGCAACGGCTGGCGGAGCTGGGCGCGGGGCTGTCCTCGCTGCGCACCGAGAGCGACGTGTTGCGGCGCGTGTTCCAGGGACTCGAGGAGCTCGGCTGGGCTTTCGCGTGGCTGACGCCCGAGGGCAACGGGGTCCGCCTGGGACAGTCCTTCGTGCCCGTCACGCTGGTGCCGACGCGGAGTGAGGGACCGCGCGACATGGTGGGCCGCTGGCCCGCGCTGCTGACTCGCGCCTGGAAGGAAGGTGCGGCCTGCTCGGCGGACCTGCCGCGAGAGGTGGCTCAATTCCTGGGCGAGGAGCGAGCGAAGGACGCGCGGGACGAGCTTGCGCGCGTGGCGTCGCTCCCCCTCCTCGCCGTGCGAATCGACGCGGGGGGACGGCCTCGAGCCGTGCTGGCCTTGGCGGGAGACGGGCTGCACGAGGAGGAGCTGAAGCCCGTGCGGCTGTTGGGCGCCCAGGTGTCGGCGGCGCTCGACGCGGCGCTCACCATCTCCGAGCTGTCCGCGCAGAACGCGGCGCTGGCGGCGCTCAACCGGCTGGCCTCGGAGGCCGCTTCAGCGCCCCATCCGCGCGCCTTCTTCGGTCCCGGCACGGAGGAGATCATCGGGCTGGTGGCGTGTGACGCGGTGGCCCTCCTCCTCCCACGGGAGAGCGAGCTGGAGCTGGCCTACTCGCGCGGGCTCGACCTGAGGGACGCGGACGAGGCGCGCTTCGCGCGGGTGTGGAGCGCGACGGGTCTGTGCAAGCAGGTCCAACAGGAGGGCACGCCGCGCGCGATGGAGACGCGCGACTGTCCGGAGGGCCTGCGCGAGGACCTGCGACAGCGCGGCGTCCACACCCTGGTCATCGTCCCCTTGCGCGTGCGCTCGCGCGACGTGGGGACGCTCGGGGTCCTCTTCCGGGAGCCTCGGCACTTCACGCCCCTGGAGCTGGAGACGTTGCAGGCGATGGGCACGCACTTCGCCGCGGCCATCGAGACCCATCGCCTGCTGCAGGAGCTGCGCGGACGGGCCGAGGACATGGCCCTCCTGCATGAGGTGGCGCGGGCGCTGGCCACCACGCTGGAGCTCGACAAGCTGTTGGCCACGGGCGTCACGAGCCTGGCCCGCATCATCGACACGCCGGATGCGTATGTGCTCATGCCGAACTCCTCCCGCGAGTGGCTGGAGATTCGAGCGGTGAGTGGCAACCACCCGGAGCTGCTCGGGAGATGCCTGCCCGCGAGCGCCCCGGATGCGTCCGCCACGGGACTGGGCTTCCTGTCGCGCGAGCTCATCATGGTGGAGGACGCCGTCACGGATGTCCGGGTGGACCAGAACCTGAGAGAGAGCTCGAGCGCCCAGGCGTTCCTGGTGTTGCCCCTGGTGGTCCGCGAGCGGCCCGTGGGGGTGATGGTGGCCACGGAGACGCGGCGTCCTCGGCGCTTCACCCCCGCCGAAATCGAGCGGGCGAGCGCCATCGCCAATCAGCTCGCGCTGGCGCTGGAGGGAGCCCGGCTGGTGGAGGACTTGAAGGACAGCTACGTGGAGCTGGCGCGCACCCAGGAGCAGCTCGTCCGCCGAGAGCGATTGGCCGCGCTGGGTGAGTTGTCCGCCGTCGTGGCCCACGAGGTGCGCAATCCGCTGGGCGCCATCTTCAACTCGGTGGCCTCCATCCGGCGAATCATCGGCCCGGGAAGCCCCGCGGAGCCATTGGTGGACATCGTCGCGGAGGAGGCGGACCGGCTCAACCGCATCGTCGCGGACCTGCTCACCTTCGCGCGTCCCCCCGCGCCCCATCCGCACCCCGTGCCCCTGGCGCCCCTCGTGGAGGACGCGGTGCGCGGCGCGCTCGCGGAGTCACCGGGCGCGGTGCGAGTGGAGCTGGACCTGGAGGAGGACGTCCCGCCCGTGACGGTGGATGAGCGGATGATGCGACAGGCGTTCCTCAACCTCGCCATCAACGCGATGCAGGCCATGCCGCATGGAGGCCGCCTGCGAGCCGCGGTGCGCCGCGCCGCGGGTGCCCCCGAGGTGATGGTGGAGTTCAGCGACACGGGCCCCGGCATCACCGCCGAGGTGCGCGCGCGCATCTTCGAGCCCTTCTTCACCACCAAGGCCAAGGGCACGGGCCTGGGCCTCGCCGTGGTGAAGCGCATCATCGAGTCGCATCAGGGCCACCTCACCCTCGACTCGCAGCCGGGACACGGCACGTGCTTCAGGCTCTACCTGCCGCTGGACTCCCCGGCGACCACGCGCCCGATGCACGCGATGCCGTGAGGCCACACGGGCCTCAACGCCACACGGTCAGCCACGCCACCGCGAGCCCCAGCAGCGAGGCTCCCGCGAACACGGCGACCGCGAGCCAGACCCGAGGCCCCTGAGGAACCTCGGCAAGCTCGGCATCGACAGCGGGCGACTCGGACGCGACGGCGGGGGCTTCACCGTCGCCGGTGATGGCACGCACGAGCGCCAGGCGCCGCGCCTCGATGGCCTCCGTGGCCACCGTCTGCGAGATGTCGACACCAAAGCCCACCTGCGTCACCCGAGGCGTGCGTCGAGGCGGCGGCGGTGTCGCGGGCATGGGAGGCGTCGCCGTGTCCTCGCCACTTCCGGGGAACAGGGACTCACGCGACCCGCTCGCGCGCACGGCCGTGGCCTGCTCGATGGCCACGAGGACCTTCGCCGCATCCAACGCCTCGGTGGCCTCGACGACCTGCACGGGCCTGGGCGCGACAGCGCGGCTCGAGTCCTCCTCCTCGAGGGCGGTGCCATACTGCGCGGTCCTCGACGCAATCTCCTCCGCGCCCAGCGGCATCGTCACCGCGGGGTCCACGGTGCTCGTGCTCGGAGGCGGAGCCACCGCGGTCGGCTCATCATCGTCGGCGTCGCGACGCACATCCGACGGTGCGTGCTCGGCGGCAACGGGCGGCCTGTCGGCGTGTGTCGGCTCGTCTTCTCCGGACCCGGGTGCGTGCACGAGCTGGACGCGCTCGGAGGGGATGAAGTCGTCCGGTGCCTCGATGGCGTTGTGCTCGAAGGCGAGCGCCGTGGGCGGAGTGAGCGTCGCGGCGAGCTCCGGCTCGGTGTGCGTGCGACGGGCCTCCTCGCGCAGCAGCTCCTCGAGCAGCGTCTCCTCCGCCTTCTTCTCGCGGGGGAAGACCAGCGCCATCAGCCGCGCGAGCTCCGCGTCGCCCATCCCCGACGACAGCTTCGCCTTCAGGCGCGCGAGCTCCGCGCCCATCGCCGCCCCGTCCGGGAAGCGGTTCGCCGGTTCGGGTGCCAGGGCCTTCGCCAGGAACGCGTCCACGCTCGACGGCAGGCCCTCCCGGAACTTCCCCGCGGGCTCCCACTGGGGATAGGCCGCGCGACGCCAGCGCTCCACCGGGTCGCCTCGCTGCGACAGCGGCTTCCACGCGCACAGCTCCCACAACAAGACGCCCACCGCGTACAGGTCCGCGCGCCGGTCCACGAAGCGCTTTCGCGCCTGCTCCGGGGACATGTACGTCAGGTTCCCAATCACCACGCGAGGCGCGGTCTGCTGCTCCTTCAGCGTGGACTGCGCCGCGCCGAAGTCGATGATCTTCACCTCACCCGAGTAGCTGATGCAGACGTTCGCGGGGGACAGGTCCCGGTGCACCAGGTGCAGCCCGTGGCCCTCTTCATCCGTCGCGTCGTGCGCATAGCCCAGGCCCTCGCACAGCCGCTGTCCCAGGTGCAGCACGATGCCCAGCGGCATCATCCGCCCCAGCTGCCGGAGGCGATACGAGAGGCGGCTGAGCGTCTTGCCCCTCACGTACTCCATGGAGAGGTACAGCTGCCCGTCCACCTCGCCCATCGCGTACACGCGAGCGATGTTGGGATGGTCCAGCCGAACCACCACGCGGGCCTCGTCCCGGAAGCGCCCGACGAACTGCGGGCTCTGCATGAGCTGAGGCAGGACCTTCTTCACCACACACGCGCGACGCGGAGACTCCTCGCGCGCGAGGAAGACCTCACCCATCCCCCCGGCGCCAATGCGGCGCACCAGGGTATAGGGACCGAAGCGAACGGGGCCCGCGAGGGGCTCCGGCTCAACCGGTCTGGCCAAGGGCGCGGAAGGCCTTTCTCGCCGCACCCAGGACGTGCGCGACCTCCGCCTCGCCCAGCGCCAGCGAGAAGAAGGCCGCCTCGTACTGACTCGGCGGCAGGTACACGCCCGCATCCAGCATGGCGTGGAAGAAACGACCGAAGCGCCCCGTGTCCGACGTCTTGGCGCTCGTGTAGTCGAACACCGGCTCCGACGTGAAGAACACCGTCAGCATGCTGCCCACGCGGTTGACCGTGACGGGCACCCCCGCGGCCTTCGCCTCCGCGACGAGGCCCGCCTCCAGCTTCTGGCTGATGCCCTCCAAGCGCTCATACGTCCCCGGCGCCGCGAGCGCCTTGAGACACGCCATGCCCGCCGCCACCGCCACCGGGTTCCCCGACAACGTGCCGGACTGGTACACCGGCCCCGCGGGCGCCACCTTCCGCATGACGTCCGCGCGGCCACCGTAGGCGCCCAGCGGCATGCCGCCGCCAATCACCTTGGCCATTGTCGTCAGGTCCGGCTTCAGGCCGTACAGCTCCTGCGCGCCACCGCGCGCCAGCCGGAAGCCCGTCATCACCTCGTCGAGCACGAACAGCACGCCGTACTTCTGGCAGAGCGCCTGGAGCCCCTGGAGGTAGCCGGGCTTCGGGATGAGCACGCCCATGTTGCCCACCACGGGCTCGATGATGGCGCACGCGATGTCGTGCCCCTGCGCCTTGAAGAGGCGCTCCACCGCGTCCAGGTCGTTGAACGGCGCGGTGAGCGTGAGCTTCGCCAGCGCCGCCGGCACGCCCGGCGAGTCCGGCAGGCCCAGCGTCTCCACGCCGCTGCCCGCCTTCACCAGGAACGGGTCACCCGCGCCGTGGAAGCAGCCCTCGAACTTGAGGATGTGCTCGCGGCCGGTGAAGCCTCGCGCCACGCGGATGGCGGCCACCGTGGCCTCCGTGCCGCTGGACACCAGCCGCACCATCTCCACCGCCGGCATCGTCGAGCAGATGAGCTCCGCGAACTCCACCTCGCCCGCGTGCGGCGCGCCGTAGGACGAGCCGCGCCGGGCCGCGTCGATGATGGCCTCCACGATGGGCGGGTAGGCGTGGCCCAGGATGAGCGGCCCCCAGCTCCCCACCAGGTCGACGTAGCGGTTGCCATCCACGTCGGTCAGCCAGGCCCCCGAGCCCTCGCGGAAGAAGACGGGGTCCCCACCCACGCCCCGGAAGGCGCGCACGGGGGAGTTGACGCCACCCGGGATGCGCTCCTGCGCGCGGGCGAACAGGGACTGGCTGAGAGCGTGATTCATGTCGCGTTCCATAGCATGTGACAGCACGCGGCGCGGCGACTCCCGCCCATCCCCATGCCCGCTGCTTCTTTGTCCCGCAACCCGGGGGCGCTGGAGACGCCTCGTTGACAGCTCGGCAACGAATCCGTGGAGAATCACACCAGGACGCACATCCTCCTGGCCTCCCCCCACGAGGCATCATGAGCCCGGGCGGCACGGAGACACCGCGGCGCCAAGGCCTGGCCCCCAGGAGAGGAC
Source organism: Myxococcus stipitatus DSM 14675 (assembly GCF_000331735.1). GTDB lineage: Bacteria > Myxococcota > Myxococcia > Myxococcales > Myxococcaceae > Myxococcus > Myxococcus stipitatus. The sequence goes on along the minus strand of NC_020126.1, from coordinate 516,755 downwards.
CCATGGACTTCAAGACGGCGGACCTGTGCGATGCGAACGCGGGCTCGGCTCACTTCCAAATCGCCGAGCCGGGCTTCCTGCACTACGGCGGCCGGACCACGTTCTCCGGTGCCATCAGCACCGTCCTCGCGCCCGAGGACAACTCGCTGGTGCGCAAGGCCCTGGAGGAGCCGGGCAACGGGCGCGTGCTCGTGGTGGATGGAGGCGGCAGCCGGAGATGCGCGCTGGTGGGTGACCAGCTCGCGCTGCTCGCCCAGAAGAACGGCTGGGCCGGCGTGGTGGTCAATGGCTGCATCCGCGACTCGGAGGAGGTGGGCCGCACCGCCATCGGTGTCCAGGCCCTGGGCACGCATCCGCTTCGCAGCGGCAAGCGCGGAGCGGGCCAGCACGACGTGGAGGTGCGCTTCGCGGGCGTCACCTTCCGCCCCGGGCACTTCCTCTACGCGGACGCCGACGGAATCGTCACGTCGGAGACAGCGCTGACCTGAGCGCCACTTTCTCGAAGCCCAGGAACCGGGCAAGAGCGCCCCATCACACATTCGCCCGATTCCATGGTGAGCCCTCGCGCGAACTATGATGTGAGGGACCTCCGTCGCCATTCCGCTTCAGAGAAAACGCATGTTCCTGGGCATCGGAATCCTCGCCGGCATCACCCTCCTCGTGCTCGTCCTGCGGCAATGGCTGCTGCACCGGGAGGGCCCCGCCTGTCCCGCCGAGCCCTTCGACGGACACGTCTACCGCGTCGGCAAGGCCCTCATCGCCGAACGGCGCTGCGAGCACCCCCGCGCCACCGTCATCTGCATGCACGGCTTCGTGTCGGACATGCGCTACTTCACGCGGCACTACGAGGCCTCCGACCTCCAGCTCATCCTGGTGACGAGCTGCGACTATCACCCGCCCATCGCGCAACCCGCTGAGCGGCCCGCGCCCTGGGCACGCGTGCCCACCGAGCCGGAAGGCACCATCCCTCACGACGCGGCCGTGCTGGTGCAAGCCCTGGAGCACCTGCCCAGGACCGAGCACATCCGGGTGCATGGACATTCGCGAGGCGGCGCCGTGGTGCTCGAAGCCGCGCGGCAGCGGCCGGACCTGTTCGAGCGGGTGGAGGTGGTCCTGGAGGCCCCCGTCCTCCCGCAGGGTCGCCCGTATGCGAAGCCGAACGATGCGCTGCTCTGGCTGATGCCCTTCGGAATCCTGCTCTGGAGACTCGACCCCATCTCCCGTCACACCCGGTACATGTGGGGACCGCTGGAGAATGCTCGCAAGCGCGAGCTCATCCGGGCCTTCCCGTTCAATCCCAAGCGCGTGTCGACGCTGGTGACCAACGCGCGCGATATCGAGGCCTGGATTCGGGAGCGCGACGCCTCCCTGTTCCAGAACGTGCGACGCGGCACGGTGCTCGTGCCGGGACAGGACCGGGTGCTGGACTCCGTCTCCATGCTCGAGAGCGCTCGGCGCGCCGAGCCCACGCTCGACGTGGTGACACTGGAGGAGTGCAGCCACTTCATCCTGTGGGACCGGCCCGATGCGTTCCCCGAGCTGGCCTGCCCCAGAGAGCGCACCGTCGCGAACGGGTGACGCCCGCCCCGGTTACTTCCGGTGGTACCAACGCTTGCGCGCCGCGCGGACGTCGGACCAGTCCACCAGGCAGTCGTGGACGTTCTCCTGGCCTCGCTGGGCGTCGGGCATGTCGCCGGACTCCACCCTCGCGATGAGCTCCGGGAGCCGCTCGTAGAACGTCGGTGAGCGGTACTGGGGATGCAGCGTCCACAGCCCCTGCCCCGAGCCGAGGAAGTCCAACCGCCACAGCCGCTTGTGCATCATCACGCGGGTGATGAGGTTCTCCGGCTCGCGGTAGGGAGGATTGCCGGCCCTCAGCGCGCGCAAGACATGGATGGGCGGAGCCAGGCGCGCGCGCAGCGGACCCAGCCTGCGGGTCAGCGCATCGCGGTCCACCAGGAACACGCGGCTGCTGAAGCGCCGGAAGCGGAACGCCTGGGCCGCACCATCCGGCTCATACCAGCGAGCATCCACGCCCACCGTGCCATCCGCGCGAGGAGGCCCCGAGAGCGGACTGCAGCTCACCAGCTCCTCCCGCGAGGCGAGCTGCTCCATCGCTTCCGCGGCCCACGTCGGTGAGCCACCGCCGATGAGCATGTCCGCATCCAGGTGCAGGACATGCCGGTGCGCGGCCTCGGACACCCCGAAGAAATACGAGTGATAGGGACCGCCCCGCGAGTCCTTCATGGGGAGGTGGGTGCCTCCGAAGAAGCGCTCCGAGAGCGCGCGGGTGGTGGCGGGCGAGTAGTCCACCTCCACCACGCGGACACGAGGGTCCGCCGCGCGAAGCTCGTCGAGCAGCCGCTCCATCTTGGGCTTGCGCTCCAGCCACGCCTCCGCGAATCGGCTGCCCTGGCTGCGATGCAGGTCCAACACCAGCAGGATCTCCTGCACGGAAGGACCGAGCTGCCGGAGCTGGTGCGGGAGGATGAGGCGCGCGTGAGGATGGTCCGTGGGCGCGAGGTTGATTTGAAGCGTGACGGGGTTCATTGGCACGGGCGCGGGAGGCGCATGCTTGCCACAACCAGACAAGCGACTCAACGCGCCCCACGCGATTCCTCGCGCCGGCTTCGAGGGGTGCGCGAACCCAGCGGATTCACGCCTGCGCCTGGCCCGGCGCCTCGAGCTCGCGGGACCGAGAGGGCCCCGCGAGGAGTGGCACTGCCTGCGATGGGCCGTCAGTTCTTGACGACGGTCGTGATGTTCAACGACGTCGGGGTGCCCACGAAGGTCCCAGCGGTGGTGGTGCACGGCATGGGCACCTGCGAGAAGTCCGCGGCGTAGTAGCCGTAGGTGGAGCCATTGCCCTTCTCGTAGAACTCATGGCCGTCCGGGAGCACCACCTTCCAGACATAGTTGAGGCTTGTGTACTGCGTGGACGTCCGCGCCCGGATGACGCCCGTCACCGTGGTGCCCCAATGGTACGGAGCCACGGCCGGCGCCTCCACGGTCTGCGGCGCCGGAGCCCAGTCGACTCCGCTGCCACCCCAGCCGTAGATGAGGAACACGCTCGTCCCCCAGGGCAGGTCATCGTTGCGGTACGTGAGGGTGAGCTCCGCCTGGGACGTACTGAAATAGCCACACGTGTTGAGCACGGTCCGTGCCTGCACCCACTGCGAGCCCCCCAGTGCGGAGGTGGAGGCGAGCAGCAGGGCGAACATGAGCGCGGGGTGGGAAAGTCTGGACATGCGAAGACTCCAGGGTTTGGTGTGAGCATCGCATCCCTTACTCGAGCCAAGGGGTGTCCTGGAATCCACGCGGCCGCGACGTGATTGAATGCGCATCGACGCGAGCGACCTCGCTCGTCGAGCACGCCCACAAATGCCTCGCGAGCCGCCCATCGTCCTTCCCGTCCTGCTGCCACTGCTCCGGCATGCGAACCCGTGGGCGCTGCTCCTGGCCAGGGAGGTGGGTTATCCGCTCTCCACCGCCAGCCTCCTCTCGGAGCGCTATGCGATGAAGAGCGACGAGAAGCCGTTCGTGCGAGAGCTGCTCGGGCGCAAACGAAACCTCTGGGTCTTCCGCTGCGACCAGCGTCGCTTCGCGGGCGACTTCGTCGTCGTGGACATGGCGGAGCCGAGGCCGGCACGACGCCAGGTGGTGGTGCTCGACCTCAAGATGGGAGCGCCCCTGGTCCTGGGCGGAGGCGGGGCCGGCGTTCAGCTCACCCACGCCCAGGACGCGGTGGACGGCGTCGCGGCACGCCCGGGCGTCATCGCAGCGGGCCTGCCGTTCATCCTCGCGACGGGCGACAAGGACGTCATCCTCGCATGGCTGCGCGCATGACCACGACGGAGCTGCATTGAGAGTACACGCCCCGGGAGTCGAACCCGTCCCGCTCATCATCCCCTTCCCTGCCTCTGCCTCTCAGTGGCCGCAGAGAAAAGTGGAGCCATGTAACCGCTGAAACCCCATGCACATACCGAGGATTACAAACACTGCTGTCGGGAGTACTCCTCATGGCCCCCATCCGGTCCGAGTCTCAGGCTTCTGCTCGAAAGAACCCTCTCCCGAAGTCGGCGGCCCCCGCCACTCACACGGCTCAAGAAGTGGCTCGTCGCCGTCAGCAATCGGCTCATGCTCCCGAGCGCCTGACCCAGCAGGCGCTCTCGTCGGCGGAGGCGGGTGCCTCGAACCGCCTGTTGCGCGACGACTCCCGGTTCGAGTCCGGCGCCTCCGCTCGTCCGCCCGTGGAACTCACCGCGGGGAGCAGGGGGGCCATCGGCGCCAAGGCTCCACCGCCTGGCAAGGTCGACGTTGAAGGCATCGCCAACATGAAGGACCCGGTGGCGCGCAACCACGCCATCACGCAGGGGTACTACGCGCTCTCCAACCAGATGGCGGGATTGCTGGGCAAGGAGAACGCGAACTGGGCCACCTTCGGCGTCTGGGCTTCGAAACAGGCGGGTGTGAGCATCCGGCAGGAGGACCTCCCGAAGGTCTTCATGGATCAACTCAATGGCGACAAGACGTGGCTCCGTGCCCTCACGGACATCGGCCTGGCCACCGTCAATCCACTCCTCCCCTTGATGACCACGGCATTGAAGATTCCCATCAAGCACGCGCTGAATCGCGTCAGCGACGCCATCGCGGATGGCAACCAGAAGCTCTTCAGGGACATCGCGCCGGAGTTCCAGCGCTTCACCGAAACCTTCAAGGGCGACAAGAAGTACGACGCCGCGAAGGTGGCGAAGTACCTGGCGGGCTTCCCTCCTGGGAAGGAGAACCTCAAGGCCGCCTTCGCCGACTACGCCAAGGCGATGTTCGAGAAGGACCCGAACAAGAAGGCGGAGCTGATGCTCTCCGCCAATGACCGCGTGGGCGTGCACGAGCAGAAGCTGATTCAGGGAGAGGTGGAGCGCGCCCTCAACGCCCCCATCAAGGAGGCCTTCGCCCCCATCGTCAAGGCCGTGATTGAGAAGGTCGGCAATACGCTGCCCTTCCCCGCGAACACCGCCTACCTGGTCGCCAAGGCGAGCGGACTGGTCGACAAGGCGGTGGACAGCATCGTGAACGGCCTGGCGGCCAAGTTCCGCCAGTTCACCACCGACCACATGATGAAGCTTGGCGTGCCGGGTGGCAGCTTGAAGCTCGGTGATGACGTGACGCCCGGGGCGCAGGGCGCCTTCCCCGAGCACCTGCGCACCCTCGAGAGCAGCGAGCTGAAGCAGCTGCTGTCCCAGTACGACAAGACGCCGGATTCGCTGAAGGGCTCCGCGGCCAATGACTGGTCCAAGTTCGACCAGCGCATGAACTACATCGTCGACCTGTTCCGCTCCCGCCAACAAGACCCGCAGCTCTTCGCCGCGCCCTGATTGAGCAAGAGAGTACACGCCCCGGGAGTCGAACCCGGCGAGTCGGTGTGTCGAACCGATGCCGTCACCGGCTGGCTCGGCGTGCAGGGGAAAGTGGTCCTGGCAAGAGTCGAACTTGCCACCTCTCGGTTCGCACCCGAGCGCTCTCATCCACTGAGCTACAGGACCTGAAGAACGAACTGCCGAGTACCTCGTACGGGAGTCGAACCCGTCTTCCCGCAGTGAGGGTGCGGTGTCCTTCGCCGATAGACGAACGAGGCAGTTGGAAAAGAAAGAGGCCGGGTTCCCTGGGGGAGCCCGGCCTCGAGTCCTACCGCCACGTCAGTCGACGCGGCGTGCGGGCTCAAAGTCCGGACGGGGCGCCGCGGAAGGAAGCAATTCCCTCCAGCAGCTCATCATCCTCGGAAGCGGTGTCACGTTCGGTGTTCGCGAACAGCACATCGATGCCGCGGACAGTGTCGTACATGTGCTTGGGATTCATCGGGCTCATCGGAGTCACCATCGGTGGGGCACCGCTCCTTTCGCCGTGGACAGACGCCTCTGGATTTGTCACCTGACAGAGGATGAGTGCCGCTGAGACAACAGGCGAGTACACGGAGCTGCCAGTCCCCAACGCCCTCGCGGACCGCGTGGATGCCTTCTGGTGTTTCGTGGCGGCACCGCGACGCGAGGGCAGCACTCCCCTCCTCCAGCGAATCCTCCCCGACGGCTGCACCGACCTCATCGTCCGCTTCCCCGATGCGCGCGAGATAGGCAGAGGCCTCGAGCCACACCTCACCGTCGTGGGCCCCATGGAGCGCTTCGTGCTCACGGACCCCGAGCCCGGCTCGGTCTGTCTCGGCATCCGGCTCAAGCCGGGGTGGGCCCAAGCACTGCTGGGCGTGAGCCCCAAGGCGCTGTGCAACCTCTCCATCGGCGTGGAGGATTGCGCCCCCGCGTTCCTGCGCCTCCAGAAACGTCTCGCGACAGCTCGCTCACTGCCCCACGCGCTCGCCCTGCTTCGAGATGAGTTCTCGCTGCGCAATGCCAGCCCGCTCCACCTCCCGAACGCGCGAACGACTCACGCCCTGCACTGCCTCCAGTCGTCCGCGGGTCGGCTCTCCATGTCCCGACTGGCGAGGACCGTGGGCGTCAGCGAGCGCACCTTGCACCGGGACATCCTCGAGGAAGCAGGTGTGGCGCCCAAGCTGCTCGCCCGCGTCCTGCGATTCCAACGGGCGCTGACCCACCTGCGCGCGGGGACACTGGACTTGAGCGCCGTGGCGCTCGAGTGCGGCTACGCGGACCAGTCCCACTTCACCCGCGAGGTGCGCGAGCTGGCGGGAGTGTCTCCCACCGGGCTGCTGTCTTGAGCCTTGTCCGATTTCTTCAAGACGCCTGAGCGGGGCCGTGAGAGACCCGGGCGCATCAGCATCCCCCCTCGCCAGGAGAACACCGATGAAGCTCGGCTACGTCATCTTCTACGTCGCGGATGTGCCCGCCACCCTCGCCTTCTATGAGACGGCCTTCGGTCTGAAGCGGCGCTTCCTCCACGAGAGCAACAGCTACGGCGAGGTGGAGACGGGCACCACGGCGCTGGCCTTCGCGTCCGAGGACATGGCGGGAAGCAACGGGCTCACCGTGCGCTTCCATCGGCCAGGGGAGACACCGTCCGCGGTGGAGCTCGGGCTCGTGACGCCAGATGTCCCGGCGGCCTTCCAGCATGCGGTGAAGTCGGGAGCCATCTCCGTCCAGCCTCCCAAGCAGAAGCCGTGGGGACAGACGGTGGCCTACGTGAAGGACCTCAACGGAGTCCTGGTGGAGCTCTGCTCACCCATGGGCACGTGACGTCGCCGCGCTGTCACGCCACCGAGGTAACATGGGCGGCATCTCTTGAAGGGGGGAAGCCGTCATGCGTGGATGTCTCGTGGCCATCGGCCTGCTGGGCGCGCTGGTGGGAGCACAGGCCGAGGCGAAGAGTGTCGCGCTCATCTGGAAGGGCGCGAAGACCCAGGCCGACGCGGAGGCGCACCGGGCCGCGTGGGGCAACATCGAGACGCTCCTCGAGAAGACGAAGTGGGAGCTTCCCGAGGGCCACCCGAAGCTGGTGCGCAGCGACACGCTCGCCGGACTCAAGCCGGGCTTCTGGGTCTGGCTGGTGGGCGTCTGCGACACGGAGGGCGCGGCGACCGCGCTGGCGCACCTCAAGGTGTTCGCTCCCGATGCCTACGCGCGTGACGTGGAGGTGGAGGCCATGGACCAGGCCTGTCCGAGCACCGACGGCGCCCCCCTGGTCGCCCGGAAGGAATCCCTCGCCCTGAACAAGAAGGGGCAGAAGCTGCAGGTCTTCACCCAGGAGGAGAGTCAGTACCTCGAGCCGGGCGAGGAGTTCGGCGACCAGTTCACCCTGACCCGCTACCACTTCGTGCTGCTGAGCAAGAAGGGGGAGCTGCTCGCGGCGGAGGAGGTCGTGGGCGAAGAGGACTTCTCCGGAGACGTGCGCCAGGGCCCCACGGCCTACCGCTGCGAGCTGGAAGGCATCGGGCGCTCCGGGGCCGAGTCACTGGTGCTCACCCGCAACTGTCGAGCCGGCACGGCGGAGTGTGGCTCCGTCGTGCGCGCGGACGAGGTCACCCGTGTGACGGTGCAAGGCTCCACGCTCGTGCGTGGAACCACCACCCGGATGAACGAGCAGCGACTGGAGTGCGGAGACTGAGGTCCGCGTCCACCCTCAGACCGGCTTGGAGGAGGAGTCGGTCTGCTCGGGCGGACTCACCAACAATGCGAGCGTCGCGAACAGGGCGATGACCGACCAGTAGATGAAGCGGAAGTCCGAGCCGATGCCGATGACCAGGTAGGCGGACGCATAGGCCAGTCCGGACATGCCAGTGAAGAAGGCCAGCGAGTGGCGCTTCACCCGCCGGAGCGCGACGAGCGACACGCCCAGCAACCCCAGGAGCCACACCCATCCCCGGAAGAAGAACGAGCTCGACAGCGCGTTCTCGATTCGGAGCATGGACTGGAAGAGGAATCCATCGGTGGGTGGCTTCAGCTGCCAGGGGTTGGGGTCGATCTGCTGATGAAAGGCGTTCCACACGGGATGCGGGTCAGCCCCCAGCATCCGCCGGAAGACCGTCACGCGGTGCTTCATCCAGGCCTTCGGATGTTGACGCACGATGCGCTTCCACTCGTCGACGAAAGCGGCGCGGCGCGTCTCCAGCGACCCGAAGGAGATGGGACGAGCGCCCTCCATTCCACCGAGCAGCGGCCACACGTGGCTGATGTTGTAGAGCTTCGTCAGCTCGGGGACCGAGGTCTCTCCCTCCAGGATGGAACCTGGGAATGACTCCGGATGCGCGACATAGACGCCAGCCAGGTCGTAGAGAAAGAGCTGCCCCGCGGCCCAGGCCTTCTGCGCATGAAGAGCCCGGCTCACCACCAAGGGCGTGATGACCAGCCCCGGAACCACACAGATGAAAACAAGGACCCTCGCGGGAAAGCGCCAGCGCGGTGCGGGGGCCAGCTGAGCAACCACCGGAATGGCCAACGGGACAGCGGCGACAAGCGCATTGTGCCGATAGGCCACGCCAGCACACAGCAGGAGCAGCGCCACGAATGGCCGTCGGCTCTTGAGCGCGACCACCGCGCACAGCAGCAACGCCGCCACCATGACGTCCTTCCAGAGCACGACCGCCAGCGACCAGACCGTGGGAATGAGCAGGAAGGCCCCGAAGACCACCAGACCGCGACGGCCGGCTCGCGCATCCGTGGAGCGAATCAACACGGCCATGCCGCCGCTCAGCATGGCCAACTGAAGCACCAGGATGAGCCAGGGCGACCCGACGAGCCTGCCACTGAGGCCTATCAGCCAGGAGCCCAGGGGCGGATGGATGTCGCTGTAGCTTCCGGCGAGCCCTTGTCCGTACTGGTCGATCGAGTCACCCGACATCAAGCCGGGCTGCACCGCGGCGTAGAGCAGCACCATCCAGAGCAGCATGCCGATACGGGCCAACCGCCTCCTCGAGTCCTCATGGCCGAGGAAGCCTCCCGTCGAGGCACCGTGCGACGTCACGTCACGGGTGGCCGCCGACGTGGTGGGTTCGGGGACCTGCTGGACCGGGGAGCTCTGCTGCGCATTCATGGAAGGCCCCTTATCGCCGCAAACGCTGGACACTTCCACAGTGGAGCGCGCCAAGGTGCTCGGCCAACGCCTGCCTGCCAGGCAGGACCTGGGCAGTGGAGCGCCCTCGAGGTTCCTCCGTGGTACATCGCGCGGCGCGAAGCACCGCCCCCGAGAGAAAGACAGCCATGGGAACCCTCACGCTCAGCCTGATGACCACGCTCGACGGCTTCATCGCGGGACCTGACCACGCGCTGGATTGGGTGGTCTGGGAAGAGGAGATGGACCGCGATGCCACGGACCTCCTCCAGTCCGCCGACACCGTGCTGGTCGGCTACGGGGCCTACAAGGACATGGCCGCGTACTGGCCGGCCGCGCTCACGAATCCCTCCAGCGAGTCGGAGCGCATCTTCGCGCGTCACTTCGACGAGAAGCCGAAGGTCGTCGTCTCCGACGTCCCTCGAGAGCTCCTCTGGAGGAACGAGGAGCTGCGAGTCATCACGAACCTGCGCGAGCAGGTCCAAGCCCTCAAGGACAGCAAGGGCCACATCGTGTGCTACGGCGGAGCGGGGTTCGCGCAGTCCCTGGTCCACACCGGACTGATTGACGAGTACCGCTTCTACGTCAGCCCCGTGGCCATCGGCCAAGGCATGCGCTTGTTCCAGTCGCTCGCGGCCCCCGTCAAATGGGGCGCCTGCACCTCGAAGGCCTATGGCTCCGGCGCGGTGCTCCTGCACTACAAGGTCGTGGGGCCCCCGCAGCCCCGCTGAGTCAGCGGCAAGCACAGCCACGAGCGCGCGAGCGCGGCTGGGCCTTCGCGTTCGACTCCCGCGCGTGCTCCGCCACGGGAGCGCGCGCACCATCCAGCCGTTCGCCGAAGAGACACCGGGACTCGCGAAGGAGACCTACTTCGCCTCCGCGACCGCCGCGGGCTCCAGCTTCCAGGACTCCTGGAGGGACTGCGGAATCCGGAACGTCACCCGGCCGCCCCCCGTCTCCGAGGAGTGCAGCCCCTCCAGCAGCTTCCGAGACAGTGAAGCGGAGACCTTCGCCGCGAACCCCGACTGGTCCTGCGCCTCATCCGCCAGGGAGAACATCCACCGCATCGGCCCCACCAGGAACCGCGTCCAGTCCGTCTTCTCCAGCCCCACGGCGTCCGACACCGCCTCGCTGCACAGCTCGCGCATCACCGTCACCGTGACGCCGTCCATCAGCTCGCCCGGCATGCGCATCTTCAAGTAGTCGACGAGCGCACGCGTCAGCACGACGCCATCCTGCGAAGGACGCACCTGACGCGCCTGGATGGCCGCCCAGAGCTGATGCGCATCGTCCAGGTCCCGAGGCAGCAACGTGGGGTGGATGCCCAGGAAGTGGCCAACCACCCTCCAGCAATGGAAGTAGGCCTCCTCCTCGTCACGCGTGAAGTCGAGCCCCAGTCGGGTCAACACCGACGGCACCAGGGCCAGCGTCAGCAGCGTCGCGACGTGGTCCTCCTGATTGGCGGGGGTCCCCCACTCGGATGCCCGCCACTTGGGGTCTCGCCCGACGTGGTAGCGGATGGTCCCGTGCAGGAGGCGAATCTTCTGCGCGGTGCGGACACCGAAGCCCTTCGGCTCCAGGCCCCCTTCGGCCATGACATCCAGGACGAACTGCGCCGTCTCGATGATGCGACGGTGCACGTGCTTGTCGATTCCGCCCGTCCACGTGAGCACCTTCGCCGCCTTCTCCCACGAGTAGCAGCAAGGCAGCGACCACGTGAAGTACGCCAGGGTCATCTGCATGCCGTAGCGGGCGAAGAGCCGCTGCCCCAGGCGGACCTTCTCCGGGTCGGCCCACTCCGGCCAGTCGTCCGTCTGGTTCAGGAACGTCTCCACCGCGTCAGGCATCTCGGCGGGCACCACCTGCACGTTCGACTGGAGGCTCTGGAGGATGCGGTTGACCGCCTCCACCTCGTTGCTGGCGAAGACGGACTGGATGGCCGCGTCCGCCAGGGGCTCCCCCATGGAGCGGAAGGGCTCGAGCAGCTCGTCGGACCAACGGCCTCGGGATGACTCGTTCATGGACATGTTCGTGACTCAGGGGCGGACAACGTCTTGGATGAAGAGGCGCAGTCCCCGCGCCATCTTCTCGTGGGTGGCGGCGGAGGGGTGCCAGTCCTCACCGATGCCGTCAACGGAAGGGTCCTGCACCCGCATCTCGTGGCGGTAGACGCGCGTATCCCCCTTGCGCTGGCGCTCCGTCACCAGCGCGGAAATCCAATCACCGACATGGACGGCCGTCACCGAGCCATTCGACTCGGACCGCTTGTAGCCATCCGTCATGCTCCCCAACGTGCAGATGATGTGCGCCCGAGGATGCAGCACCCGGAGCCGCTCGAGGAACGTCCGGTAGGCTGACTTGAAGGTGCCTTCATCCGGCAGGAACGCCTGGGTGCCGCTGCCAGCGAATGTGTCATTGGTTCCGGCGTTGAGGACAATCACATCCGGAGACTCACTCGCGAAGTCCCAGGTGTGGGGATGGTCCGGAACCGCGAGCTCATAGATGGCGGGCACCAACCCGGACGTCGTCATGTCGAGGTTGCGGTAGATGCCATGCCCTGAGTAGCAGATGAAGACAGCCTCGGCGCCCAGCTGCGCGGCCGTCAGCCAGCCGTAGCTCCGCCGAGGGTTCTGGTTCCTCGACGTGAAGGTCGGAGCGCGCCAGGGCGGCGTCCCAGGGATGACGGAGACCTCGGTGCCGTAGCCACAGGTGATGGAGTCTCCGACGAACTCCATCCGGAGCACGGGGCGGAGGGGCGGCTCCATCAGCTCGCCATGGACCTCGAGCGCCACGAGGGTGCTCGCGCCCACCAGGGACTCCGTGCGCTTGGTGAGCTCCACCGTGTGGACACCCACCTCCAGGCCGGAGACCAGCGGATAGGTGGACTCACCCGGGCGCACCTCGAGCAGCCGCGGAGGGGACCCGTCCACCACGACATCGAAGTAGTTCGTTCCTGTCTCGTCCCCCACGCCCGCGTCGTCGAGCCGCACCCTCACGGCGTCCCCGCGGAAGCGCGCGCGAATCGTCACACCGGGATGAGAGAAGACGACCCCGACAGGGGACCGATAGGTACGTCCCAGGTACTGCACCTTCGGGTCCGCCGCCGGAATGCTCACCCACGTCAGCGCTGGGGACTCCGACGAGGGGCCCGTCGGTCTAGGGTCGGGCTTCGAGTCACACGACAGCAACGTCACGACCAGCCCCAGGACGGCGCGGCGAAGAGCGGGACTCCAGCCTCCCGCGACACCACGCACGAAGTGCATCCCCATGTCGCGGCGATAGCACGAAGCCGAGGTTCGCGGACAGTACCCGCCGGGCAGGTGGAACGTGTCCACTGCCGCACAGGCGCGCGGACGGTCCCCATTGACGCTGCGGGATGCGAAGAGTTCCGTCCTCCTCGCAAGTCTTTCGTCTTGGATGTGGATGCCCTGGGGGAGAGAGATGCTGGAGACCTTCGATGCCTCGCGGCTGAAGAGCGCGGGCCCCTCGACCTTGTCGGATGCGCTCGAGCATGGACGCATCGTCTACTTTCCCGAGAGCCCCGTGCCGCTGCCCGCACCCGCGGACCTCACGTTCCTCCGGGAAGAACTTCCCACGCGGATGAAGCGCAAGAACGTGAGCTTCTACCCCGAGGCCCAGCGCCTGGTCGGACTGGATTCCGGAGGAGACCTCGCCGAGCGCACGCACCAGATTCTGCGAGCGCACTCGGGACGCGTGACGGACTTCCTCTCGCGGACCATGCCGGGGTTCGTGAGGGATTGGAGTGTCGGCACCTCCAGCTTCCGGCCTCTCCAGGAGCGGGGACGGAAGCTCGAGCCTCATGCGAGCAACGAGCTCATCCACGTGGATGCTGGCGCCTACGGCGCGACCCATGGCGACCGCATCCTGCGCTTCTTCATCAACCTGCATCCCACCGAGGAGCGCAGATGGGCCACCCGAGGCACCTTCGAGGCGCTCTATCACCGCTATGGCGACACGGCCGGCGTGGCCCCGCCTCCTGGGAGCGAGCGCCCCTTGAGTCCCGGCGTCGCGGGCCGGATGTACTCGAGCCTGCTGCGGGGCGCGTCCCACCTCGGACTGAGGATGGCGCGGGTCATCGACACGTCTCCGTATGACCGCGTGATGCGGCGCTTCCACAACTTCATGAAGGACACGCCGGAGTTCCAGGCGTCACGCGAAGGCTACGAGGAGTTCGGCTTCCCACCCTTCTCGGCGTGGATGGTGCTCACCGACACCGTGAGCCACGCGTGCCTGTCCGGCCAGTACGCACTCGTCGATACGTTCCTCATCCGGCTTTCGAGCTGCCGCCTCCCGGAGCTTGCGCCCTATCATCTGCTGCAACAGGCTCCCGCCCAGCGCCCTCGCCAAGAGGCCGCCTGAGCGACGCCCCCACGAATCCCACCCAGTGATTGGGAAGAACGGCCTGCCGTTCGAGCCACCGCGATGAGCGCCCCCTCCACGAGTTCGCCTCCCGAAGTCCCTCTCTCCGCGCCTGTTCCGCCTCCAGACAGCCTGGCCATCCCCCAGGCCCGGCGCGTCGTGGGCATCGATGCCCTGCGCGGACTGGTCATGGTGTTGATGCTCGTCGACCACGCGCGCGTGTTCTTCTTCCACGCGCAGGTCGGCGACCCCATGGCGCTGCCGGCCACGCCTCCCGGGCTCTTCTTCACTCGACTGTCCACGCACCTCTGCGCCCCGACCTTCATCGTCCTCACGGGCGTCGCCGCCTGGCTCTACGGACAGCGACATGGAGGGCCCCGCGCGGCCTCGGGCTTCCTGTTCAAGCGCGGCCTGTTCCTCGTGGCGCTCGAGTTCACCGTGGTCAACTTCGCCTGGACCTTCTCGTTCCTCACCCAGACGTATTACTTCCAGGTCATCGGGGCGATCGGCCTCTCGATGGTGGCGCTGTCCGCGCTGCTCCACCTGCCGCGCCCGGCCCTTCTGGCCTTCGCCCTGCTCGTCATCTTCGGGCACAACCTGCTCGACCCGATTCAGTTCGGAGCGGAGGAGCCCGGCCATGCCCTGTGGGCGCTCCTGCATGACAGCCGCGACGTCCCCTTGCCCTGGGGCGCGAGCATCACGACCGCGTATCCCATCCTCCCGTGGATAGGTGTCATCACCCTGGGCTTCTCGGTGGGGCCCTGGTTCTCGTCTCGAGTCACGCCGGAGGCGCGGCGCCAGCGGCTCTGGCTCTCGGCGGCGGTGTCCCTGTCCCTCTTCGTGCTGCTGCGGCTGCTCAACAGCTACGGAGAGCCCCTGCCCTGGTCCACGGGTGCGACGACGCTGGCGACCGTCATGTCGTTCATCAATCCCACCAAGTACCCCCCTTCACTCGCCTTCCTGCTCATGACGCTCGGCGTGGGCATGGTGCTCTTCGCGGGGTTGGACAAGGCGCCTCGTGGACTGAGCGCGACGCTGGCGGTGTTCGGCGCGGCGCCGCTGTTCTTCTACGTCCTCCACCTGCTCCTGCTGAACGCGCTCCATCAGCTCACGCGCGTCCTCACCGGCCAGGGTGAGCTGTCCGGCCTCTCGAACATCCTGTCGGTTTGGGGCCTCGCGCTCGTGGCCGTGGTCCCGATGTGGTTCGCCTGTCGTGCCTTCTTGAAAGTCAAAGCACGCACCGCCAGCCCTTGGATGAGCTATCTCTAGGAGCGTCGAGCCGCCACGCGTGCAGGCTCGACGCCCCTGCGCTCCGATCAGATCAATTCGTTGCGCCGCATGACGAAGGTCCAGAAGTCCACGCCGAAGCCCGGAGTGGCCGTGGTCCCGACCGCGACCAACTGCCCTGTGTCACCCGTGTAGCAAGTCACGTTCTGCACGGTGGCCCATGCGCCATTCCAGGTCACCGAGCGCAGGTAGAGGGCACCACTGCGTGCAATCCAGAATTGCCAGCGGTCCTCGTCGCCGTTGCCTCGGCCGGGGAACACTTCATGGAAGTAGCCTGAATAGGCGGTGCTGCCACTCCTGGACGCGATGAAGTCCGCTCGGGCCGCCGCCGGCGCGGTGTGCAGCGGCGTGCTCTCAATCTGGAAGGTGTCCTGCATCGTGAAGGAGGAGAAGCCAAACACGCCTCGTGAGACCACCCGGGTGCCAATCACTTCCAACCACTCACTGCCCGCATGAGGCCCATCCAGGTAGCCCGCGACCACCGCGCCGCAGGAGACGGGCGTCTGTGCCATGACGGGCGAGGCATGCAGGAAGACTCCGAGGAACGCCGCGAGACAGACGGAGAGATTGCGGAGGAGCGCCATGTCGTTTCCTTTCGGTGACGGGTGTCTCGCCCGGCCTTCGTCTTCCAGCGGCCAGGTCACCCACGAGCCTCGCTCCGTGTCCACGACTCAACAATTCCCTAGAACGAGGGAATCACCCGAGGACCTGTCACCTAGCTTGTCCGCCCATGGCGGGGGCGAACTGCGAAGCCATCAGGTGCGTGCGCTGGTGCGGCGACTCAACGAAGCACATGAGCTTCCAGCGGAGGGAAACACACGCGCGAGCCACCTCATCTCCGGGCTCCTGGACATCCTCCACGCGACGGTCGGTGGGCTGGTCACGGATTGCGACTTCCGTCCGGGAGGACACGGCGCCTTCGTGGCCGTCACCCTGGAGGGCTGGGACTCCACCACGCTGCCCGCGCTCCAGGTCCTGGCCCGCGAAGGAAGCGCGTTCAACCCTGGCCTTCGCGCGCTGATGCAGCGCTGTCCCGCGACACCGTCATCGCTGGTGACCGCGACGCGGCGCGAGCTGGTCATGAACAGGGACTGGTACGGCGCCCCGTACATCGAGGAGCACCTGGCCCCCGCGCACCTCGACGACGCGCTGTACACGTGCCTTCGGATGAACGAGGAAGCCGTGGTGCAGGGGATGGGGTTCTACCGCGCCCGGAACGAGCGCCCCTTCGATGAAGCGGACCGGAACCTCGTCCACCTGTTTCATGCCGAGTGCGGAGCGCTGCTCCGCCCGCGCACACTCGAGGTCGACGAGGCCCTCCAAGCCCGCCTCTCCCGCCGCGAGCGCCAGACGCTGGAGCTGCTCTTGCGAGGGATGATGGACAAGGAGATCGCCGGACAGCTCGGCATCAGCCCATTCACCGTGAATCAGTACACGAAGGCGCTCTACCGCCGTTTTGGCGTGCACTCACGGGCCGCGCTCATCGCCCGCCTGCTCGGCCAGCCAAGGCCCACGGCAGCGGGGGTACGGACTTCGTGACGGAAGGAATGAAGGAAGTGGAACCACCGGGAGTCGAACCCGGACCTCTCGGATGCCATCCGAGTGCTCTCCCGTTGAGCCACGGTCCCTTGCGGGGTGCTGCCAGCGCTCCGACAGGGAATCGAACCCTGTTCACGTGGTAGACGGCCACGCTGCGATTCCAATCGCATCCCGGAGCAAAGAAGCCACGACACATCTGGATGACAGGATTTGAACCTGCGGCCTCACGGATCCGAACCGTGCGCTCTGGCCAGACTGAGCTACATCCAGAAACTCCACACTGCCTTCGACGAATCGGGACGACTGGATTCGAACCAGCGACCTCACGCACCCCAAGCGCGCGCTCTTTGCCAGGCTGAGCTACGTCCCGTTACCGACATGCCGCGGGCGGGAGTCGAACCCGCAACCCCTGCGTTCTGAGTGCAGTGCCTCTACCAATTGGGCTACCGCGGCGACTTCAACTGCGACTGTGATTGAGAAGGAATGGAGCCGCCGGGGATTGAACCCGGGACCTCTTGGATGCGAGCCAAGCGCTCTCCCGCTGAGCTACGACCCCATGTGATGCGTGTGAAGCAGCCTGCGGGAGTCGAACCCGCGTCGTCCTGAGTGGCGCTCAGGTGCCTCGCCTCTCGGCCAAGGCTGCAGATGCCGTGGAGTGAACCACCCGGAAAAGAGAAGGGCCGGGTTCCCCGTGAGGAGCCCGGCCCCGCGCATGCCGTGCCGCGTCCGAAGACGGGCACGTCAGGTCAGGTTCCGGGCGGTAGACCGCCGACGGGGGCATCTCCCAGGAGTGCTGGGGCAAGAGCGGTGAACAGGCCGGCGAGCGCAAGCGCATCGATGCCACGGACAGTGTCGTTGAGATTCTCGGGATTCATCGGGCTCGTCAGGTTCGCCGTCGTCATGTTCACCGCTCCTTTCGCCGAGAAATGACGCGCGGAATTGCCATCCCTGACATGCGGGATTCCGGCACCGGTCCCCGGGGCTGACCGGCGCGCCCTTTTCGCGGTATGAGTCCCGAGGAAGACCCGCGCCACCGCGCGCTCCGGCCGGAGAGAGCCTCGGACGTCGGGGAGAGAGCGACACGGATGAAGACCCCCCTCCCCCTCGCCCTGGCGGGCCTGCTCGCGTACGCCGGTTGTTCAGGTGACAGTCCGCACACGCCCTGCTCCGAGAACGTTGCGGTTCCGCCGGAGGCCGTGCAGCGCTCGGGCACGCTGGTGTTCCCAGTGGACTCCGTCGTGGAGTTTCGGGTGAACGTCGCCGAGCTCACGCAGGACTGCGACACCGACGCGCCCATCCCCCAGTGGCCCACCTCCGCCACGGCGCAGGTCTTCGACCCGGAGGGCCTGCCCATCCCCGTGGAGGTCACGTGGGACGTGATGAACGCCGTCCCTCGGCTGACGTTCACCCCCTCCGCGGTGGGGCGGCACCACGCCCTGGTCGCCTTCACGCCCGTGGGGGGCATCCGCCAGTTCGGAATCCACATGGCGAGCCCCTGGAGCGGCGCGCCCACGCCCGTCACCCTGCCGCTGCCCCGCTGCGCGCAGTTGGACCGCACCTCTCGCGGGCTGTGGCTGTGTGATGGCGTCGCCCTGCGGGACCCGGCGGCGGCCCCGCTGCGACTGGGCTCCGCCACCACCCCTCCCGATGTGGCCGTCTGGGGCAACGTCGTCTGGGTGCTGGGAGATGGACGCCTGCGCCGGTACGTGGACACCGGCACCGAGCTGGAGCTCACCGGGTCGCTGCTCTTGAGCACGACGGAGGCGGTGAAGGTCATCCAGTCACGGCTCGCCTCCGAGAACGAGCTGGTGGTGATGGACAACCAGACCCTGCACCGCTTCGTCTTCACGAACACCGGAGTGCTGGAGGCCCCTCCGCCCACGCGCTGGGCCCCCACCTCCCCCCTGCTCACGTTCAGCGTGGACAACGCCGTGGGTCTGCTGGTGCGGACCTCGCCGGACCAGGTGCTCACCGTGTCGATGACCGCGGCCAACGACAGCGAGGCCTGTCCCTACTCACTCCAATCCAACGGGTCCTATGCCCGAGCCACCGCCACCCCGTGCACGCCGCTGCGAGGAAGACCTGTCGGGCTGGAGGAAGGCGTCGTCTGGACCCATGCCGAGGTCCGCTCCCAGGTCGCGCCCAGCCCCGTGCTGCGCCGCTGGGAGGCCGCCGAGGGCCGGCTCGTCGAGCAGGCCTCGCTCGTCATGGATGGGCGGCTCACCGTCCTGCCCACCCCCCTGCGCACGGGCCTCACCGTCCCCTCCTTCCCAGCGGAGCTCGACCATGTGGCCGTCCCTCGGAGCAGTCCCCCCCGGCCCACCCTGACGTTGGAGCTGGTGCCCTCCACGCTCCTTCGCACCAGGGAGAATCGCCTCACCCATCCCGGGTTC
Source organism: Myxococcus stipitatus DSM 14675 (assembly GCF_000331735.1). Taxonomy (GTDB): domain Bacteria; phylum Myxococcota; class Myxococcia; order Myxococcales; family Myxococcaceae; genus Myxococcus; species Myxococcus stipitatus. The sequence goes on along the minus strand of NC_020126.1, from coordinate 497,643 downwards.
CACTGGGGCGGTGACTCGCGACCCGCCACGGGCACCACCATCGTCTACGAGCAGACGCGTCCCCACCCCTGAAACCACTCCCTTGGAGCCCACACTGACGGTGTTGGACTCGAGGACAGTGACGACCGTGGAAAAAGCGCGAGGAGATGGCTGCCTGCCTCTCGCCGTGCCCCTCGTGCGGGTGTAGAGAGGCCGGCGCGTCGCGACTGGCCGCGCGCGCCCACCCTCGGAGGCACGCCCTCATGATGGACAGCCCTCACAGCGCCTCGCTCTCCATGGAAGAGCTCCATGAGGCGTGGCCGGTGCTCTCCATCGACGAGCGCCTGGAGGGCTTCCGACTGCTTCCGTCCTCGGTGGCGGATGACTTCTTCCTGGGTCTGTCCGCGCGCGAGCAGGCGGAGCTCATCCTCCACCTGCCGACCTCCGAGCGGCGGACGTGGGTGCGGCTGCTGCCCCCGGACGACCTGGCGGACCTGGTGCAGGCCCTGGAGCCGGAGCAGGCCGAGGCCCTGCTCTCGCAGCTCGACGACGCCAGCCGTCGTGAAGTCAACGTGCTCCTGGCCTACGCGGAGGACGACGCCGGTGGTCTGATGAATCCGCGCTTCGCCCGGGTGCGGCCGGACATGACCATCGACGAGGCCATCGGCTACCTGCGCAAGCAAGCGCGGGAGAAGGTGGAGACCGTCTACTACGCCTACGCGCTGGACGCCGAGCAGCGCCTGCAGGGTGTGCTCTCCCTGCGCCAGCTCTTCCAGGCCGCCAGCGACAAGAAGGTCGCGGACGTCATGCAGCACGACGTCATCACGGTGTCGGAGAACACGGACCAGGAAGTGGTGAGCCAGCTCTTCACCGAGCACGGCTTCATGGCCCTCCCGGTGCTCGACGAGCAGAACCGGATGAAGGGTATCGTCACGGTCGACGACATCGTCGACGTCGTCCAGGAAGAGGCCACCGAGGACATCCAGAAGGTCGGCGGTATGGAGGCCCTGGAGGCTCCCTACTTCGAGGTCGGCTTCTTCGGCATGTTGAAGAAGCGCATCGGCTGGCTGCTCGTCCTCTTCCTCGGGCAGATGCTCACCGCCACGGCCATGAGCAGCTTCGAGGGCGCCATCGAGCGCGCGGTGGTGCTCAGCCTCTTCGTGCCCCTCATCATCTCGTCGGGCGGGAACTCCGGCAGCCAGGCGTCCACGCTCATCATCCGCGCGCTGGCGCTGGGTGAGATGCGATTGAAGGACTGGTGGCGCGTGGCTCGGCGCGAGGTGCTGTCCGGGCTGGTGCTGGGCATCGTCCTGGGCGCGGTCGGCCTGGGCCGCATCATGGTGTGGCAGTCGATGTCGGGCGCCTATGGCGACCATGCCTTCCTGCTGGGCTGCGCGGTGGCGCTGTCCGTGGTGGGCGTGGTGACGTTCGGCACGCTGGCGGGCTCCATGCTGCCCCTGGTGCTGCGCCGCTTCGGCTTCGACCCCGCCAGTGCCTCCGCGCCCTTCGTCGCCACGCTGGTGGACGTCAGCGGCGTCGTCATCTACTTCAGCGTCGCCAGCCTGTTGCTGCGCGGAACATTGCTCTGAGCACGGCGGCACGAGCCACGTGCCGCGAGGGAGTCTGGCCATGATTCGCACCACCCCGCGGCGCACCCTCACCCTCGCGAGCCCCGAGTCTCCGGGCCGCCCCGCGCATGTCTCCGCCGCCAGCGGACTGGTGCGCGTGGGTGAGTGGCTGCACGTCATCGCGGATGACTCGCTGCACCTGGCCACGTTCCCCGCGAAGGGAGACGCTCCGGGGCACCTCTCGCGGCTGTTCGAGGGTCTGCTTCCCGACGAGCCCCAGGCACGCAAGGCGGCGAAGCCGGACCTGGAGACGCTGTGCCTGCTGCCGCCCCTGGCCGATGCGCCTCACGGGGCGCTGCTCGCGCTGCCGTCGGGGTCCGCTCCCGCGCGCATGCGAGGCGCGCTGCTCACGCTGGACGCGGCGGGCGCGGTCGTGGGCGAGGCGCGCGGCGTGGACTGCTCCGCGCTGTATCAGCAGCTCTCGCGCGAGTTCGGCACGCTCAACATCGAGGGCGCCGCCGTCGTCGGCAACCGGCTGCGGCTGTTGCAGCGGGGCAATGGCGACGCGGGCGTGGATGCCCTGGTGGACCTGGACCGCGAGCGCGCGCTGCGCGGAGTCGAGGTCGGCGCGCTGGGCCCCGAGGTGGTGCGGACGACGCGTCGCTGGGAGCTGGGCCGCGCGGGCGGAGTGCGACTGTCCTTCACGGATGCGTCGCCGCTGCCGGATGGACGCATGGTCTTCACCGCGACAGCCGAGGACACGCGCGACACCTACGCCGACGGCCCCATCAAGGGCTCCGCGGTGGGCCTGCTGGCGCAGGATGGGACGCCGCTGTTCCTGGATGGCGTGGACGCGAAGGTGAAGCTGGAGGGCGTCGACGCGCGAGTGGAAGGGGGCCGCGTGCACCTGCTGCTGGTGGCGGACGCGGATGACCCCGCGGTGGCGGCGCCGCTGATGGAGGCGGTGCTGGACGTGGCGGCGTAGGGCGAAGGCGCCCTCGCGTCAGTCGTGCTCGTGGGCGGCTTCCTCGGGACGGCCCCCCACGGCCTCCAGCGAGGAGCGCGGCGCGGGACGGGCCCGGTCGAACGCCACCTCGCGCTGCCCGACACCTTCCGCCGTGGTGTTGGCGATGCGCTTGCGAGCGCGGGCGATGTAGTCCTGCACCAGCGACGGGTCCGGGTGCGTCTTGAGCGTCTCCACCCAGGTCTCGATGGCCTTCTCGTGCTCACCTGCGTCCGAGCGCAGCTTGCCCATCTCGAACAGCGCGTGCGGCGACAGCTCCGAGTCCGGGAAGCGCGTGCGCAGGTCCGCGAACGCGCGCGAGGCATCCTGGCGCCGGCCCTCAATCATCGCGATGGCCTGCGCCTGGAGGAACAGGGAGTCGTCCACGTAGGCGCTGGTGGCGAAGCGCTCGACGAGGCGGCGCGTCTCCAGCTCGCACTGCTGATAGTCGCCCAGCTCGAAGTAGAGCTTGGCCACCTGGTAGTGCAGCTCCGCGCCCTGGGGCGGGTTGCGCTGGAGCGCCGCGGTGAACTGGTCGATGGCGCCGCGCAGGTCGCGGTAATGAACGCGCAGCAGCTCCGCCAGGATGATGCGGGCCTCGAGCGCCTCGGGGGACTCGGGGCACTGCTGGATGAGCTCGCGGTAGACGCCCACGGCCTCCTTCACCTTGCGCTGCTCCAGCCAGTAGACGTCGGCGGCGCCCTTCAGGGCGCGTGCGCGGAGGACGAGCGCCTCCGGGGTGCTGTCGTGCCGCAGCATGTCGAAGGCCTTGCGGTACTCGACGAGGGCCTCATCGGGGCGCTTCTCGAAGGTGGCGTCGCGGGCGCGCTGGAGGTGGTCCACGGGCTTGTCGCGACACCCGCCAGCCGCCAGGGCCAGCGCCACGACGGCGAGCCGCAGGGCCCGCACTAGCACTTCTCCGGGACGATGATGACGCAGCGCGAGTCCGCGCAGCTCACACACTCGGCGATGGGCGAGACGTCGGTGACGCACACGTTGACGCGGGAGGTGCGAGGACAGTCCTCGGAGGTCACACACCGGTAGACGCTCCCGTCATCGCGGGTGATGTCCTGGGCCGTGGAGCCACAGACTTCCAGGTCATTGCATCCCAACATCCCCGCTCCGATGGCAGCGAGGACTGCGTGCGCGGTGCGTCTCACGGCGGCCGTTCTACCCGGATTCGACCACGCCGTCACGGACCGGTGTGCTCGCCCGCCTGCTCATACTTGGGACTTCATGTTTCCTCCAACGCCACGGGCTATTCAGGAAATCATGCGTGTCATGAAGTACCCGCCCGGACCGTGCACACCGAGGCCCACCGCGACCCCGGAGCCGGCAGTGACTCCCGTCATCCACTTCTACAGCGTCACCGATGACCATGGCTGGTGTTCGAACTTCGCGCCCTACCCTCTCAAGCTCGCGGGCCGGATGTGGCCGACCAGCGAGCACTACTTCCAGGCGCAGAAGTTCGAGGACACCGCTGCCCAGGAAGCCATTCGTCAGGCGCGCAGTCCCATGCTCGCGGCCCGGATGGGGCGAGACCGCAAGCGCAAGCTCCGGCGCGACTGGGACTCCATCAAGGTCTCCGTGATGCGCGAAGCCGTCCGCGCGAAGTTCTCCCAGCACGAGGACCTCACGCGGCTCCTCCTGGAGACAGGTGACGCGAAGCTCGTCGAGCACACCGACCAGGATGACTACTGGGGGGATGGCGGAGACGGGAGCGGCAAGAACATGCTGGGGCGCATCCTCATGGAGATCCGACAGGAGCTCCGCGCTCCGTAGTCCCCTCGCCGCCCCCCCCGACAGGGATATGACCTCCTCGCCCAGTGCCCCTCTTTCACGGCCCTCGTCCAACGAACGCTCGGTGGCGGTGGCGAGTGCGGTGTTCCTCCTCGTCGCGCTCTTCCTCTCGGGCGGCACCGTCGGCCTCACGGTGGGCGTCGTCCTGGACCAGGCGCTCTCACCCGCGACGCATCACGGCTTCCCGGGCCTCGGGGGGCTGCTCGTGGGAACACCCGTGGGCGCGTTGCTCGGCGCTGGCACCGCGTTGTTCTTGATGCGCGGTCGCACCCCTTCGCAGCGACTGCGCCTCGCGCTGCTCGCGCTCACCGTGGGCACTGCGTGCGCGCTCGGGCTGTGGGGCTCGGTCCTGCTCGGCCTCATGGACTGGTGAGCGCGGCAACGAGCCCGTCGCCCACTCGCGTCACCACTCATCCCGCTGGGGAACCGCTCATGGAGTATCCGGGGCGCGCCGCGTCTCGGCACGTACCTTCCTCCTCGCCCGGCACCGCCTTTCCGGCGGCGTCCGTCACCGTGGGAGTCCTCCATGCGTCGTGCCCCTCTGCTGGCCACGCTCATCGCCCTGGCCTTCTTCTCCGGCTGCGCCACCACCGCGCCCTCCAGCGCGCCCGCGGCGCCCTCGCCCTTCCTGGTCAAGCGCTCGGGACAAGGGCGTCCCGTGCTGTTCATCCCCGGCCTCGCCTCGGCCGGCACCGTGTGGGACGACACCGTCACCCACTTCCAGGGGCAGTACGACTGCCACGTCTTCACCCTCGCGGGCTTCGCCGGTCAGCCCTCCATCCCCGCACCCTTCATGCCCACCGTGCGCCACGCGCTCGCCGAGTACATCCGCGCGCACGGCCTCCAGAAGCCCATCATCGTCGGACACAGCCTGGGCGGCGTGCTGGCGCTCGGACTCGCCGCCGATGCACCGGAGCTGGTGGGCGGCGTCTTCATCGTGGACAGCGTCCCCTTCCTCCCCGCGTTGATGTACCCAGGCGCCACCGCCGAGTCCGCGAAGCCCTTCGCGGAGCAGACCCGCACGCAGCTGCGCATGCAGACCGTGGAGCAGCGCAACCAGGGCTCTCGCCACGCGCTGAGCATCTACATCTCCGATGAAGCACACCGCGAGGTCGCCGCGCGCTGGGGCGCGGACTCCGACCCGGAGACCGTGGCTCAGGCCGTGTACGAGATGAGCGTCACCGACCTGCGCCCGGAGCTGTCTCGCATCACCGCACCCACCTTCGTGCTCGGCTCCTGGGTGGCCTTCCAGGGACGTGTTCCGCGCGAGACGGTGGAAGCCCTGTACCGCGGCCAGTACCAGAACCTCTCCACCGCGCGTGTCGTCATGCACGACACGGCCCGGCACTTCATCATGTGGGAGGACCCCCAGGGCTTCTTCACCGCCCTCGACGGCTTCCTGAAGGCCCACGCCCCCGTCGCGCGCATGGAGTTCCCGCGCTGAGCGTGGTGGACTCGCATCCTCTCGGCGGCAGGAGCTCGCATGTCTTCCCGACGCACCCTGGTCTATGCGGCCTGCCAGCTGGGCGGATGGGGCCTCTACGGCCTCTCGAACATCCTGCTGTCCCTCCTGTTCATCGCCACCACGTCCCGAGGCGGTGAGCAGTTCGCCGCCCGGACCGCCTGGACCGTGCTGATGTGCCTCTCGGGCGGACTCATCACGCACCTCGCCCGGTCCTGGCTGCCGATGCGTGAGTGGGTCCGCCTGCCGATGCGGCGGCTGGCCTTCCTCATCCCGCTCACCTGCTCGGCCTTGGGACTCGTGCAACAGGTCATCGGCCTGGTGCTCGCGTATCCGGTGCTGCACATCTACAGCGCCTCGGACTTCTCCTTCTCGTTCCTCATCACGGGAGGCGCCTTCTGGGCGGTGGTGATGTTGATGTGGCTGCTCACCTATCTCACCGTCCACTTCGTGGAGCAGGCGCGCGAGACGGAGCGGGAGCGCTGGCGGCAGGAGGTCGCCGCGCAGACGTCCGAGCTGCGCTTCCTCAAGGCCCAGCTCCAGCCGCACTTCCTCTTCAACTGCCTCAACAGCGTGCGAGCCCTCATCGTCGAGGACCCCGCCCGTGCTCAACAAGCCGTGACGCGGCTGTCCACCCTCCTGCGCCACGCGCTGTCCTCCCACGGCCCCGAGACAGTGCCGCTGTCCCAGGAGCTCCAGGTGGTGCGCGACTACCTGAGCCTGGAAGGCATCCGGCTGGAGGAGCGGCTCCGCGTGCGCGAGGACGTGGCCCCCGAGACCCTCGGCATCGCCGTGCCCGCGATGCTCGTGCAGACACTCGTGGAGAACGCCATCAAGCATGGCATCGCCCAGATGCCCGAAGGCGGCGAGGTGACTGTCCTCACTCGAGTGCGCGATGGCGCCCTCCTGCTGGAGGTGGCCAACACGCCCGCGCCCGTGGGAGCCCCCTCGCCGCCGCACTCCAACGGCGAAGGACTGCACAACGCCAGCGAGCGACTGCGCCTGCTGTGCGGCGTGGGGGCTTCACTTCAACTCGACCAGACGAGCGCGGTGCTGACGACGGCACGCGTCCGCATCCCCCTGTCCCCATGAGAGTCCTCATCGTCGACGATGAACGTCTGGCCCGCGCGGAGCTTCGCCGCTTGCTGGCCGCATTCCCGGACGTGGAGGTGGTGGGCGAGGCCACCCACGTGGAGCAGGCACGCCAGCAGGTGGAGGCACTCGCGCCGGACCTGCTGCTGCTCGACATCCAGATGCCCGGTGGCACGGGCTTCGATGTGCTCGAGCACCTGGACGAGCCCCCCGACGTCATCTTCACCACCGCCTATGACGCCCATGCCGTGCGTGCCTTCTCCGTCAACGCGCTCGACTATCTGCTCAAGCCCATCGAAGCGGAGCGGCTGGCCGAGGCCCTGGAGCGGGTTCGTCAGCGAGGCCACGTCCCACAGGCGCCGGAGTCCTCACGCCCCACGGGCACGCCGCTGGAGCGGGTCTTCGTGCGCGACGGAGAGCGCTGCTGGCTGGTGCAGTTGGCCCAGGTGCCGCTCATCAGCTCCGAGGGCAACTACTCCCGACTGCACCTGCCGGGACATCAGCCCCTGCTGCTGCGCTCGCTGAGCTACCTGGAGGAGAAGCTGGACCCGGCGCGCTTCTTCCGCGCCAGCCGCCAGCACCTCATCAACCTGGACTTCGTCGAGACGTTGGAGCCGGGCCCAGGAGGCACGCTGGTGGCGCGCCTGCGAGGAGGGCCGGAGGTGGAGATGTCTCGGCGTCAGTCGCTGCGGTTCCGCGAGCGGATGAGCCTCTGAGTCAGTTCGCGCCGCGCGGCCGCTTGGGCACTTTTCCGGAGGTCAGCACGGTGTCCACCGCGGCCACGCTGCTGCGGCGGCGCGACTGGCGCACACGCTCTTCCATCTTCTCGTAGTGCTTGAGGCGCGCGAGCATGTGCGCGTCCGAAGTCTGACAATGCAGCTGCGTCACTTCCTGGTGGCGACGACCTAACTCCTGCCACGTCTGGAGCATGGCCTGGTTTCCAAGAAGCCGCTCCTCCACGTTGTCCAGGACCGCGTCCATCTGCTCGGCCTCCGCCTCCAACGCGGCCAGACGTGCTCGTGCTTCCTCTGAAGGCATCGAGCATCCCGTCGTCACCGCGACCCCCACACCCACCAAAAGCCCGAGCCACCTCTGCATCCCCACATCGCCTCCCGCGTGTCTCGCGCCGGCCGAGAGTCTTCTCGCGCGAAGGCCAAGGTAGGGAGCCTCCCTTGGCGCGACAACCCGTGCGGGCCAACGGGATACCTCATTTTTCAGGGCACCCTGGCTCCTCTCATCCACCACTCCAAGTCGTGCACTTCTTCGAGAAAAAGGGAGGTCGTCCAGAGGACAGAACCCCTCACGGGCCGCGCAGCCGCGCCAGCCCGTAGACCAGCACCATGAAGACGGCGGAGAGCACGGCGGCATAGAGCGGCAGGAAGACGAACAGCAGGCCACCTTGCGCGTCGGCAGACGCCCCTTGGCACGCGAGGATCTGCGAGGCGAGCGAGGTCAAGAGGAACGCCCCTGTCCCGACCCTCAGCGTGAGACGCAGAGACGGACGCGAAGCCGCTGCTCGCCGGAGGAGCAACACGAAGAGCCCGAAGGCAACGAGGGGGGCTCCCGCGAAGGCCGTCGCCAAGAGATACGAGCCCCCACTCAAGGCGAACGGAGACTCCGTCGCGCTCGTGGCGTGCCAGAAGAAGACCTTGCTCACCACGACACTCACGGGATGCAGCGCGAGAATCCAGAGCGCCATGCCCCATGGGCCCAGCTTGGGAGGCAGAAGTTCCGGACGGGGTTCGGTCATGGAGGATTCCATCGCGAGAGAGCTCCCAGGCAAGTCTTCATGGGTTCAAGAACGCCCGAGGACAACGGCCCTGCGCCAAGAACCGCTCCGTCGGAGTGGCCCCCACGCCCCTGAAGCGACAATGAACTCATCCGACCGGAGTCGATGAAAAACCATGTTCACAATCGCTTGTCGGTTTGTGATGTCCCCAAGACGCAGCATGACACCAACCCCAAAGACATCCAACAAGAACGACTGAATCCTGCCGCAACTCCGACAACGACAGAATACAATCCCCCTCAAGGACCTTCACCCCAGGGCCATCGACCTTGATAAAACATTGCAAACGTCGGCTCCGCTCGATGCAGCCCTGTCGCCGATGACACGGGCGGGATTCATGCTCCTTGCACGTGACACCGGAACACGCACGCTTCCGCGCGACATCGCGGTCCCGGGAAGCCGTTCAGAGCGCTGTGCGAAGCGCATCTGCGTGAGCTCACGTGCCCCACGCTCCACACCTGGGAGATGCGCACATCCAGACGCGCGTCGTCGCAGTGGGTGAGCACCATCCACGGGCGCGACCCGCGCGCCCGAGGCCGTGAGTCCTGAGCAGGCGCGCCGTCTACTTCGGCACGGCCTTGAGCGAAGCCTTGCCGTCCTTGATGACGACCTTGAACTCCACCGCCTTCGCGTTGTGCTGCTTGAGCAGCTCCGGCACCTGCTTTCGCAACGTGGCCGCCACGGACTCGTAGGACAGCTTCGAGGTGTCCTCCTGGCAGCGCCGCTTCGCGGTGACGTAGGCGTCGTAGACGGCCCGCAGCTTGTCGTCCGACATGCCACCGCCGCCCGTCGCGGAAGGAGGCCTGGGCGCCGCGGCGGCGGCTGGCGCCGTCACCCTGGGCATCCCACCCGCCCCCGCGCCAGGAGCACTCGCCGCCGGCTTCGCGGTGGCCATCCCTGGAGGCACCGGCGCACTGCCCCTCGCCGGAGTCCCGCCCAGCGGCTGCGTCACCGTCGGCAAGCCTCGCGACGGGGTCCCCGCCACCGGTGCCACCGTGGGCTGGCCTCGTGGAGGGGTCCCCGCCACCGGTGCCACCGTGGGCTGTCCTCGTGGAGGGGTCCCCGCCACCGGTGCCACCGTGGGCTGTCCTCGTGGAGGTGTTCCCGCCACCGGCGCCACCGAGGGCACCGGCGTCACACCCGGCACCCCACTTCGCGCGACAGGCGCCACGCTCGGCATGGATGGAGTCGCGGCGGCCGGGGCCACCGTGGGCGTCCCCCGGAACGGAGTCCCCGTGGGTGCGGACACGGAGGCCGCTGCCGCCGAGATGGCCGCGGCCAGAGGGGGCTCGTTGACGGGGCGGGGGCGGACGAACTCCTCCACCTCCTCGAAGTCCATGTCGGAGATGTCCTCCGGCAGCTCCACCACGTTCTTCTTCGGGTCCTTCGCAGCCCCACCCCGGGCCTCGGCGCGGCGGCGCGCCTTGAAGAGGTCCCGCTTGTATGTGCCCGCTTCAATCTCCTGCAGCGTGCGCATCCAGAGCCGGTCGTAGGTGAGGAACTTGCTATGCACCGAGCCCACCCGGAACTTGGCGGCCGTGCTGCGGATGAACGACGTCTTGAGCCGGTTCACCCGCTTCTTGAAGTCGTCATGCGCCTTGGTGGGCGGATGACGGTCGAGCCCCATGAAGTACTGCTCGAAGAGGTTGCGCAGCGCGGCCAGCTCCGCCTCGAGCGCCTCACACTCTTGAAGCACAGCCTCGCTGGAGCTGGTGTCCGCCTGGGGCTTCGCGGAGGGAGTCTTGGCGGCGGACTGTCGGGCGTCGGGGGGCGGCATGACGCCTCAGAGTGTCCCCAACCCGCGCCCGAGGATCAACCTCACGCCGCAGACGGTGTAGGGCCCAGTCCGCCTGAAGGCTCGGCACCCACCCCTCGCCGCCCCTTCCGGTAGAGCAAGGTCGCCCCGAAGGCGAACATGCACAGCGAGATGAACTGACTGGTCGAGATATTGTACCAGGCCTCCAACGGCACCACCTCCGCCAGCCCCTGGGCCCCCATCGACTCCAGCAGGCCATGCAGCGTGCCGCGCTCCACGTCGCCCCGGAACAGCTCCACCGTGCTGCGCAGCACCGCGTAGGCCATCAGCCAGAGCGCGAAAATCTGCCCGTGGAAGCGGCGGAAGCGCCGCGCATACAGGAGCCCCACGAAGAGCCCCAGCTGCCCCAGCGATTCGAAGAGCTGCGTGGGATAGACGCCCAGCGTGTGCCCGTGCTGGAGCACCCAGTCGGAGATGCGCACCGCCTCGGGCACCGCCTGATGGAGCACTTGCCCCGTCGACTCCACGACGAAGCGCGTATCCTGCACCTGCGACGAGTACGCCAGGCTGGACGCACTCCCCACCTGCCCCAGCAGGTCCTGCGCGAGCCCCGCTCCGGGGAAGTGCACCGCGGTCGCCGAGCTGGCGGGCGCGACATCCCCCCAGCAGCACCCCGCACTGAAACACCCCAGCCGCCCCAGGCACTGGCCCAGCGACACCGTCGGGATGCACACGTCCGCCAGCCGCAGGAAGTCCATCCCGTGCGCGCGCGCGAAGAACCACGCCGCCACCGCCGCGCCAATCAGCCCGCCGTAGAAGACGAGCCCGCCGCCCAGCGAGAGCACCTGCGTCCAGTCCCGCGCGTAGTCCCGCCAGTTCACCAACACGAAGAGCAGACGGCTGCCACCGATGCCACCCACGAGCAGCCAGAAGGCCATGTCCATCACCTGCTCGCGCTTCTTCGGGCCCTCCACGTCCACCCACTGGCCATCCACCTGCTTGAGCTGACGCCACTCGTCCTGCGCGAGCCGGCCCGCCACCGTCAGCGCCGTCATGAAGCCGCCTGCCAGGAGCACGCCGTAGGTGTGCAGCGGAATGCCCTCGCCCTTGCCTCCAGGGAAGGCCTCCGCGGGCAGCGCGTACTTCAATCCGAACCACGCCAGCACCGCGCCCGCGACACCGAAGCCCGCGGCGCGCAGCACCCGGTCCGTGGTGTTCACCGGGGCTCGCACCCGCGTCTTCCCATCCAGCTCACCCTGCGCGCCCCGCCACCCGTTGAAGACGATGTAGCCCACCGTGCCCACGGCCACCGCGTACAGCAGCAGCTGCGCCCACAAGCTGGTGAAGGTGAAGCGGAAGAGGACGGGGAGCATGGAGACCTGCCGGATGGCGAGGAAAGCAGCGGAGCGAGGCGGGCCCACCCGAGGCCCGACAGCCCGACAGCCCTCCAGGACGTGGGACTTCAGGCGGCCTTCGTCGGCGCCGGTGCGGGCTTCTCCTTGCGGACGAAGGCATCCACCAGCAAGAGCCCCACGCCGACACAGATGGCCGCGTCGGCGATGTTGAACGACGGCCACGCCGCCTTGTCGAACCAGTGGGCTTCCAGGAAGTCGATGACGAAGCCGCGCGCCAGCCGGTCGATGTAGTTGCCCATCGCGCCGCCCAGCACGAGCGGCAGCCCCCACAGCGCCCACTTCTCCGCCGGGTCCGAGCCGGACAGCTTGCGGAAGTAGAAGACGATGAGGACCACCGCGCCCAGGCTCACGACATGGAAGAGCGGGCCGCGCTTGTCCGGGGACATGCTCCGGAACAAGCCCCACGCGGCGCCCGGGTTCTCCGCGTAGCGCAGGCGGAAGAAGTTCTCGGAGACCTCGATGCTGCGGCGAGGACGGTAGTGCAGGCCGTCGTAGCCCTGCGGAGGCGGGTCGCCGAACATGGCGCCCAGGCGCCCGCCCAGCGTCTCCTGCCCCTGCATCTGGGAGGTCAGCTCGCGGACGACCAGATACTTCGTCCACTGGTCCAGCACGATGACGCCAAGGGCGACGACGAGGAGGATGACGTATTTGCGAGGCACGCCCCGGGCTTACACCACGAGGCCCCCGCCCGTCACGGATTGGGGCTCTGCGTCAGCGGCGCACCCACGGACTCCGGCCGGCGCACCCGCAGCGAGTCCAGCAGCATGAAGGCCACGCCCACGCAGATGGCCGCGTCCGCCACGTTGAAGGTGGGCCAGCGCATGCCTGGCTGGTTGCGCCAATGCCAGTCGATGAAGTCGATGACGTAGCCGCGAACCAGCCGGTCCAGGAAGTTGCCCAGCGCGCCGCCCGTGATGAGCGCCAGCGCCATGCGCACCAGCCGCTGGTCCATGGAGGTCCGGCGGTACATCAGGAAGATGAAGGACAGCGCCGCCAGGCTCACGACGTGGAAGAACACCCGCCGCACGCCGTCGGGCAGGTTCGCGAACAAGCCCCACGCGGCCCCCGGGTTCTCCACATAGCGGAAGTGCCAGTAGTCCTCGATGAAGCGATAGGGGCGGGTCACCCGCCGCTCGCCCTCCGGAGGCGGGTTGTTGTCCAGGTTGTGCTGGGTGAAGTACCCCGTCACCCGGGAGAGGCCCTCACGCCCGTCCAGGGCATCCGTCAGCCGGGACACAGCCAGATACTTGGTCACCTGGTCGGCGAGGAGCACCGTGGTGGCCACGAGGAAGAGGAGGCGAAGGGAGGCTTTCATGACGCGTCCCTGTCCTCTAACCCGCCCCCAGCAGCCCTGACAACCCAGAGAGCCCAACACCTTGGCCGCGGCCTGCCTGCTCTGTCTCCCGGCCAGCGCTTCTTTGGGGCATGGTGGAGACATGTCGCCTGTTGAGCCTCCCGTGAATCCCCCAGTCTCCGACACATCCCCACCCGCCCCGACCCAGGCGGCCTCGCCCGAGAAGCCGTCGCTGATGGCGCGCTTCAAGAACCTGATGCTGGAGTATGGCCCGGTGGCCATCGTGACGAACTTCGCCCTCCTCGGGCTGATGCTCGCGGGCTTCTACGTGGCCATCGAGCTGGGCTTCCAGCCGTCCAGCGCGGGCGCGAAGGCGGGCACCCTCGCCGCGGCCTATGCGGCCACGCAGGTGGTGAAGCCCCTGCGGTTCGCGGCGGTGTTCGTGCTCACGCCGCTCATCGCTCGCATCCCGGTCGTGGCCCGATTCCTCGAGCGCAACAAGCACAAGTGGCAACCCTGACCCGACGCGGCGACCCCAGCATGGGCCGCCGCGCCTGGGTGTCCGTCCAGCCGAGCGGCTAGTACGGGACGACGAAGTCCTTCACCACGCCCATGTGCTGCATGTTGGACGCATCGCTGTCACCCGCCTGCACCGGGGCAATCTCCGACAGCGGGGTGTAGACGCGGCTGTCGAGCACCAGGCCATTCGGGAACTGGCTGGAGCCGATGACGGTGGCCGTGCGGTACTGGTTCAGGTCCGCGTCCACCAGCACGTGGTCATAGGGCTTGGCGCGCGAGGCATTGGTGCCCGTCTTGCCATTGCGGTCCGCGGGGTACGGCGCGGAGGTGATGACCACATCCGAGAACGTGCCGAAGCAGGACTCGCTGAAGGAGTCGGTGTTGAGGTCGCCACCGATGACCAGGTAGTCGTCCTCGGGGACGTTGGCCGTGATGTAGTTGACGAGGTTGCGCGCCTCGGTGTTGCGCACGCCGGCGCTGCGGGTCAGCAGGTGCACGCTCACGACCCAGAGGTCCTTCGTCCCCGGGATGTCGATGCGCGCCCACGCGAAGTCACGGTTGCTGACCTCCACGTCCGTCCACTCACCGGAGGCGATGATGGGCCAGCGGCTGATGATGCCGTTGGGAATCTGCGCGCCCGTCTCCCGGTAGTACGAGAAGCTCGAGCCGAACGTCGACGAAACCATCTCGCGGATGTCCGCCGTGGAGTTGCTCTTGTAGTTGAACTCCTGGATGAGCACGACGTCGGGGTCCACCCCCTGCATCAGCCGGAGGCCGTGGCCCGGGTCGTAGTCCTGCCCGTTACCGCTGGTGAGGTTCGCCGCCATGACGCGGATGTTCGTGGTGCCACCGCCCGAACCGGCGTCAGTGCCCGCGTCCGTGTCCGTGCCGGCGTCGGTGCCCGCGTCCGTGGCAGGACCCGCGTCCGTGTCCGTGCCGGCGTCGGTGCCCGCGTCCATGTCCGTGCCCGCGTCGGTGCCCGCGTCCGTGATGGGACCCGCGTCGGTGCCCGCGTCCGTGTCCGTGCCCGCGTCCGTGTTCGTGCCCGCGTCGGGGTCCGTGCCCGCGTCCGTGTTCGTGCCCGCGTCGGTGTTCGTCCCGGAGTCGGTGTCCGTGCCGGAGTCGGTGTTCGTCCCGGAGTCGGTGTTGGTGCCGGAGTCCGTGCCCGAGTCAGTCGTCTCGCCGCCGTCGTCCTGGCCTCCCGAGGTGCACGCCTCCGTGGGCAGGCAGTAGGACGCCGAGCCCGCGCCACCGATGGGGCAGCACGCCGCCTCCGCCGTGCCACACGCGGTCTGCGCATCGCAGGGGCGGACACAGACGGCGCGGTCATAGTGCGGGACGATGCGACATTCCTCGCCCGTGCCGCACGGCGACGCCAGGCTCGGGTTGCACTCCTTCCACAGGACACCACCGTCCTCGGTGGGATGCGGAACCTTGGGCGGATTGGAGTCACCGCACGCAAGAGCAAACAGCGTGAGCGTCATCGACGCGCACGCGAGATAGGAAAGGGTCTTTTTCATGCGTCCGGCCTGCTTCCAGGGGTGACGATTCAAGGGTTGGCTCCGCCTGCGACCGGCACGCGGATAAGCCGAGCAGTATAGTGGACCTGTCGGGTTACAGTCCCGCGACATACCGCTGATTCGTACGTTTACAGTGGTGAAACCTGAGTCACGGTTCACCCCGATGCCCACTCCGCCCAGCTTCCCGGTCTCTCCTCCGTGTGGAGCCAGGAGTCCCTTCTCATGGTGAGCGTGCGATTCCAGGGGAGGTTGAACGACTTCCTTCCTCCCGAGAAGCGAGGCACGGAGCTGGAGGTGACGCCCCTGGGCTCGCCGGCCGTCAAGGATCTGCTCGAGTCACTGGGGCCGCCACATCCCGAGATGGGCGAGGTGCGCGTCGACGGTGCCCTGGTGGAGTTCGGGCACCGGCTGGCGCCCGGCTCACGGGTGGAGGTCTTTCCCTCCCGGGGAGTGGTGGAGGGGGTGCCCCGCTTCGTCCTGGATGTGGGGCTGGGGCGGCTGTCGGGGTTCCTGCGGATGCTGGGCTTCGACACGCTCTGGCGGAATGACTACCGGGATGACGAGCTGGCGCGCGTGTCGAGCTCGGAGGCTCGCATCCTGCTGACCCGAGACATCGGCGTGCTCAAGCGGGGCGAGGTGCGCTTGGGCTACTTCCCTCGCGCGACGGACCCGGCGGAGCAACTGGTGGAGGTGGTCCGGCGGTATGGGCTGGGGGCGCGGATGAGTCCGTTCTCCCGATGCATCGCCTGCAACGCGCCCCTGAGCCCGGCGGCGCCGCATGAGGTGGTGGGGCGCGTCCCGGAAGGGGTCGCGGAGCGGCACACGCGCTTCCAGCAGTGCCCGGACTGCCGCCGGGTCTTCTGGGCCGGGACCCACCAGGAACGGATGCAGGCCTTGGTGGACCGGCTGCGCACCTTGGAGGTCCAGGAAGGTTGATCCATGCTACGCAAACCGAAGTGACCTCGCACTTTTTGCGAGGTCACTGATGCCTCAGACCCAGGGTTTGAGTCCCACGTACGCAAAGAATTTCAGTGGGTTACAACCTTGATGTAGTGGGCACATGGGTTGCTAAATGTACGAGAATTCCACCACTCCCCTGCTTGGGGCGGGGGCAGAGGAGCAGTGAGATGCCGTCCCAGAACAAGGCCCGGAACCGAGTGAACCGGGGATTCACACTGCTCGTCGCACTGGGGGTCGTCCTCGTCGTGACCATGGCGGTGATGCTGAGCTACCGGGTGGTGGGACGCGAGGCGGACACCCAGGCGGATGCGCGCCGGCAGAAGGAAGCCTTCTTCGCGGCGGAGGCGGGCTTGGCCGAAGGACGCGAGGCCATCCGGCTGCGTCTGGGCAATGACCAGCGGTATGGGCAGGTGCTCTCGGATCTGAATGGCGCCATCGTCCAGGACCTCGGAATCAAGGGCGCAGTTCCCGCCTGGCGAGAGCTCCTGCCAGGAACGGGCCCGGGTGGCTGGAACTACCTGAGCTTGTCGCCGACCACGCTGCAGCCGGCGGAGAAAGCCAGCGCGGGCGGAGAGCCGTACGTCGACTACCCCGAGCAGAACAACGTGCGTTACCGCGTCTTCGTTCGCGATGACATCGACGACGGGAGCGAAACCATCGACGCGAATGGGCAGGTGTGGATTGCCGCGGTCGGCGAGGTCGTGAACGCCCAGGGTCGCCCCACGAGAGCCATCGTCCAAGCACTCGTCTCCAACCAGAACGCGCCCGTGGCCAACAGCCCTGGCTGCACCAGCCGTGGCTGCGGCCCGGACAACACCTTCAATAACACTCAAGACCAAAGCGCCCCCGACACCAGCGTCGTGCGCACCCTTCCCTAGGACCCGCAGTCCAGCGAGTTCCCCATGAAATCCATTCCTCTCCTCGCGCTGATGTTGTTGCCAGGTTTTGCCCATGCCAACGACGCGGGCAAGAACGCCTTCGACAGAGCCTGCGCGAGCTGCCACACCGTCACGCCCCCCGCCACACAGCAACAACAGCTCAACAAGACAGGGGCACCCGCGACCGCTCGACAACAGGGCGAACGCCGGTACGAGCTGGGCGACCTCGTCCACAAGCGTACGCCCGAGCAGCTCCAGGCCTGGATTCAGGCCCCCAACCAGGTCCAGAAGAACACCCGGTGCGACACGCGAGGCATCGCGCCCGCCGAGCGGGACCAGGTGCATGCGTACTTGCTGCTCAGTGCCCGACCGCCTCCACCGACACGTGAGGAGCTGTTGCAGCAGCAGCTCGCGGAAGAACTCTCCACCCGCCGCGCGAAGAAGCGCGCGTCACCCCATCCATCTTCGTCCCGCCCAGACCAGGGGAAGAAGTAATGCGAATCCTCATTCAAAGCCTCGCGGCTCTTCTCCTGTTGGCCACGTCCCCCGCGCAAGCCCAGCAAGGCACCAACCTGTGTGAGTCCCACCTGGACCAGGACCGCCAGGCAGGATTCAAGACGCCAGGGTCTGGCTACGGGTCCATGTCTTCCGGAGGCAATCCCCTCAAGGACCCCATCCTCATCCGCAACCCCGGGCCCAACGGATACCTCCAGCTCAATACCAATCAGGTCGAGCTCGACGCCGAGGAAATCTCCTTCCCCTTCGACCAGCGCGTCACCATCAGCTACGTGTTCGAGTCCGCCGGTGCGTCCCATGCACTGGGCTATCTCTACCTGGACGAGGCCATCACCGCGGGCTACGTGAACGCCAGCGGGACCCTGCTGGATGACAACAACAACGGCATCCTCGACCTGCACGAAGACCTCTTCAACGTCCAGTCCTCCACCGATACGGACAGGTACGTCGGCCCTCGGACCGCGCTGGGCGCTCCCAACCGGCGCTGCACGAGGACGTTCACCGACCTGGGCGGCAAGTCCTATTACGAGCCTGAAATCGCCATGCGGGACGACTGCGCGGCGACACATGTGGTGAACAACGCCATCGCGGATGCCCGTCCCAACAAGACCACGGACAACATCAAGGCGGACGTGGTGGGCCGGGCGAACGGCTCAGGAAACGCCGCCGCGAGCTCCTACTCCGACAGAGGCCTGTTCCCTCGGATTCCGAACCTGCTCGAGCCCAAGGACCCGGCCAACGGAGGCAAGGGCATCGGGCAGATGGTCTTCCTGCTCGCCGATGACGACGGCCAGGAGACGACCTACGGTGGGCTCGCCCCCGTGGGCGATATCGACGAGTACGGAGACAACGGCGTCCCTGACTACGACGTCTCGAAGTACGACAACCGTGGCGTCGTCCGAGCGGTCAACCCCGACCCTGGATTGACTCTCAACGACCGCACCGTGGACCTGGGCATCATCAAGGGTGGGAGGGAGATCGTCTTCTTCCTGGTCGTCTACTACGACTCGAACCACTCCCCGGGTCCAACGGGTGCTGGCAACGTCTACCCTTGCCTCAAGCAAGATCCAGCCGGCAAGTGCCTCATCCATATCCGCTCGCCCATCTCGGTCTTCTTCTCCAAGGCGGAATGGAACCTGGACCAGAACGCCGATGACGACACGGTCGTGGCCGCGCGCAACATTGGTTGCGCCTACGAAGCAGGTTGCAACCGGGACGACCCCAACAACGATACGGGCGACTCGTGCCGGGTGGGCACCACCCCGGAATACCTCTGCGGCTGGCTGGACGGGCCGAAGACCTCGGTCGGCACCGCCCTCCACCGGCTGAAGAACGAGGCCACGTACAACTTCCTGGACATGCCCATGGAGCGCGTTCAGGTGACCCGTCCCACGGGCACACGAAACGCCATGCCTCACGTCATCGTCGGCGCGCCCACGACGGACCGCTTCCGCTGGATTCTGGGGTTCGAGGACATCCCGGGCGGTGGTGACCGAGACTTCAACGACGTCGTGTTCGTCATCAACAAGGTGAACGGCGGCGTCAATACGTCCGGAGACATGTCGGGAGGCATTGGCGGAGACATCTCGCCCCAGAATGCAGAGGACTTCGTCATCACCCGCGTTCGCTTCACGCGAGAGGATGACACGGTGCCCCCCAGTCCTCGGACGTCTCCGGCGTGTCGCCAGGTCGGCACCTCGTGCTGGACGGAGGCGGTCGCCGGTGCGTGCACACGCCCCAACTCCACCCCCCCCAGCATCCAGTACTCCATCGCGGTGGACTGCAACATCTGCACAGGAACCGGTGCCGGCGCGACGTGCACGCCGAATCCCGACCCCTTCTGGATTCCGGTGCCGTTCGACACTCCGACGCAGAAGACCAAGGAGATCGACCTGCTGGAGCTCGGCTACACCGGCTCGCAGCTCTGCTGGAAGGTGAACATCACCAGCCCCAACGAGTCGTGTGTGCCCGTCATCAACAACGTCAACGTGGGCTACCAGGCCGTGCGCGCGGGCAGCTACTCGCGCTCCTCGCCATCCGCGGTGGGTAACGCCATCGTCTGGGGTGTGAATGAGACTCCGGGCAAGGCCTGGGGACAGAACTGGCCAGGAACGGGCCTGCCCGCGCCGGCCATCCGTGCGTATGACCATCGCAAGGACTATTCGGTGCGCGGCAGGCTCTACTTCCGGTCGCTCTACAATCCGGAGACGCCCAACCAGACGACGGTCACCCAGCGCTGGGATGCGGGCCAGGTGATGGCCCTGTCTTTCCGCAATGGGGACAATCCACTCGACCGCAAGCTCTACACCATGGCGAGCAACGGCAGCCGCACCACCGTCAGCAAGGAGATGGAGGATGGTGATAACAACAGTCCCCTCTTCCCGGACTCGCTCTGTGACACCTTTGCCAATGGTCGCTACGTCTACGACCTGAACCACGACGACATCTGCGGCACGCCGACCATCACCCTTCCCTTGTCGAAGCACATCACCGGTGAAGAGAACGACCGCAACTTCCTGCGCGAGTGGATCTACGGCTGGGAAGACCGACTCACCCCCGCGCCCTCCAACGTGAAGCGCCCCTGGCAGATGGGTGGCATCAATCTGTCGACTGTTGCCATCGCGGTGCCTCCGTACCTGGACACCTGGGCCCTGAATACGCGCTCGTCCGAGCGTGACGAGTACCGGCGCAACTTCATGGACCGCTTCAAGGACCGCCCCACGCTGGCCTACGTTGGGACGATGAACGGCTTCCTGCATGCGTTCGATACAGGAGCGTTCCGCAACGGGGCCACGGACCCTTGCGCTGGCACCTTCCAGTTGCGTGGCTTCTTCGAGCCCGTGAGCGCGAGCTGCGCCCCGTCCCCCGTCGCGCGCAAGTACGGCACCGGTGAAGAAGAGTTCGCGTACATGCCGCGCATGCTGCTCGACCGCTACGTCCACACCTACGTCCAGCACGTGAGCCTGAACAACCCACCGAAGCCGCAGATGGATGCCTCGCCGACCATTGCCAACGTGGACTTCGGCATTCCAGGCCAGCCCGCGTGGACGCCCAGGACCATCGAGTCGAAGACCGAGGGAGCCAAGACGGTGCTCGTCTCCGCATCCGGCCGCAGCAGCCCCGTGGTCTTCGCGCTCGACATCACCGACCCGAGCGCGAGCCACTTCCCCGCTCCTTTGTGGGAGTTCGACCTGGCTGACACCACCCGCCTCAACGCCTTCACGACGGCGGCGCTCGCCAATCCGGCCGTGCAGATTCCGGATGGCACGGGTTCACGCCATGCCCCCTCCGTGGTGCGGCTGGCGTGGGGCTCCGCCAATGAGCCCGTGTGGGCCGCCATCGTCGGCACCGACTACGTCCCCGCCGGGGGCCGTGCCGGCGCGCTCTACATTCTCGACATGAAGACCGGCAAGCCGCTCGACTACACCAATGGGGCCGCGGGCCGGAACGCAGGCGTCATCACCTTGGACAACGGCTCCGGCGTCGCGGCGGAGAGCGCGCTGGTCGACCTCGACCGGGATGGCAACTACGACGTCATCTACGTCCCCACCACCGCCGGCAGTGTCTACCGCATCAACCTGGATGACATCTCCACGTCCCGGCTCCTGGGGCGCAAGGTGAAGACCTGCAAGGTGGCCAGTGCTCCGGTCGCCGCCACCGACAGCACGCTGGCGGGCAATCCCGCTGGCACGGCCCACTTCCAGCAGATCTACTCGAACATCGCGGTGCGGGTGGTCCGGGAGGGAACGACGAAGGTGCGCTTCTACTTCGGCACCGCCGACAACCCGGATGAGTTCGGCGACGGACCGCCGAACAAGGCCAACTACCGCTACCACCTGATGGCCTTCGAGGATGCGAACCCGACGGGCACCGGCGCCTGTGAGTTGCTCGAGCCCCTCTGGGTGGAGCCGCTGGACCCCGGCCAGGTTGTCTGGGGTGGCGTGTCGCTCAGTGGTGACAAGGTCCATGCCACCACGGCCGTGGGCACGTCCGCGGACCTGTGCAACCTGAGTGAGACGGAGAGCGGCAAGTTCTATCAGGCCCAGCAGTTGCCGGACGGCAACGGCAGGTCGGCGGTGACCAGCACCTCCCTGCAGGGGCACGGAGTGAGTGCCCCCGTGGTGCATGACCAGCATGTGTTCGCCCTCACCGCCACGGGTGAAATGAAGATGATTGGCGATGACAAGTGGAACAATGGCGCGGCAAACCCAGGGAGCATGCGTTCACGGGTTCTCGTGTACGACCCGATTCCCGACGGGAGGTTGCCGCGATGAAGTACGGGCTGTCTCGCGCCTCTCGGGGCGTCACGCTCCTGGAGGTGCTGGCGACCATGGCGGTGATGCTCTTGGGCATCGCGGCGGTGATGACGTTGGTGACGCATATCAGCGCCTCCAACCGTCGCACCCTCACCGCGACCCAAGCGCAGCTCATCGCCGAGCGCACGCTGGAAGACATCGCGTCCAGGGGGTGCTCGGCGGATCCACCGTGCTCCAATCTGGTGGGGTTCGACAAGCAACGCACCACCCTGTGGCAGACGGCGCAGGGGAGGATTCTGACAGCCGCCCCCGCCACGGGCTCCGGCATCGTCGCGAGGGAGTACGAGGTGGCGGTTGATGTCGACATCAGCATGGACATGGCCAGCATCGAGGGCGGCGTGGCGGGCACGCCAAGCATCCTGAGGGACCTGGCCGGTCCGTCGAGCAGAGGCAGGCTGGCCAACGTGCGGGTGTCCGTGAGCTGGCTCGAGCCGGCGCGCACGGGGCGACAGGTGGTGGTCTTGCAGACGCGGGTGGCGCCATGAGCAGAGGAGAATCCCGGGGCTTCACGCTTCTGGAAGTGATGATTGCCAGCGCGATAGGGGTCATCGTGCTGGGAATCGGCTTGGTGGCGGGCATGCAGATGCAGCGGCGCGCCATCTTCGAGGAACAGACGATGGTGGCGCAGTCCACCGGGCGCGCGGTGAAGGACCTGCTCGCCAGCGATGTGGCTCGCGCGGGCATGGGCATGGGCAACGCGCCCATCACCTTCTCCGACGGGGACAGCCGCTTCGCCATCCAGGTCTGGAACGAGCTGGACATGACGACCGCGCATGCCCCGGTCTTCGCGGCGGACCCCAGTTTCGAGTTCCCTCCCTCGGGCCCCCTCTACGGAGACATGCGCTCGGATGTCTTGCAGCTCCACTGGGGAGACACACGCACCCTGGTCAACATGGCCCCGTGCGCGCCCGCCGGAAATCCTCCGGCTGCGACAGGCCCCATCCGAACGGGAAACTCCTCCACATTCTGCACGGCGCTCGGCTCGCCCACGAGTCTGCAACCCCCCAATGGACAGACGACCCCCGCCATCCTCGTCAATCCACAGGGCAGTGTCGCGTGCCACATCGAAGTCTCACAGGTCCAGTCGGCATCGAATCGCATCAACGCCAACCCTGGGAGGGCGAACAACTCCATCACGACGGGGGCCTGTGGTGATGCGGGGCACACGGACTGGAGGAAAGAGGGGTGGCTCACCATGGGCACGGTGAGTGCCACCTACCGGGTGAACTGGGCGAGCGGAATCCCCACGCTCGAGTATCTGGCACCAGGGGCCGCGACATGGGTGCCCATCAGCCGCGACGTGGAGCGACTGAAGATTCGCCAGGCGGTGATCAACTTCGGGGCGCCGAACGATCCCTATCGCTGGTTCCCGGATGATTCCGTCAGCCGGCCTTCGATCGATACTTGCACACGAGCCATGGGCGCTGTCTGCGTTGCGGATACCTCGGCGGGCACCAACCCAGGGAGCGACGCGGAGCTGCGCGACCTGTTGAGGGAGCGGGTGCGTGAGCTTGAAATCTCCCTCGTCATCCGGACGCCGCGCTCGGACCCCAGCATCGTGAATCCATACCAGAGAGAGGAGGGGTTCCCGCTGGATGGCTTCAAGCGGCGCACCTTCACCTTCCGGGTGACGCCGAGAAACTTCGTGTCAGCGGGCAAGCAGCCCACGGGAACATAAGATGCACACGCGGGGAATGACTCTTCTGGAGATGATGATAGCACTGGCCGTCGTGTCGGTGGTGCTGTCCTTGGCACTGGTTGGCATCCAACGACCCATCGAAGGACAGCGAGAGGCAACGGTCACTCGGGAGTTGTGGTCATCCGCGCTTCAAGCCCGCCAGAGGGCACTGGCCACCAATCAGCCTGTGCGCTTCGTGGTGGAGCCCGATGTCACGCTGCCCGACGGGACGCAGCAGACGGTGGCTCGGTGGGAGCGGCTGAAATGCGAAAATGACTGGGACAACAACACCTGTCCCCGTGCGAGTTGTCTGAATACGACCTGTCGTGGTGACAGCAGTTGCTGCGACGAAGTGGGGCCGGACATCATCATCCCGTCGACGGTCAACGCTCAGTCGGTTCACGGACTTTGCTACCTGCCTGGACTGGGCCGTGCGGTGAAGCCCGTTCTTCCCGATGCGCCGCTCGGTTGCATGACGGGCCAGCTCGGCAACGCGGCCGCCTTGATGGCCGCTGCACCAGGCAACCTCCGCCTCTCCTTCACCTCGGGCCGCCCACGCAGCCTGCTCATGGTGGAGCCGCTGACCGGTTTGTCGAGCCTGCTGGATTGCGACTCCGTGCGAGCCCAGAAGCATCCTGCTCCCGAGTGCACGACGAACTGAAGAACCAGACTCGCGTCAGGGATAGACGCACCACGGGCCCGTACCTGTCTCCAGGTCCGGGCCCGTGTCATGTCCGGCCGACTACGCCGCCAGCGCCTCGCGGCACTTGAGGCACACGTCGCCGCCCTGCCTCACCGCCTCCGCGTACGTCCAGCACCGCGGGCACTTGTGGCCGTGCGCGGGCTTCACCTCCGCGGACACCTTCACGCCGTCGCCAAAGGCTCGCGTCACGTCCAACGCCGTCGCCTCGGCGCCCGCCGCGTCCACCAGCTCCACCTGACTGGTGATGAAGAGGCCGGGCAGCTCGTCCTGGTGCGCCTTCAGGAACTCCCGCACCGGCTCCGACGCCGTCAGCAGCACCCGCGCCTCCAGCGAGGCTCCGATGCGCTTCTCCCGCCGCGCCACCTCCAACACCCCCTGCACCGCCGTTCGCACCGCGAAGAGCTTCGCGTAGCGCTCCGCCAACGCGGGCTCCAGCTTCGCGCCCGGCTCCGGGAAGCCCGCCAGGAACACGCTCTCCTCGCTCTTGCCCGGCAGGAAGCCCCAGGCCTCCTCGGCCGTGAAGCTCATCACCGGCGCGAGCAGCCGCAGCAACACGGACGACACCTCGTGCAACACCGTCTGCGCACTCCGACGCCCAGGCCCGTCCGTCCGCCACGTGTACAGACGGTCCTTCAGGATGTCGAAGTACACCGCCGACAAGTCACCGGCGCAGAAGTCCACCACCGTCGCGTAGACGAGGTGGAACTCGTAGTCCTCGTACGCCTGCCGCACCCGCGCCACCACCTCCGACAACCGGCCCAGCGCCCACTGGTCCAAGGGCAACAGCTCCGAGCGCGCGACGGCGTGCTTCGCCGGGTCGAAGTCATACAAGTTGCTCAGCGCGTAGCGGACCGTGTTGCGAATCTTCCGGTAGCCTTCCGACAAGCCCTTGAGAATCTGGTCCGACAGGCGCACGTCGTTGCGGTAGTCGCTCGCCGCCACCCACAAGCGCAGCACCTCCGCGCCGTACTGCTGGATGATCTTCTCCGGCGCCACCACGTTGCCCAGGCTCTTCGACATCTTCTCGCCCTTGCCGTCCACCACGAAGCCGTGCGTGAGACAGGCCTTGTAGGGCGACGTGTCGCGAGTCCCCACCGCCACCAGCATCGACGAGTGGAACCAGCCCCGGTGCTGGTCGCTCCCCTCCAGGAAGAGGTCCGCGGGCATCCGCTGCCGCCGCTCGAGCACCGCGGAGAACATGCACGCCGAGTCGAACCACACATCGAGGATGTCCGTCTCGCGGCGGAACTCGCCCTTGCCACACCGAGGACACTGGAAGCCCTCCGGCAGGAAGTCCTTCACCGGCGTCCGGTACCACACGCCCGCGCCTTCCTTCTCCACCGCCGCCGCCACCTTCTCCATCAGCTCCGGCGACACGAGCGCCTCGTCACAGCCCTCGCAGTACGCGATGCAGATGGGCACACCCCACGTGCGCTGACGGCTGATGGTCCAGTCGGGCCGCGTCTCCAGCATGCCTCGGATGCGGCTGTGCCCCCACGAGGGCACCCACTCCACCTTGTCCACCTCCGCCAACACCTCCTGGCGGAACGTCTTCTCTCCATGGAAAGGCACATCCATGGGGATGAACCACTGATACGTCGCGCTCAGGATGATGGGGTTGTGGCACCGCCAGCAGTGCGGATAGCTGTGCGCCACCGTGTCCTTCGCGTCGTTCAGCAGCGCGCCCTTCTCCACCAGGAGGGCGATGACGAGCGGGTTCGCCTCGAAGACGCGCTTGCCCGCGAGCGACTCGCCCACCGTGTCGTCGTAGCGGCCGTCCGGACGCACCGGGTTGTAGATGTCCAGCCCGTACGACAGGCCGACCTCGTAGTCCTCCTGCCCATGCCCCGGCGCCGTGTGCACCAGGCCCGTGCCCGCCTCCAACGTGACGTGCTCGCCCAGGACGATGCGGCCGCGGCGCTCGTAGAACGGATGCTGGTACGTCAGGTGCTCCAGGTCCGAGCCCTGCGCGTACGCGAGGATGCGCGACGGGTCCACCATCGCCGCCGCGGACACCTCGCCGCCCGGCAGCGGCACGCTCTTCACCGCCAGCTCGTCCGACTTCACCTCCGCCAGCACCTTGGGCAACAGGTCCTTCGCCACGCAGATGACCCGCGCGCCCAGCTGGTAGAAGACGTACTCCAGCTCCGGGTTGACGGCGACGGCCAGGTTCGCCGGCAGCGTCCACGGCGTCGTCGTCCAGATGGCGAAGGCCACCGCGTGTCCCTTCAGCGCGGGCACCCGCTCGGCGATTTCAGCGCCCGCGGGGAAGGCCACGTAGACGGAAGGGGACTCGTGCTCCGCGTACTCCACCTCCGCCTCGGCCAGCGCCGTCTGGTCCTGGAGGCACCAGTACACCGGCTTCTTGCGGCGGTAGAGCATGCCTCGGCGCGCGAAGACGGCGAGCTCGCGGATCTCCTGCGCCTCGTACGAGAAGTCGAGCGTCTTGTAGGGCGCATCCCATGAGCCGAAGACGCCCAGCCGCTGGAACTCCGCCTTCTGGATGTCGATGAACTCCAGCGCATACTCGCGGCACTTCTCCAGGAAGACGTCGCGCGACAGGGTGCGCTTGTCCACCTTCTTGTCCTTCAGCCGCTTCTCCACCGCCTGCTCGATGGGGAGCCCGTGCGTGTCCCAGCCCGGGATGAAGTCGCACCGGTGTCCCACGAGGTTGCGGTACTTCACCACGATGTCCTTGAGGACCTTGTTCAGCGCGTGGCCCGCGTGGAGGTGGCCGTTGGCGTACGGCGGCCCGTCCGGGAGCACGAAGGGCTCACCGGCGGCGTTCTTCTCCAGAATCTTTCCCCAAATCCCCCGCTCCCCCCACCAGCCGAGCATCCGTGGCTCGAGCTGCGCCAGGTTCCCCTTCATCGGGAAGTCCGTGCGCGGGAGGTTGACCGAGTCCTTGAAGTCCTTGTCCTGGGAGGGCGTGTCGCTCATGTCGACAGCGCCCGTAACATGCCGGGTACAGCGCTTCAATCCGTGGAGGGACGCACCTCGTCGGGCGCCACCGTCCGCCGCACGACGATGACCGACAGCTTGCCTTCCTTGGCCGGCACGAGCTTGAGCGCAATCTCATCGTTGCTGGAGCGGAAGACGAGCGGGTCCACCTCCTCGAAGCCCGCCTGGGCCAGCTCGTTGCGGTAGTAGACTTCCACCTCCTGCTGTCGGGCGCTCACTGAATAGGCAAGCGTGCGCGCCCCCTCCATCTCCGTCTGCATCATCCCCACACCCCCGGGATAGACCGGCGCGACCGAGGACTGAGGACGCGGCGCCTGGGACAGGTCGGCCTGCCCCAGGAACACCGTGGTCGTCCCGTCTGGATTCGGCTGGAGGATGGCCGTGTAGGAAACGAAGGCAAAGGTGTCGATGGCGGTAATCATCGGCTCGCGCAGGAGCTGCGGCTGATCCGCCATCCGCGGAACATGAAAGTCCCACAGGAGGAAGCGGTCCACCATCTTCTGGAGGATGACCGCCGGCTTCTCCTTGCTGCGCACCGCGTTCACCTTCACGGGGATGCCGCTGGAGATGACCGGCACCGGAACATCCACGACGCCCACCACACCGGGGACCTCCCAGGTGAAGGGCAAGCGCTGTGCGGCGGCGGGCGGCGCCACGAGCGCCAGCACCACCACCACACTCCAGGTCCATGACTTCACGTGTGCCATCACGAGCCTTGTCGTCAGGGGCTTTGCTGCTGCTCACCTTTGCGCTTGCCCGTCGGCCCCTTCGTGGGCTTCACGCAGCGCTCCGAGCATTCGCTGAACTTCTTGTCGAGTTGCGCCTGGCACCGCGTGGCGCAGGCCCGGAAAGGACCCGGCTTCTCGGGGTCCAATGTCTCCGGGCACCTGGCCATGCATCGCTGATGAGTGTCGTCCGCCTTCGAGACACAGTCCGTCCTGCACTCATCGCCATCCGACCATGCGGGAGAGGCGGACAAGAGGACCGCGACGCCTAGCACCCATCGCCACCGCTCAATCACAGTCCAACCCCAGGAAGCAGCCCCGCATGGGCTTGCGCTTGACGTACGCGGCGCCATAGGGCGCCGTGGTGACGCCAATCAAGGAGCCGGGCGTCGTGGGCCAGACTTTCGAAATGGGGTCCAGGAGCGGCATCACCTGGATGAAGTTCGCGGCCTCCTCCCCCGCGGAGCTCATCCAGAAGGTCTGCTCCTTCATCCCCAGCCCGATCATCGCGAGCGCCGTAGGCGGCAGCGGATTCACCAGCAAGGCGGCCTCGGCCAGGTTGCTCGCGGCGATGGGAATCGGGAGCGACGTCGGGGCATAGGTCGTCCACACCGCGGCATGGAAGGCCGGGTTGGTGCAGGGGAAGAACCTGTTGATGTAGTCCTGCTTCATGATGTTGCACGTGGGCGACTCGAGCTCTCCCGCGAGCCCCCAGTCATCCACGAGCATCGAGAAGCGCCCCGAGCAGCTTCCCCCCACTGGGCGCCCCACCGAGCAGACCTGCATCCTGGCGAGGGAATCCTCGAGCTGGCGCTTCTGGTAGAGCGCCCCATCCCCCTCATCCAGGAAGGAGCTGGGGAAGCGCCAGGTGCTCAGCGTCGCCTGGGCGTTGCAGGCCGTCCCGCCATTGTCCCGATAGGCGGGCCGCGTGAGGACGGCTCCCGCCCAGCCGACGCCGACGTCCATTCCGCAGCGCACCTGCATGTCCGTCCCGCGCGTGAAGACCTGGGTGATGCGGCCAGGCCCCATCGTCGAGGACAGTCCCTTGAAGTCCGCGTAGCGAACCTGAGCGCTCTCGCCGGCCTTTCGCATGGAGTCCCCAGCCTCGCTGTAGGTCGCGGGGATGAGGTGCATCCGTCCATGCGTCCCATCCCACAAGGCGGAGACAGCGGCCTCCTGCACCTTGAGCGAGAGGAACCCCACCTCGGACAGGTGGATGCCAAAGGCGATGATGGTGACGAAGAGCGTGACCCCCAGGGCCGCTTCGAGCAGCGCCTGTCCCCGAGCAGGACGACGGGGGAATCGACGAGCAAGGCGCGAGGTCATCGCTGGAGCCCCTTGAAGCCCGCGTTGCGCAGCTCCATGAAGGTCTGGGCCGCGACCGGCGAACTGTTGCCCAGGGTTTCAATCGCATCCCGGACACCCGAGTTGTCGATGTCCGCGCCCACCAACGTCGCGCGCCAGTAGGGGTTGAGGAGGTTGGGCGGCTCGGCCCAGTGATTGATGCCCAGGCTCCTGCCCCGATGGTAGTAGGCGATGCCTGTCGAGAGCGCGGTCTGCGTGCTGTTGGGCGTGCCGTCCTCCATCGTGAAGCTCCTGGCGTCGTACACATTGCCCGCCCCTCCCGACTCGAAGCGATAGCGGAAGGACAGGTCCCACGGGTCCAGGGCGCGTGCCGACAAGTCTCGCTGGACCACGGCGAAGTTCTTGGGCTGGGCGTAGACGTCCCCTTCGCTGACGACTCGCCGGATGTTGTAGTCGAGGAACGGCGGCCAGATGCCGGGGCAGGACGAAGGTCCGCCCAAGCACGGCACCAACAGATGGTTGAAGGGGTCACTGGGGGCCAGGCCGGGTGTCCACCGGTGTTCGGGGAGCGGGAAGCCTCCCGACTGCACCAGGGTCGAGGTGACGGGCAGCACTCCCGCGACAAACGCGGGACAGAAGACGGGGTCTCCCCCGTGCATGAGGTGGTCGTAGCGCCAGAAAATCGAGCCGCGATCATCTCCAATGAGCGCTGGCGCATAGGGCGGTATCAAGGGGACCTGACGCCCCTTCTTGCCGAAGTACGTCGTCCCGTTCGTATCCGGCATCACAATCACGTCATCAGGGAGCCAGATGACGCGGTTCAGGTTGAGCTGGTGGATCGCGTAGTGCCCCAGGGGCACCTGCCGGTGCGAGACGAAGCTGAAGCCGCGGCTGCCCATGGCCGCGTTCACCGCGTGCGCGACCGTCAGGGGGAGGTCGCAGACGGCGCCACTGTCCGTACAGGCCACGCCCCCTCGGAGCTCCTTGGTATTGACGTTGCCAACATCCGGCACCACCCAGCTGGCATCACTCCCGTACTTCCCCGCCCCCATCGCATTGCGGACAATCCTGTTGGCGAAGGCCTGGTTGTCCACGCTGTCCCGCAGGTCCCGGTAGACGTCCTGCTGCGCGGCGTAGAAGGCGAGCTGGGCGGCCTGGTGCCCCAGCATCTGGAACTTCACCATGGGCTCCAGGGACTGGAAGACGGCATCGACGCGCAGCTTCTCCGCGCGCAACTTCCCCTGGAGCATGCCCAGGTCCGCCACGCCCTTGGTGCCACAGCGACACCGCTTCCTGCATGCCGAGTTCTTCCAGGCGCACCAGCACCCGGTCGCGATGGCGAGCTTGTAGGGCGCCATGCCAAGCCCGAAGCCATTGTTGGCCGCGTTGAGCTCCGCCCGGTAGAGCGTGGCCCAGCTCACCAGGCTGACAGCGCCCGCTTGTGCCACCGCGTGGCCAATCTGCGCGCGGTTCATCACCGCGATGTTGTTGAACGTGCGCGCGGTGGCCACCGCGTTGGAGTACGCCGCCGCGTCCGTCACCGTCTGCAGCTCGATGCGCTCACGCACCTTCATCGCGAAGGAGACCGTGAGCGTGGCCATCAGGACAATCAGCAGGGTGCCCAGGACGAACAGCACCAGCGTCTGACCACGTACGAGGGCTCGGTTCATCGGGGACAGTCCATGGAGGCGAAGTGGCGCCGCTTGGTGGGCGTCAGCATCCGCATGGTGAAGGTGGCCTCGATGGGGAACACGTACTGCTCCCGAGCCACGCGCGAGGCGAGCTCCGAGCGGACATCCCCTGCCAGCGTGAGGGGGTTCGAGGACTCCCCCTGGTTCCAGTTCGCGTCCTTCTCCGCGAGGATCAACGGATTGGCCGCCCGGTAGTCCTGGATGCCGAACTGCGCCATGAACATCCGCGACATCACCCAGTTCGCGAACGGGATGCGCATCGGGTACCAGTAGATGAGCTGCACCTCCAGCCGCCGCAGGTGCCCCGGCTCGTCGAACTCGCGGTCCTGCGGACTGTCCACCCCGCCACCGACGATGGCCCGGTTGATCCACACGATGCTTCCCGTGTGCACCCCGTCCAGCCCCGCCTGGAAACGGTTGTCCCGACGCGCCCGGAACGCCGCCGCCAGCCTCGCGGGCGCGCCTCCCCCTCCGCCGTGACGCACTTCGTCAGTGCTGCTCGACAGCCCGAGGAAGGAATGGAACGAAGGGATCAACGCGAGGATGGCCGCGTGCGTCATCCGCTCGCATTCGCCATGCGCCACGCTGCCCGCACGGGTGGCTTGGAACGCCGCGTAGTGAGCCAGCACCCGTGCCTGCAACATGAGGAACAACTGCAACGTACCCAGCAACAGGAACACAACGAGCGGAAGCGTCAGCGCCGCCTCTACCATCGCTTGTCCTGACTGGCCCTGGTTTCCGCGAGGGTCGGAATTCATGGCAGCACGTATGTTCCAGGTATTTGCGTCCCCAAGGACATACGTCAACTTGCCCGTGTCGCACGGCTGTGACGCAGCCGCGCGCTACAAGCCCGTCGCGGTCATGTTTCACTCAGGGGCTTCCCCCGAGGCACCGCGGGCTCAGCGCGGCTTCATGCCCTTCGTGTCGAGCTGATACTTCTTCACCAGCCGCTCGATGGACTTGCGGTGCAGCCCGCTCTCGCGCGCGGCGCGGGAGAGGTTGCCCTCGCAGCGGGTGAGGACGCTGGTGACGTACTCGCGCTCGAAGTTCTCCAGGAGCTGCTCCTTCGCGTCCTTGAACGAGAGGTGCTCGTTGAAGGGCAGCGGCCCCTCGCGCGTCTGGCCCCGCACGCGCGGCGGGAGGTGTGCGGGCTGAATCTCCTCGCCCTCGCTGAACGTCAGCACGTGCGACAGGACGTTCATCAGCTCGCGCACGTTGCCCGGCCACGCATAGGACATCAGCAGGCCCATCGCCTCCGGCGAGAAGCGCTTCTTGCCGTGCTTGAGCACCACCTCCGGGTCCGCGAGCGCTTCCTTGAGGATGAGCGGGATGTCATCCCGGCGCTGCCGCAGCGGCGGCAGTTGAATCGTTATCACCGAGAGGCGGAAGTAGAGGTCCTCGCGGAAGTTCCCCGCTTGAATCTCCTTCATCAGGTCGCGGTTCGTCGCGGCGATGACCCGACAGCTCACCTCGATGACGTCGTTGCCTCCGACGCGCCGCACCTCGTGGTTCTCCAGCACCCGCAGCAGCTTCGGCTGGAGGTCCAGGCGCAGCTCTCCCAGCTCGTCCAGGAAGATGGTGCCGCCGTGCGCACGCTCGAACGCACCGGGACGTCCGCTCACCGCGCCCGTGAAGGCGCCCTTCTCGTGGCCGAACAGCTCGCTCTCGATGAGGTTGGGCGGGATGGCGCCGCAGTCCAGCACCTCCATCGGCGACTTGCTGCGGCCCGACAGCTCGTGGATGGCTCGCGCCACCAGCTCCTTCCCCGTGCCCGTCTCGCCTTGGATGATGACGGAGACATCCAGCGGGGCGATCTTCTTGATGAGCCCGAAAATCTGCCGCATCTTGACGCTCTGCCCCACCATCCCGCACAGCTCGCCATCGCGGTCGGGCTCGATGGTGACCTCTTCGTCGAGCGGCGCGAACGTCAGCACGGACGAGCCCGCGCGAATCTGCGAGCCCGGTGAGAGATAGGCGCGCTCAATCCTGCGCCCATCCAGGAACGTCCCGTTGGTCGAGCCCAGGTCCACCAGCAGGTAGCCGCGCTCCGTGAACTGGATTTCGAAGTGGTGGCGGCTCGCGGTGCGGTCCTCCACCAGCACCAGGTCATTGCCGGGATGCGCGCCACAGCGCAGCCGCTCCTTGTCGCTGACGACCGAGCGCCCCGTGTCCGGCCCGGAGGCCACCGCGAGGCGACACTTGTGGAGCTTCACCGTGGTGCGTGGGTCCACCACGAGCGTCTCCCCCAGCAACGGGGAGTGGGCGAGGTCAAGCCCGGCGGCCTCTCCGGGGCTGGTGTGGATGTCGTCGGGATGCGGATCTGTCGCGCTCATCTCGTCACGAGGATAGCAAACGCGCCCCACACGGCCGCTGTCGTCCAACGGCCCGTGCTACGCTCGAATACTCCCGCCCATGTCCCCCCGAAAAATCCAGCAGAAGAAGGCCCCGGCCATGCCTGGGTCCCCGGCACCCGAGCATCCAGCGCCGCGCCGCCCTCGCACGAAGAAGACGGTGGCCATCCTGTCCCGGAAGCGCTCGCTCTACTCGACGCGCCGGCTGGTATCCGCCATCCGCGCTCGAGGCCATCGTCCCCTGGTGCTGGACACACTGCGTTGTTGCCTGCTGCTCGCCCAGGGCGCGCCGCGCATGACGTACCGCGGGGTGGAGATTCGCGGCGTGGACGTCGTGGTGCCGCGCATCGGCGCGTCCATCACCGCCTACGGGCTGGCGGTGGTGAATCACTTCGAGATGATGGGCGTGCCCGTCCTCAACCCGCCGACGTCCATCGCGCGCAGCCGGGACAAGCTGCGCGCGCTCCAGTTCCTGTCGGCCTCCGGCCTGGACATTCCTCGCACCGTCATGGCGCATGACCGCAGCAACGTGCGCCGCCTGGTGGAGGAGGTGGGCGGGCTGCCCGTCATCATCAAGCTCATCAAGGGCACGCAGGGCGTGGGCGTGATGATTGCGCACACGCTGCCGGAGGTGCAGACCATCCTGGATACGTTCTGGGACCTGGGGCAGGAGATCGTGCTGCAGGAGTTCGTCGCGGAGAGCGAGGGCCGCGACGTCCGGGCGCTCGTGGTGGGAAGGCGCGTGGTGGGCGCCATGCGACGCAAGGCGAAGAAGGGCGAGTTCCGCTCCAACATCCACCGCGGCGGTGAAGGGCAGGCAATCGAGCTTCCTCCAGCGTACACGGAGGCCGCCGTGCGGGCCGCGAGCATCGTCGGCCTGGAGGTGGCGGGCGTGGACATGCTGGAGGGACATGCGGGACCCAGGTTGATGGAGATCAATTCCAGCCCCGGCTTCGAGGGCCTGGAGCGCGCGACGGGCCAGGACATCGCGGGAGAAATCATCGAGCACGCGCTGACTTACGCCGAGCTGAAGGCGAGTGCTCCGCGCCTCTCGCGCACGTGAGCCACGACGGCCGCGCGAGGTCGGTCGCATGCCTTGAAGCAAGCGAGCAGCCTGGGCCGAAGGTGCCTTGCATGCTCCTCAGGAACACAGGAATGGATTTCGAGCTCGCGTGTCATGGGGAGTTGGCAGCGGCGCGGCGTGGCCTCTAATCTGGCGGCCCCGAATGAAAACGCCGCACAAGCCGCTGCAGGTTACCGTCTACCAGGATGTGCTGTGTTCCTGGTGCTATCTCGCCGACCTGCGCCTGGATGTCTTGCGCCAGGAGTTGGGCGAAGCCGTGCGTTGGAGCGTGAGGCCGTATCCGCTTCGTCTGCACGATGTGCTTCCCACGGAGCGCGAGAAGCGCGGGTTGGTGGAGGAAGTGCAGCGCGCGCAACGCGAGTCGGATGCGACAGCGCCGCTGCTCTCCACGGACCTGTGGCTGGGAGGAGACCCGCCGCGCAGCAGCGTGCCGGCCCTGGCGGCGCTGGAGGCCGCGCGACTGCAAGGACCGCAGGCGCGTGCGTTCCTCGCGCGAGCCATGCAGCGCGCCGCGCTGGAGCAAGGCGTCAACGTGTCGCGCACGGATGTCGTGTTCGAGCTGGCGGCGCGCGTGGGCCTGGCGATGAACGAGTTCTCCGCGGCGTTCCGCTCCGAGGAGACGCGGCGGCTCATCCTCGACGAGCACCGCGATGCGACGGCGCGCGGCGTGCGCGGCGTGCCCACGCTGGTCATCGGCGGGCGGTGGATGCTCTGCGGCCTGCGCGAGCTGACCGAGTACCGCGAGCACATCCTGGCCTGCATGGGCCGGGTGGCCACACCGCGCTCGGGTTCTTCCGAGCGACTGGTGCACTGAAGTACCCCGCCCCGGCGCCCGCCTGACTTCACGGGCGCCGCGGTGAGACGAGACGTCAGGACTCCCGCTGCTCGCCCCGGCTGAGCGACAGGTAGAGGCCGGCGAAGAGCACGTAGAAGAACCCCATGGCGGGAATCATGGGCAGGCAGCACAGGAGGAAGCTCACGATGAGGATGAGGGTGGCCAGGAAGGCGACCCCGAACATCGACAGGCGCTGCCCCTTCGCATAGCCGAAGCACTTGCGGATGACGTCCATGACGTTGGGGTTGTCTGTGTCCGCGAGCGCGACGGAGACGAGGGCCAGCGGCATGCCCATCCAGATGCTCGGGATGGCGATGATGAGGATGCAGAGCCCCACCGCCGCGAGCAGCACGGTGGCCTGGGTCATCTCCATGAGCTGCTTGAAGTCACTCACCGAGCTCAGGTCCGTCAGGCTGATGCCCGCCACGGCCACCAAGGCTCCGGCCATCACCGCCATGCACAGCAGGATGACGGGGAGGAAGATGGCGACCGCCAGCAGGTTGCTGACGACGTAGGTCCCCACCTTGCTGACCTGGCTGAACAGGCGCCCCACGTCCGCGCGCTGTCCCTGAATCACATCCAGGCAGACACGCATCATCCCCATGATGGCGACGCCCTGCACCACCCACGAGAGCACCGTGCCCATCAGGATGAACACGACACTCGCGGCGCCGCCCATCTTCTCGCCGATGAGCTTCATCACTTCGGAGATGGCGCCGCCGACCGCGATGCCCATCAGGAACAACAGCGAGCAGACGGTCAACATCACCCACTCGCGCTTGAAGGCCTCCCAGGCCACCTCGAAGAGGCCGCTGATGGTCCAGTTGTCGCGGTCCAGGGGGAAGGTCCGGCCCTCTCTCTTCCGGCAGGAGGGGCACTGAGACTGGGTGCCGTGCTCTCCGCAGAGGTCGCACATGAAATTGCCGCAGCGCGTACAGGTCCGCTGCGCGAGGTTCTCCGGATGAAGCGGGCACATGGCCCCTCTCCCCCAACCAGCATTCGACTCCATGAAGGTGCCCTCTCCTCGCGCGACGGGTCCGGCTTGCCCCGGCCTCCGCGTCGCGCCTCTGGCGCACCTACACCATCCCGTGCGCTGTCCACCAGGGCACAGTCCCCTAAACAGCGGGCAGCCAGGCAAGAAGCTCCGGGGTGAATTTTCTTCCCGGCCAGGCGTCAGAGGGCCCGTGGTCGCGAAGTGGGACTGGCTGATGGTGCCCTTCGCACGGGAGACTCGTCACATGCGCCGACTGCTCGCACTCGCCATCCCTCTCGCCCTGATGATGGGGACGGGTTGCTACGCCCACTACCATGGCCCCGCCCGGCACGGCGGCGGCAGCGTGGTGGTGGACTACAGCTACTCGGGTGACCACCCCGTTCCCGATGATGACGGTGGCGGCTGGTGCCCGTACACCCACGTCCACTCGCACGGCTACCGCCCGTCGACGACGTACTACACCTACACCGACGACGTGTATTACTACCGAGGCCCCACGCTGGTCTGGTACTGGGACTTCCACCTGGACCCGCACGGCTCCTCGTGTCACCAGCACGGGCGTCACTCGCACGACTACTACCCGAGCTCCGGCCGGGCGTATCGCTGGGAGCGCAGCCGCGGGTACGTGTTCGACCGGACCCATGGCGCTTCCGCGGGCTATGGCTACTCCCGGGGCCGCTCGCAGCAGCCGTCGCGTCGCCATGTCTCGCGTGACGATGACCGCCCGACGAACCGCCCTCCTCCGTCCGGCACGGGCTGGGGCACGCAGCCTCCTCGCGGCGGCTCCCGCGATGACGACAACGGCGGCTGGGGCAACGGCGGCTATGGCCGAGGCAATCAGGGCGGCTCGCGGCGTGACCGGGATGACGATGACGACCGTGGCTCCGACAGGCCGGGACGCGGGTACGGCAACAACAATGGCGGCAGCAACGGAGGCAACTCCAACGGCGGTGGCTGGGGCAGCGCGGGCGGTAACGGAGGCAACTCCAACGGCGGTGGCTACGGGCGCGGTGAGCGCGACAACGACAACGACCGGGGCAACAGCAGCGGCGGGGGCTGGGGCAACGGCGGTGGGCGCGGCAGCAGCGGCAACAGCAGTGGGAACAGCAGCGGCGGCAACAGTGGTGGGAACAGCAGCGGCGGCGGCTGGGGCAATGGCGGCGGGCGCGGCAGCAGCGGCAACAGCAGTGGGAACAGTGGCGGCAACAGCAGCGGCGGAGGCTGGGGCAGTGGCGGCGGGCGCGGCAGCAGCGGCAACAGCAGTGGGAACAGTGGCGGCAACAGCAGCGGTGGGGGCTGGGGCAACGGCGGAGGCCGAGGGTCCAGTGGCAGCTCGGGCGGTGGTGGCGGCAAGTCCAGCTCGCAGGGCAACGACCGCGGCGGCTGGCGCTGAGTCCGTGAGGCCGTCCCTCTCACGAGCTCCCCTGGGCGACGTGGACTGAGCAAGCAGGCGCGTCGCCGCCCCACACTTGATGGATTCCCGACACCGGGCCTCGCAAGGGGTCCGGTGTCTCTGTTTGCGCTTGGCCCTCCGTCTCCAGTCGTCGGACAGGGGACGATGAACAGGGCGGTGGATTGCCACCCACCCGGGGCATGCCGATGTTGCCCGCGCATGAAGCACCGACTCCTGTTGGCATCCTGCGTCCTGCTCGGCCTGACGTCGTCGGGCTGCGGCTCCGATGACTCCGCTCCGGACCCTGGCTACCGGACCGAGGACTCCGAGCCCGTCGACGTGGACAACCTCAGCATCCGCGTCAGCGGCCAGGCCCGCGTGCTGCCGGAGGCCGCGCGTTGGCTCGCCGCCACGGGCAGGTCCGAGCCCTCCCTGAGCGGACTCTCCGTCACCATCGAGGAGCCCCTGCGCGTCGCGGTGAACGACCTGGACGCGACCTTCGGCACGAGCGCGCTCGACGACGCGGGAGCCTTCGGCGTGGCGGGCATCCGGGTGAAGGACGTGAACGTGGGGCTCGCCGTGGGCATGAGTGGCCCCGGGCTCCTGCGGACCAGCAGCATCATCTACGACAGCACCTTCACCGGCTCGCGTCCGCGCACGAACCTCATCGAGACTCGCGCCTACGCGCTTCCCGAGTCCTTCCACGACGCGCTCAGCACGGCCCTCGGTGAGACGCGCCTGCTCGGCCACACCGAGAACCGCGCGCGAGCCCTCCGCGACGCGGGCTTCGCGCTGGGCCGCGTGGTGGATGAGAACGGACGGCCTCGCGCGGGCGTGCGCGTGGTGCCGAATCGAACCGAGCTCGCCGACCGCATCTACTACCCGTCAGCGGACCTGAGCAGCGTCAACCAGGAGAGCACCTCCGAGGAGGGGCTGTTCGTCTACGTCCACACCGGGCTCGCCGTGGAGTCCTTCCAGGTGAGCGTGGAGGGCGAAGCGAACGCCGTGCCTCGCAACGTGGTCACCGCACCGGGCTGGGGGCTGATGCTCACGCTCTACCCCGGCCTCCACCCGCCCATCGAGTGACGTCCGCCCGGACTCCCTCGCGACGGAGGGAGTCCAGGCCGACAGGTCCGCTCACACGAGCATCCTCGCTAGCGACGCGCCACCCAGCGCGGCAACCAGTCCGGCTCCTTCGCGGTGGTGAGCCGCGTCTGGCCACTGCCGTCGGCGCGCATGAGGTACACGTCCGTGTTGCCCTCGCGCTCCGACACGAAGGCCAGGTACTTCCCGTCCGGACTCCAGGCCGGCATGTCGTCGCGCCGCTGCCCTTCCGTCAGCGCCACCGGCACACCGCCCTCCACCGGCACACGCCACAGCCGCGCGCGCGCCTCCGGCTCCCGGCTCACGTACACGAGGTGCTTCCCGTCCGGACTGAAGGCGGGCTCGCGCTCATCGCCGGAGAAGGACTCTCCAGACACCGCGCGCAGGTCCGAGCCATCCGGCCGAATCAGATACAGCCGCTCCCGATTCTCCCGGTCGCTGACGAAGACAATCCACTTCCCATCCGGACTCCACACCGGAGCACGGTCCTCGCGATGGAACGCGGTGAGCCGTCGCTCGTTCGTGCCGTCCGCCTTCGCCACGTAGATTTCAGGGTCTCCCTCGCGGCTGCACACGAAGGCCACTTCCTGGCCGTCGGGGGAGATGGCGGGCTCGAAGCACCCTTCCTTCACCTGCGTCAGCCGCACCTCCGGCACGTCCGCGCGAGGCTCCAGGCGCACCACGTCGCTGAAGCCCTGGGCATCCGACTCCGCCGACAGCCACGAGCCATCCGGTGCCCAGACCGCGTTGCGAGCCCGCGCCCGGGGCGCATGCAGCGGCACCGCGTCTCCACCCGCCAGGGGCTGGACGCGGAGTTGCTGGAACTGCAACCCGTCCACCTCGCGCACGGCCACCACGAGCAACGACTTCCCATCCGGCGACACCGGCCCGGGATAGTCGTCCTCCGGCCCTCGGGTGATTTGGGTCTCCGTCCCGTCAGGGCT
The DNA here is from genome assembly GCF_000331735.1 of Myxococcus stipitatus DSM 14675. GTDB lineage: Bacteria > Myxococcota > Myxococcia > Myxococcales > Myxococcaceae > Myxococcus > Myxococcus stipitatus. Next base: position 458,008 of record NC_020126.1, on the reverse strand, counting down.
CACCTGCCACACATCCTTCTGTCCCGCCCGCTCCGACAGGAAGACCACCGCGCCCGGAATGGCGCGCGCCTCCTCCTTCGACAGCGGCCCGGCGCCCGACGCTCCGCCACACCGGCCAGAGCATCCGACGCCGAGCACGGCGAGCGCGGTCCAACACCACCGCGCCCGCCACGGCCAGGAACGCTGCACCCGTTCGAGGCCTCGCTTCATCACGTCAGCGCACCCGGATGGCGTCCGCCATGACGACGTAGCCCTCGGTGGCCCAGCGGCTGAGCTGCACCTTGTTCCAGCCCGCGGGGAACGAGTACGTGCCCAGCGCGTTCCACGCGCTGCCGCCGGCCTGCTGGTTCACCGTCACCGTGCTGTTGCCACCCGAGTGGGTGATGATGAAGGGCGCGGAGGGCGAGCGGTTGGTGCCCGCGACCCACCACGCATCGATGGTCCGGGTGCCCGCCGCCGGCATGTAGAAGTTGAACACCACCGGCTCGGAGATGGGCTGCGTGGAGGCGTAGTAGTAGCCGCTGCCGTAGTAGCCCGCGCTGGTGCCCGACGCCCACGACGCGGGCACGTCCGTGCGCGCCTTCGCCGAGTCGTTGTTCGCGTTGTGGCTGTCCACGACGATGGTGCCCGTGCCGCCGCCGTCGCCGCAGTAGCTCTTGATCTTGCTGATGTAGCTGCTCCACGGCCAGTTGGGACCCGGGTCCGTGCGGGACGACGGCTGGAGCCGGCCGTGCGCGACGATGTGGTAGCTGTCGCGGGTGATGCCCTGGCCCTTGGAGATGTCGCAGGACAGCTTCGCCGACGAGTCGATCTGGCCCGCGGGGAAGGAGGCCTGGCTGGCGTAGCCGCCGTGCTCGATGCCCACGGAGAAGTGGTTCACCGACGTGCCGTTGAGGCCGCATTCCACGTTGCCGTTGAGGCTGCAGCTGTAGCTGGCGCCCACGTGCCAGGCGCGGTCGGACTCGCGCACGAGCTGGGAGACCTCGCTGCCGCTCTCGTTGACGACGTAGTGCGCGCTCACGCCCGCCGCGGAGTTGGTCAGCCAGCCCCAGCACCCGGAGTAGCCACCCTCACACGTGTGGATGATGATCATCGACACGTTCGTGCCCGAGGGCCGAGCGTTGTAGTTGGGCGACGGACGCCAGATGGCCGGCGCGTAGTCCGGAGCCAGCGCCGCCAGCCCCGCCTGGAGCTTCGGCAGGGCGAACTTCGCCTCCACCTTCGAGCCCTCCAGCGACACCGCCACCTTGCCTCGCGGCGTGAAGGCACCCGCGCCCTCGCGCAGCGCCGAGTACACCTCGTTGTGGATGTAGCTGGCCTGCGCCTCCGCGTCGGAGATGTCCGACAGCTTCACCACCGCCGTGGCCCACGCGCCCAGGTCCTTGCGGTCGATGCCCTCTTCCGAGGCGTACTTCGACAGCAGCGCCGCGCCCGCGCGGAGGTTGGCCAGGGGCTCGTCACGCACCGCCGAGGCGGACACACCCGCCAGCGCCGCGCCGTCCGTCAGCTTGTCACCGCGCAGGGCCATGAGGCCGAACGCCGCGGGACGGCCCTCGAACTCCTCTTCACCCTGGATGTGCTCGAAGCGCGTCTCCACATAGGAGATGGCCTTGAGCAGGCTCACCGGAACATCGAACTCGCGCGCCGCCTGGGCGAACAGCGCGTCCAGCTCCTCGGGCGTGCGACGGGCCGCGTCGCGGGACTCGGCCGCGATGTCCTCCGCCGTCTGTGCCGGAACTTCCGCGGCGGGAGGGGCCTCGGGGGGCGGCGTCTCCTGCTGGGGCTGGGGTCCGCAGGCGGACAGCGCCAGCGCGGCGGCCGTCGCCGCGAACGTCTTGCTCAACACGTGCATGGGGATGGAGCTCCTTCGGGGGGTCAAGCAGCTCTGCGTTCCGCACCCGCCATTGGGCGCGGTACAGCCACTGGCCTTGAGCACCATGCATGCCAACCAGGAATTCCCCGTGTTTCGCTGGGGGCCTCCAGGCCAGGTGGTGCATCCATGCTCCACCTCTCTAACGGGTTCTCAATCCCCAATTCCCGACTCAACATTTCAACCCGTTGAAATCAGGAAGAGCCCCACACTGAACCACCCGCCTCCACCCCCGGAAATGGCCGCACCTGTCGCAGTGGCGTGTTTCGAGACAGGTGATACGTAAAAAGTCGTTACATATATTTTCGTGACTTCCATCTTTTCGCGCCCGGCCGGAAACAGGGCCGGGAGGCACGGTCCGCCCGGAGGCAAACGGGCGTGGGCCGCCCGCGTGGAGTTCTGGGGCCTGGAGGCCACGGCATCCGCTATGAGGGGCCCATGCGGCTCTTCGGAATCGGCGACACCCACCTCCCCTCCACCCGACAGAAGGACATGCAGCGCTTCGGCTGGACGGACCACCCCCTCCCCCTCCAGCGCGCCTGGGATGAGCGGGTGAGGCCGGAGGACGTGGTCATCGTCGCCGGAGACATCTCCTGGGCCACGCGCCCCCACGAGGTGATGGACGACCTGGCCTGGCTGGACGCGCGGCCGGGGCGCAAGGTGCTGGTGCGCGGCAACCATGACTACTGGTGGGGAGACTCGGCGTCGAAGCTGCGCAAGCTCCTGGAGCCGTTCCGCACGCTGGAGGCCTTCCTGCACAACAGCGCCGCCGTCATGGGGCCGTGGGTGATTGCGGGAACGCGCCTGTGGACCGCGCCCGAGGCGCCCCCCATGCCCGGCGGAGAGATGGGCGATGAGCCGCTGGAGCTGGGCTACGTGGAGCGGGAGACGCGGCGCCTGGCGACCTCCATCGAGGACGCGAAGAAGAAGGAGGCCGCCAGCCCCACGCCGCTGGTGCGCGTGGCCGCGGTGCACTTCCCGCCGCTGTACGCCAACGAGAAGGCCACCGCCTTCAGCGCCCCCATCGAGGCCTTCCAGCCCAAGGTCTGCGTGTACGGCCACCTGCACTCCACCGGCATCCCCGCGGGCTTCACCGGAGAGCGGGCCGGCGTGCGCTACGTGCTGGCGTCATGCGACGCGGCCGGCTTCGCGCCGGTGCTGCTGGATGAGGTGCCCCCGGTTTCGCCGTGAGGCTAAGCTCCACGCCACTTCGCATCCCAGGGGCTGGAGGAGGAGAGGAGACATGCCGTCCAACAAGGCCGAGCTCGCCGCGAGGCTCGCGGCCACCCAGCCCGGCGACGCGGTGCGCGGGCTGTTCTTCAAGGCCGTGTTCAGCCTCATCCAGCAGAAGGCGGGGCTGGCCGCGCTGGAGCAGGTGCGCGTGGGGGACCTGGCCAAGGACTACTCGGACCTGCGCACCTACTCCGTGCGCGAGTTCCTGAACCTGCTCTACGTCGCGGCGGACGCGCTCGAGCAGGACCTGGGGACGGAGGACGCCGTGTACCACGCGTGCGGCGAGTCCAACGTCACGCGCTACTCCACGGGCCCCGGGATGCTCATCTTCGGCATCATCTCCCGAGGAGACCCGCAGAAGCTCTTCTCCGGAGCGCAGATGGGCTACAGCGCGGCCGTCACGTACGGCACCCGCGAGTATGTGACGACGGGGCCCAAGTCCGGCACGCTTCGCGTCAGGCGGGACATGCTGCCCCCCGCGTACCACGAGGGCATCCTCACCGGCGCGCTCAAGGTCCTGGGACTCAAGGGTACGGCGAAGGCCCATCCGCAGGGCATCGACCGCGTGGACTACGACATCACCTGGGAGTGACTACTCCACGCGCTCGAAGGTGACGTCCAGCTCCGCGACGACGCGCTCACCGACGGAGGCCTGGCACGTGAAGGTGTGGTCGGCACCCTCGTGCGAGCGCCGCGCCGCGCCGAACGTCACCGTCTGGCCGGCGTAGGCCAGGCTGTCCGCCTTCAGGCGCACGTCCTTGGCCAGGACGCGGGCCCACGGCGCACCCTCCAGCTTGCGCAGCAGCGTGGTCGCCACCCGCGTCATGCCGCTGGCCACCACCGCGACGGGCATCACCGGGTGCAGCGCGAAGTGGCCCTTGCACAGGTCCATCGTCACCGGGCCCAGCGAGGCGGTGAGGCTCTCACCGTCCGGGCGCCAGTCGTGCAGCGCCAGCGCCTTCGAGTAGGGGTTCTGCCGCATCCGCGCCCACTCCTCGGGGGTGCGCTGCACGCCGTCGTCGCGACGGGGCTCGCGGCGCATCTCCACGCGCGCCTCGCCGAAGAGGCGGGTGAAGGCGGCGGCGGAGAGGACGTTGTAGTCCACCTCCAGGCGGAACACCGGGGTGCCGTCCGAGTTGGACAGGAGCGTGCGCGCGGTGGCCGTGCGCTTGCCCGTGAGGGACGCCTGCGCCAGGCCCCAGAGCAGGTCCGTGGCGCGCCCCACCGCGCCGCGGTTCAGCCACTCACCGCGCGCGCCGCACGCCAGGTAGAAGTGCTGCCCGTCCTTGGGCGTCACCAGCGCCGCGGCGCACGAGCCCAGGATGGCCATGTGGCGGCCGGCCTCCGCGATGCCGATGATGCCCGCCTCCGCGTCCGGGTCCTGCTGCACCGGGATGCGCGCGACCACCTCGCCCTGTCCCATCACCGTCACGTCCTTCAGCGCGAAGTACGGGTCCCTCACGCAGATGCGCGGGTACAGCTCCGCGGCCGACAGCACCGTGTGCGGCGCCAGGTTCGACCAGTCGCGCTGCGGCTGCTCCGTCCACGGTGTCACCGCGGGCGAAATCGAAGACAGGCCAGAGGAGAGGAGCGAGGCGGCGGCGTGGGGGGCGACGTCGAGCATGGGGGCTGACCTCAGTTCGGACACGGGGGTTCTGCGCGACACCTGAAAACACTGTAAACGAAGAGACTTCCGCCAGTACAGGACTTTTTCTGTCTGGTGAAAATATTCTCGCCGCGTCGCGTGATTTGTTGCTGGTGGGCGGTAATTTTACGCCGGAGCAGGACGAAAACACCGCCTCCGTGTCACCTGGAGTGAGCGCCAGGCCTCCAGAGACCCACACTCACCGCACGGCATCAGGGCGCCTCACGGGGTAGGTTCCACCCCATTATCGCCCATCTCATCGCCGTGTTTCCGAAGAGTTACACCATCACTGAGGCATCAGACGCAGTGCGTCTTTCTGGACACCGTAGGGAAAGTGATGGTGATTCAGAACGATTCCAATCCAGGCGGCTTTTCCACCCGGAAGGACACGGGTGGAGGCACGGCGGCTCGAAAGGAATTTCCCGCGCATTTTCCCGGCCCCGGCCCTCACGAAGAGGGCCTGGGGCCGAAGAAGGCGGGGATTACAGCTCCACCTGACTGCCCAGCTCCACCACGCGGTTGGGGGGAATCCGGAAGTAGGCGGTCGCACTGCGAGCGTTGCGGCTCATCCAGGAGAAGAGGGCCTCGCGCCACACGGCCATGCCGGGGCGCTTGGTGGGGATGAGCGTTTCACGGCCCAGGAAGAAGCTGGTGCCCATGAGCTGGAACTGGAGCCCCTTCTCCCGGCAGCGCTTGAGCACGTCCGGGATGCTGGGGTTCTCCATGAAGCCGTAGGTGGCCACCACCCGGACGAAGCCCTGCTCCAGGGGCTCCACCACCACCCGCTCGGCGCCGGGGACGTGCGGCACGTCCTCCGAGAGGATGGTCAGGAGCACCACCTGCTCGTGCAGCACCTTGTTGTGCTTCAGGTTGTGCAGGAGCGCCGGGGGCGTGCCCTCCGCGTTGCCCGTCATGAAGATGGCGGTGCCGGAGACGCGCAGGGGCGGATGGTCCCCGAAGCTGCCCAGGAGCTCCTTCAGGGGGATGCTGGACGCGCGCAGCTTGGCGGCGAGGATGGCCCGGCCGCGCTTCCACGTGGTCATCAGCGTGAAGATGACGACGGCCAGCAGCAGCGGGAACCAGCCACCGTCCGCCAGCTTCATCGCGTTGGCGCTGAAGAGGGACAGCTCCACCGTGAGGAAGAGGCCCGCGACGGGGATGGCCAGGGCGCGGCTGACGCCCCAGCGCTCGCGCGCCACGACGTAGGCCATGATGGAGGTGATGACCATGGTGGTGGACACCGCGATGCCGTACGCGGAGGCCAGCGCGCTGGAGGAGCGGAACGTCACGACCAGCGTGAAGACGCCCACCATCAGCGCCCAGTTGATGCCGGGCAGATAAATCTGGCCCATCTCCTCCGCCGAGGTGTGCACCACCTCCATGCGCGGGCTGTAGCCCAACTGCATGGCCTGGCGGGTCAGCGAGAAGGCGCCGGAGATGAGGGCCTGCGACGCGATGACACCCGCCACGGCCGACAGCGCCACCAGCGGGTAGAGCATCCACGACGGGGCCAGCAGGTAGAACGGGTTGCGCGCGGCGCTCGCGTCCCGCAGGAGGAGCGCGCCCTGGCCCAGGTAGTTGAGCATCAGCGAGGGCAGCACCACGCTGAACCAGGCCCACCGGATGGGCTTCCACCCGAAGTGGCCCATGTCCGCGTAGAGCGCCTCGCAGCCCGTCACGACGAGGAACACGCCGCCCAGCACGAGGAAGCCGTGCCAGCCGTTGTGCACCAGGAGCATGACGCCGTGCACGGGCGACAGCGCGCTCAGGACAGCGGGGTTGTGCACCAATTCCTTCACGCCCAACGCGGCCAGCGTGAAGAACCACACGCACATCACCGGGCCGAAGAGGGAGCCGATGCGCGCGGTGCCGTGACGCTGCACCACGAAGAGCACCGTGAGGATGGCCAGGGTGATGGGGACGATGAAGGGCTCGAACACGGGCGTGGCCACGCTGAGGCCCTCCACCGCGCTGAGCACGGTGATGGCCGGCGTGATGAGGCCGTCGCCGTAGAGCAGCGCGGCGCCGAAGATGCCCAGGGTGATGAGCACCGGGCGGGCCACGGGCGTGGACTGTCCCCGCTGGCGCTGCATGGCCAGCGCCATCAGCGCCAGGATGCCGCCCTCGCCCCGGTTGTCCGCCCGCATCACGAAGATGAGGTACTTCACCGAGACGATGATGAGCAGCGTCCAGAAGATGAGCGACAGCACCCCCAGCACATTCTGAGGAGTGGGTGCGATGCCGTGCGGGCCGGTGAAACACTCGCGCAACGCGTACAGGGGGCTCGTCCCGATATCACCGTAGACGATGCCCAGGGCCCCGAGGGCCAGGAGCGCCGTGCGCTTGAAGGTGTCCGGGCCTTCCCGAACAGCCTCCCCGCTCGACGCACCAGTGGAGGTGTCTTTCACGGCCCCCCCTTTAGCCGAACCCTAGAGAGGAGCAACCCACCCGACGCCCCCTTCCGTGGATTCCAACGTCCGGGTGCGCGCATGTGCGACACCCTCCCCCGGCCCATCTCCGCCGGCTGGTGTGCGACGGAGCGTGCGTCCGGAGCGAACAGTCCCGGAAGGGCGGATGTTGTCCAGCCATGAAGGAGGGCCGCAGGGCAACCGGGGATCTGCCTCACGCCACCATCCCGTGCTCCCATGCCGGCGCGGGGGCGCAATGACCATGGCAGCATCCCGGTATTCAGACGCGCGGCAGTTCGGGGCCCACACCCCGGAGGTGGAGGAGCGGCTGGCCCTGCTGGCGGAGGCGTCGCGCGTGCTGGCCGACGCCAGCCTGGAGCCTCCCGCCGTCATGGAGCGGTTGTGCGCGCTGGTGGTGCCGCTGTTGGGTGCTGCATGCACGCTGCGCCTGGTGTCGGAGGATGGCCACTGGCTGCGCACCGTGGCCTCGGCCGCCGCCACGCCGGAGGCTCGGCGGTTGTTCCAGACGCTCAGTCCCCCGGCGGTGCGCGCGGACGAGGGACCCTCCCACGAGGTGCTGCGCACGGGCGAGGCGCTCTGGGTGCCGGACCTGGACCCGCAGTCGCTGCGCGAGTGGCTGCCGCCGCAGCAGCATGGGCTGCTGAAGGACTTCCCCTTCACGCGGATGATGGTGCTGCCGCTGCGCGCGCGGGGGCGGAGCCTGGGGACGCTCACCGTGTGGAAGGACCCCGCGGAGGCCGAGCGCACCGTCGACGCGGGCGAGCAGCTCCTCCTCCAGGAGCTCGCGGACCGCGCGGCCCTGGCGCTGGACGTGGCGCGCGCGTACGCGGCGGAGAAGCAGGCCCGGCAGGCGGCGGAGGTGGCGGCGGGGCGGCTGCAGCGGCTGCAGCGGGTGACGGCGGAGCTGTCGCGCGTGCTGTCCGCCGAGCGCGTGGCGGAGGTCATCGTCGAGCAAGGCGTGGAGGCGGTCGGCGCCGCGCGCGGCGTGCTGTGGGTGGTGGAGGGAGACCACGCGCGGCTGCTGCGGTGCTCCGGCTACGAAGACCCCCAGGCGCTCGAGAAGTCCTTCGGCAGGCTCCCCTTGGATGGCCCCCATCCCGTGAAGGACGCCATCCGGGAGGCCCGGCCCATCTGGGTGGAGTCCCCGGAGGCGATGGCGGACCGCTATCCCGAGCTGGATGTGATTCGCAGCCAGACAATGCGCGCCCCCTCGCCCGCGTCGACCTGTCTGCCTTTGTTCGCCGAGGGCCGCGTGCTGGGCGTGTTGCTGTTCGCCTTCACCGAGCCTCGCGTCTTCGCTCCCGACGAGCGCGCGTTCCTGGAGCTGCTGGCGCACCACGCGGGACAGGCGATGGCTCGGGCCCGGCTGCTCGAGCAGGAGCAGCGCGCGCGAGAGGAGCTGGCCGAGGTCAACGAGCGGCTGGCCGCCATCATCCAGGCGTCCCCCGCCTCCATCATCCTGGTGGACAGCGACGGCACGGTGCGGCTGTGGAACCCGGCCGCGGAGCGCATCTTCGGGTGGAAGCCCGAGGAGGTGCTGGGCCAGGTGCTGCCCGTGGTGCCCGCGGACAAGCAGGCGGAGTTCCGCCGCAACCTGGAGAAGGCCGGCCGGGGTGAGTCGCTGGGCGGCGCGGTGATGCGGCGACAGCGCAAGGACGGCACTCCGCTCCAGGTCGCGCTGTGGACCGCGCTCGTGCAGCCCGCGGGGGGTGGCCCCGAGCAGGTGCTGAGCATGGCCGTGGACGTCACGGAGCGACACCGCAGCGAGGCCGCGCAGCACTTCCTCGCCGAGGCCGGGGGTGTCCTGGCCGCGAGCCTGGAGCAGGAGCAGACGCTGGAGCGCGTGGCCCACCTCGCCGTGCCGTCCTACGCGGAGTCCTGCGGCGTGTTCCTCACGGACCCGGACGGCACCGTGCGCTGCGTGGCGTCCGCGCACGAGGACCTGGGACTGCGCGCCCAGGACGGACACCCCGCGCCAGGGCTCGCCGTCGCGTCTCGGGTGGTGGCCTCCAACGAGGCGGAGCTGCGCACGCGCACGCGCACGAACACCCCCGAGTGCGCGCGGAGCCCCGGCGGCACGGGCGTCTGCGCGTGGCTGTGCGTGCCGCTCCAGGTGCGAGGCCAGACGCTGGGCGCGCTCACGTTCGCCACGTCCCGTCGCGACTACGACGCACAGGACTTGTCGCTGGCGCAGGAGCTGGCGAGGCGCGCGGCGCTGGCCATCGACAACGCCCGCCTCTATCGCGAGGCGCGGCAGGCCATCCGCCTGCGCGAGGAGTTCCTCTCCATCGCGAGCCACGAGCTGAAGACGCCCATCAGCGCGCTCCAGCTGCAGGTGCAGAGCTTGATGGCGGGGCTGGCGCGCTCCCCCTCGGGCCTGACGCCGGAGCGGCTGGGACGCGCGCTGGAGGTGGTGGACCGGCAGGTGAAGCGGCAGACGCAGCTCATCCACGAGCTCCTGGATGTGTCTCGCATCAGCGCGGGGCGGCTGGAGCTGAGCCCCGAGCCGCTCGACCTGTCCGCGATGGTGCGCGAGGTGGTGGAGCGCTTCGAGCCGGAGCTGGAGCGCACGGGCACGCGGCTGGAGCTGTCCCTGGCGCCGGAGTCCTCGGGGCTCTGGGACAAGCTGCGAATCGACCAGGTGCTGACGAACCTGGTGAGCAACGCGGTGAAGTACGGGCGCGGCAACCCCGTGCACGTGGTGGTGACATCCCTGGAGGACTCGGTGCGCGTGGAGGTGCGCGACCGGGGCATCGGCATCGGCGAGGAGCACCTGTCGCGGCTGTTCCACCGCTTCGAGCGCGCCGTGTCCGAGCGCAACTACGGCGGCTTCGGACTGGGCCTCTGGATTTCGCGCCAGATTGTCGAGGCGATGGGCGGCCACATCGCCGTGCGCAGCGAGCTGGGCGTGGGCTCCACCTTCACCGTGGACCTGCCACGCCCTCGGGCGGGCTGAGCGAAGGTCGGCTCACAACGCCAGGAGCAACAGGGTGGCCTTCTCCTCGGGGCTCGCCGCCAGGAACTCGTCGGGCAGCCACACCTCCGTCTCGGGCACCAGCGATGTGTCACAGCTGCGCTTGCCCGCATAGGAGCGCCCCGCCTCGCGCGCCTTCAGCCGGTACGTGCAGTCGCGGACATAGACCGTCACTTCGTCCGGGGTCATCTTCACGTTGGCGGGGCGCCCACCGAAGCCGCCCTCCGCCACCAGCGTGTCCCCTTCACGCTTCACGTCCAGGTTCACCACCGCGCCAGCGAGGGCCCCCTTCACCGTGCCGTTCTTGAACGTCACGTCGATGACGCCCAGCCAGGTCCGCCCTCGCAGCCCGTTCCTCATCCGCGACACCTGGAAGTCCTGCCCCGTCACGGTGTCGGACGTCATCACCAGGTTGTATTGCTCCCGGGCGACTCGCAGGTTGATGGCGTCCTGCTTGGGCTCGGACACCGCGACACCCGCGCCCAACACCACCGCCGCCACCAGCACACCCCTCAGATAGCGCTTCATGGGGAAGGCTCCTTTCGTTGGACTCCCGTGCACCAACGTCACTCTGCACATCGCATATCGCGTGGACACCCGAGGCCCCGCCTCGGTGCCAAGGAGCCAACCTACCGCACCTGCTTCAAGGCACCAGGCCGGTGGGCCGCTGTCTGCCCGCTTCCCCGCCCATGACCGCGCGGAGCAGCACGGCCCCTCTATCGGGCCCCAGGGAGCTGCCCACGCACAGACAGCTCGTCGCGGCCGGAGCCCCTCGGAGGAAGGCCTGTGACGCGAGCACCGCCGCCGTGGGCAACGTCGCCGCCCCCAGGTCTCCGAAGCGCAGCGGGAGGAGGTCGATGGGCAGGTCCTCCACCGCGACCGGCCGGTAGTCCTTCCCCCCCGCCATGCCTCCGGGCGCCATGGCCCGAGGAAGCGCCAGCTGGAACTCCTCGATGCGGTGGGGCTCGTTGTTCACGTCCCCGAGGAGCCACTCCAATCGCTGACCCGCGGCGCTCTGCAGCGCGGTCGCCGCGCGCATCGCCTGCGTCAACCCCGTCCCGGTGCAGGGGGTGTCGGAGAAGAGCGAGCCCGACTCCTGGGCCATGCCCACGGACTCCACCCGAGCCATCAGCGACAGGCCGACGCTCTTCGCCGTGCGCGCGCGGGTGATGAGCAGGAACGCCGCGCCCTCGCCTGGAATCAGCGAGTCCACGTTCTCCCCATCGAACAAGCGGGCCTGCTCCATCAGCTCATCCATCACCTCGGGCGCGTGGTACGTGTCCACGCCGCCGACAATGGCCGCCTCGAGCTGACCCGCGGCCACCTCCGCGCACGCCTCGGCCAGCGCGAACGCGAGCGAGGCATGGCCTCGCGGCACGCCGATGACGGGAGCGTCCCCCGCGTTCCGCGCACACCACTGCTTCACGTGTCCTTCCAGGCGCCGGCGCTCGGCGCCCTGGGACTTGGAGGCCTCGGCCCCGTAGCGCTCCGGCAAGCCCAGCCACAACCCCAGCCGCGTGTCTCCCCGGAAGCCCGTCAACGGAGCCACCAGCTCCGCGAGCGCCCCATCCACCAGCGCCATCATCCGCTCCACGCCCCACAACCGGGGCGGCAGCGTGCGGGCGGAAATCATCGTGGCGCGAGTCCCGTTGGCGCAGCGGAACGGGCCCTCCGTCACGCCCACCGCCTCCGCGCGCCAGAAGGCCCACGTCTGATGCGCATCGAAGGCGAGCCCATTGAAGGCCCCCATCGCGCACGGCCCCACTTCGTTGCCCTTCGCGTTCCACGACAGGGGTGAGCGCGTCGTCATCAGACCCACGCCTTCTCGAAGACATTGATGGCGGACAGCTCACGCGCCCGCTTCGGCACGGGGACGACGGAGCGCCACGTGAGCTCGAACGCCCGCTCATTGGGCTCGAGCAACACCGTGTCCATCGCGGGCCGATGCTCCACCTCGCCTTGCGCCGTCACGGCCACCACGCCGAAGGCGAGCTTCGGCAGCTCGAAGCCGAGCTGTCCCTGCGCGCTCATCCCCTCCACCTCCACCAGCTCGCCACCGCTCAGGTACGACGGACAGATGAGCCCTGGCGCGGCGACATTGAGGAAGCGCGCGTCGAAGTCCAGCGGCGGCAGCGGCATGCGCTCCTTCTGCCATCGGTCATCGTAGGTCCCCGCGAAGCGCACACGCGGCTCGAACTGCGGGCCCACGGCGCCCACGCCCACGGGCTCCGGGCGCGAGCGCGACGACGTGATGAGGTCCTCGGGGTCTTCAATCTGAGGACCGGGCTTGTGCTTCAGCGTGTCCGAGTCCGCGACCACGCCGCGCCCCAGCGGATTTCTCGGCTCATGCGCCAGGCGCTGGGGATTGCTCGTGTCCATGCCGCCATACGCGTACTCCCACCGCAGCGGCACCTCCTGGAAGGGCTGCGGCGGGGTGAGCGACAGGCCAATCACGCCCGGATACCAGACGCGCGTGCCGAACACCTTGAGCCGCTTGCTCACCGGGCCGACGCGCACCGAGACGTCCAGCTCCTTCACCGACTCGCGGTGGAGGGCCATGGCGCTGCCCGACACCACCACGTCCGTGCTCGGCTTGAGCAGGCCCGCGTCCGAGGGCCGACGGATGCTGCTCTCCTCCGCATCCGGCTCCCACAGCTCGTCCACCAGCCGCACCCGCGCTCCGCTTTCGCGCCGCACGTGGCCGACTCGGACGACCGAGAAACGCTGCTTGATGACCACGACGATGCAAGGCGCTCCGTCCATCCCGAACTGGGGGAGGAGCTGGACGGTCGCGGGCGTGCGGGTATTGAGCTCGGGGAGGGACATCTCAGCTCAGCGCATGAGGTTGAGGGGCCAGGCGCCAGCAGTCACCTGCCGGGCCTCGGGTGACTCGCGCCACCGGGTGACCGCCGCCTGTTGCCGGGCGACGAAGTCTCGAGGGTCGAAGGGATGGGTGGCACCCGTGCGCGCCACCAGCTCATGCCACGCGAGCCGACGCTCCCGCATGCTCGCGAAGGCGTGCTCCAGCTCCCACAGGTTGTCCTGCGGGGACCACAGGTGGCCCCAGCGATAGCGCTTCGTCAGTGAGGCCCGCCCCCGGTGCTTCTCCCACCAGGCGGTCCACACCTTCGCGTCCACCGACAGCTCCAGCTCCAACGGCGGCGGCGAGAAGCCTCCCGTGAAGGGCTCCTCGCCTTTTTCGTACTCGGGCTCGGGCTCGTCGTCCGTGAGCGAAGCCCCCGTGAGCCGCTGGAGCGCGCCCACCGCGTCCTTCTTCCCCGCACGCAGCCGCGCGAGCAGGACGTCCATGAACGCCAGGCTGCCATACCAACCGAGCGCCTCCACCACGACGGGAGACACCGGCCCGCCCGCCAGGGCCGCCTCGAAGTCCTTCCGCGCCTCCACGCCACCGCCCACCGCGGTCCACAGCGCCGCGTGGGCGAAGCCGCCGCGTCCCTCGGCCAGCAGCCCGTGCGCGTATTGGAGCCCCGACGCCGAGCGACGCAGCAGGAGCGCCTCGATGGCCGACGCCACCACCTCTTCCCGCTCATCGCGCAGCAGCCGCGCCGTCTCGCGCAGGTCCAGCTCGCCGCGCGCCCGCGGCAGCGCCCGAGCCCCCTCCAGCACCAGCTCCGGTGAGTCGCCCCACACGAGCCCCAACGCCTCCCGCCCCTCCAGCTCGCCCCGACGGCCCAGCGCCCGCACCGCCAACTGGCGCGAGAGGCCCGGCTCCTTCAGCCACCGGCGCAGCAGTCCCTCGGTCCCAGGATGAGGCACGAAGGTGAGCGCGTCGGCCGCGGCGTCGAACACCTCGGGCACCTCCAGCCCCACCGTGCGCAGCAAGCGCTCCACCTGGTGCAGCGCATCGTCCCCCGCGAGGCACCCGTGCAGGAACACCACGCCCCACGTCATCTCGGGGTCTGGCAGGGGCCGCTCATCGAGGAGCTTCACGAGCTCGGGCAACACCCAGGTGCCACAACCGATGATGCCATCCACGCGCGCCAGCAGCCGGTCCTCCACCGGGCGCAGGTCGCTCCACAAGTCCCCTTCGTCGGGCTGGCGCATGAGGCTCATCATCGCCACGTCCTCGAAGAAGGACCGGGCCCGCGCCAGCTCCACGTCCTCGCGTCGCAGCGTCTCACCGAACTGCGCCCGCTCCACGTCCTCCTGCTCCACCGGAGGCTGGGACTTCGCGGCGGAGGCGCGCTTCTTCCTCGGCGGCTTCGCGGGAGCCGCCAACGCAACCGCTTGCTGCTTCGCCTGCGCGAGCAGCGCGTCGAGAGAGGCCAGGGTGACGGGCTTGCCCTCGGGCAGCGCCGGCGGAGAAGCCACCTCCGGCGGGAGTGCCATGTCCGGCGGCTCCTCCCACTGGAGGACGATGGCGGGCCACAGCGGCTCGCGCGCCAGCTCCACGAGCGTGGGCACTTCGCCCTGGGCCCGATGGACGATGTCGGCATCGGGCCGAGGCAACCTCACGGACTCGAGCGGAGTGCGAATCACCGCGTCACGCCAGCCGCGCACCACCTCGTCCACCGCGGCGACGTGACGGCGGACCACCGCGTCCTTGCTGCGAGCGGCCCGCAGCGACCGGAGCGCATCCTCGGCGCGGACGCGCGCGGTCTCCGTGTGGCGCGTGAACGCGTCCGAGTCTCCCTGGGCCGCGAGCGCGCGGTACAGCGCGCCCAGCGAGGCCGTCAGGTGCCGCTCCAAGGCACGCAGCGGCACCGCGGGGTCCTTCACGTCACGGAGGCCCACGAGCACCCCGTCCAACAAGGCACGGGCCCTGGGCAGGTCCAGACTCCGTGATGCCTCCGCCTTCTTCGCGGGTCCCGTCTTCGCCATTCCCCCTCCTGCTGCCCGAGGACCCACCTCAGGCCGACCAGTCCTTCGCGCCGACGAGCCGACGCAGCCAGGCCCCCGTGCGCTGCTCGTCCGTGAACGGCCCCCAGAACTCGGGGAGCTCCGTCGCGAAGGACGGCTCGAGCGCCCGAGCCACCTCCGCGTACGCCTCCGGATAGGCGAAGCGGTTGAGGTCTCCCATCGTGGGCCTGGCGCCGGCACGCAGCATCAGCCCTGAGCGCACGGGCAAGGTCTCCACGGGAGGCTTCCACGCGGTGCGCTTCAGCGCGGCGAGGTCCAGCTCGAGCGGCTTCGCCAGCGGCTCGCCGAGGTACGTCAGCCAGTTGCTCCCGGGCAGCCCCACGGGGGCGAAGGGCGCGAACTCTTCCGCGTCCTGGATGTCGAGGCCGAGGTAGCGCTGGGCCCACAGGTAGAACTCACTGAAGGCCGGCTTCGGGTACAGCATGTTCCAGCGCGCCGTGTAGCCGCCCACCAGCGAGTACACCGGGCCCAGCTCCGTGAGCGCGACGGCGAGCGACTGGAGGTCTTCGGGCGTGTGGCCCTGGGGCAGCGTGAGCTCGAGCACCGCCGCGCGTGTCGCCCGCCTCGGGTCTATCTCCGTGTACGAGAAGCCCACCGAGGGACAGTTGGGCTCGTCCGCCAGCCGGAAGAAGAAGAGGTGCCGAGGCTTCTCCATGAGCAGCGCGCGAGAGGTCAGCCCGTCGCGCAGGGACTTCAGCATGCGAGGGCCGACCTCATCCCACTCGGTCATCACGGACGTCGTGTAGTAGCGGAGCAGGTCCGCCGTGGGCAGGTCCAACATCAGGTCCAGCGCACGCTGCGCGCCCTCGCGTGCCCAGAAGTCCGGCTCCGCGAGATAGGCGGTCAGCCCGAGCTCCGCGCGGATGACGACATCCCCTGTGTCGACATGGCTGAGGGGGGCGAGAAGAGGCTCGGACATGGCGAGGGCGGGTCAGCCGTGGTTGCCGAAGCCGGGGCTTCCCGTCATCAGGAAGCTCTTGCCACCGACCTGACAATTGGGACAGCCCACCATGGCGGAGCCCTTCTTCATGTTCACGCCGGTGACGATGTCCTTCTTGGGCGTCGAGGGGGGAAGCTGCCCCACTCCGGCCTCGTTGCCCTTGATGCCGCTGAAGGACGAGTCCGTGTTGGGCACCTTGCCGCCCTTGTGCTTCACCTTCGGCACCGGCTTCTTGATGCTGCCGGTGTCCGTGGTGATGGGGAACGGCACGGGGATGCCCTGCGGGCCCGCGGGCGGGGGCGGCGCGGGGACCAGGCACACGTTGGGTGCCATGGGGACGAAGTTGAGCTTCTGCTTGCTGGTGCCGGCGGACATGCCGCTCGTCGTCAGGGACATGGTCGCCTCAGTTCAGGTTGATCATCCGCGCGAGAATCTTCGCCACTTCGCGAGCGCGGGTGAGGATGCGAGTGCCGTAGAGCTCCACGTCCGAGCCCTTCACCTGCAAGAAGGCCCCGGAGGTCTTCACCGTGGCGCCCTGACGTGCCTGGAGCTCGAAGCGCTCCACCTGCGCGTCCACGCGGCCCTGGCGGTCCACGCGCAGCGCGCGGGACGTCTGCACCACGCCGACCACCACGGGAGTCGCGGAGGCCTCCACGAGCACCCGCGCGCCGTCCTCGAGGGCCTCATGCATCAGCGCGGGGTCCACGGAGGCATCCAGCGAGAGGACGAGCTCCCGGGCGCCGAGCCGCACACGCCAGCCCTGGGGTTCCTCGGCCAGCAGCGTGGCGAGTCGCACGGCGCCGTCGGACACAGGCTGCGCCTGTGCGGCGGGGGCCGAAGGGGTCCGCTTCACCGAGGGTCGTCTCGAGCGCTGCCGGGCTGGCTTCATGGCGGGTTCCTGGAGAGGTGTGCGTGGCCCACCTGGGAGTCTCCTGGTGGGGGTGAAAAGGGTCAATACCGGGGGGTGGGTCAGAGTCGTCCGAGCTTCTTGCCCTTGCGGAGCTTCATGAGGGCATCTCGTCCACCGGCGATGAAAGTCCTGCCGTCCGAGGTCACGGCGACGAAGTCCTCGCAAGAGATGAGCAGGTCCTGACGGGCGTCGAGGTCCACGGCCCGGAGGTTGGGCTTGATGCACTTGAGCGTGTTCTGGTTCTCCATCCACTTGAAGAGTCCGAACCGGCCTCCGGCGACCCAGAGCTTCTTCTTCCATTTGGCCACGCCCAGCAGGGGCATTCCAGGCACGGGGGATTCCGCCATCGAGTCCCATCGGCGCCGGTTGCCGGCCAGCAGCGAGCCGGAGCCGCCGGTGGCATACAGCTCGTCTTCAGCCGCCACGAAGACGCTGTTGAGCACCTCCCTCGTAGGGGAGCGGAAGTGCCTCCAGACCTTGCCGTTCCACCGCGCGATGCCTCCGCCGACGCCGACGGCATAGATGAAGTCGGGTGCCAACCCGTGCATCGCTCGCACCGCGAACTTCGGTGCGGGCATCTTCCTCCACTTCCTGCCGTTGTATCGGAGGACGTGCTGTGTCCCCTCGTACGTGGAGCCCCAGGTCAACACGAAGTCTTCATCCAGGCCCCACACGCCATTGAGGGGCCCGCTCAACTTCGTGCTCTCGAACTTGTGCTCCGGGTCCCCGTGGAGGTCCGGGTGGTAGAGCACCTTGGCGTCCGTGATGCTGGTGACGAACACGGCCCCCTTGGGCGAGCGCCAGAGCCGACTGAGCCACCCCGTGCTGCCCAGATGGCTCCTCACCGTCAGGCGCTTCCGCGTCTTGGGGCGGAGACTCATCACCCAGCACTCGCCCTCGAAGGGCTTGTAACCCCGCTCTTCGTCGTAGCGCTGACCGAGGAACGCGCAGGCGTCCAGCGTCGGACCGCTGGCGCTGTAGTAGTCAGTCCGAATCCATACACGCATTGCTCTCGTCCCCCTTCTTCCCCGTCATCGACACTCTGTCTGGCCGAGTTAGATGATCTTCCCGAGCTTGTCGCCCGCTCGCGAGTTCAAGAGGAAGTCACGCCCACCCGACACGAAAGCCTTGCCGTCCGCCGTCTCGGCAATCCTGTCCTTGCAGGAGATGAGCAGGTGCTCGCGCACATCGAGGTCCGTGGCTGGCAGGTTCGGCTTGATGCACTCAATCTTGTCCTGACTCCCCACCCGCTTGAAGAGTCCGAACTGGCCGGCGGCGACCCAGAGCCCCTTCTTCCACTTGGCCACACCCAGGAGCGGCATTCCTGGCACGGGCCCTTCGGCAATTCGGCCCCAACCGTGCGCACTGCCTTCGAGCAGTGAGCCCGCGCCCCCCGTCGCGTACATTTCATCCTCATCCGCCACGAAGACACTGTTGAGCACTTCGTCCGTCGGTGACGGGAAGTGCTTCCAGGTCTTGCCATTCCAGCGCGCGACGCCTCCTCCCACACCCACCGCGTAGACAAAATCAGAGGCCAGGCCGTGCATCGCTCGCACCTCGAAGTCGGGTGCAGGCAACTCCTTCCACTTCTTGCCGTCGTACCGGAAGACGTGCCTCGTCCCCTCGAATGTGGCGCCCCAGGCCAACACGAAGTCGTCATCCAGACCCCACACGCCATTGATCGGGGCCCCCAACTTCATGCTCTCGAACTTGTGCTTCGGGTCCCCGTGGAGGTCCGGGTGGTACACCACCTTCGAATCCGTGGTGCTGCTGGCGAACACCGCACCAGTGGGAGAGCGCCACAGTCTCGTCAGCCATCCTGTACTGCCAAAGTGATACATCGCCGTCAGGCCTTCACTGCTCTTGGGCCGGAGGCTCAGCACCCAGCACTCACCTTCGAAGGGCTTGAAGCCTCGCTCCTCGTCGTAGCGCTGACCGAGGAACGCACAGGCATCCAGCGTCGGACCACTGGCGCTGTAGTAGTACGTCGTAATATGCGAAGTCATACCTTCTATCCCTCCCGGTACTCCACCCTCGATGCGGGTGCGCTACTCCGTCTCTAGACCAGTATCTCCAGCGCGGGAAGCATCGCCGTCACCCGAGTTCGGCACACGCCCCTGCATCGGTGTGTGAGTGCCGTCGGCCTTGCGATGCTGCTGGAGCCAGTTGGCCTGGTACTGCAGACAGTCCTTCTGGGTGGGCGGATTGTTCGCCTCGCCGGCGGTCTTCGCACCCTTCTTCTCCAACTTCTTCTGGTCCCGCTCGACGGCCGACATCTTCGGGTTGCCCGTCTTCTTGTTCACCGAAGCATCCACCGCCGCCCGCCGCTCCGGTGGCAAATCCGTGTAGCGGACCTTCTTGTTCCGTTGGTCCTTCGGCAGCGTCTTCTTGTACTCCTTGATCTGCTTCTTGCACTCGGGCGAGCGCGCCGCGGTCGAGAACTCGTTGATGACGTCGTTGCGCATCTCGTCCAACGACTGCTTCCACGCATCCGAGATGCACTCCACCGCCTTGTCCACCTGCTTCGCCGTCGGCTTCTTCGCCGAGGGCGCATTCGGCTTCTTCCCCTTCCCCTTCCCCGATGCCCCCGCCTCCGCCGACGCGTTCTCGTTCGCCTTCAGGTCCGCGGCGTGATGGTCCTTCGCCTCATCACTCCGCTTCCCCTCGGCGATGCGCTCCGGCGTCATCTTGCCGAGGTCCTTGTCGTTCTTGGTGTACTTGCCCTTGCCGTTCTGACGCCCCCCGGCCCCCATCGCCGCGACCTCCGCGGTGCCCTTCGCCCCCTCCATCATCACCCCCTCGGTCACCGCCTTCACCTTGCGCCGCTCAAGGCTCGCGGCGAACTGGGCCTCCCGGTTGGTGATTTCGTAGTGGATGGTCCCCGGGTTGTTCGCACGCCCCAGGTGGTCCATGCAGAACGCCTTGTTGTCCCGATAGCCATACGTGCCCGCGTGCTTCCCCTCGGGAGGAACGTTGGAGCACGGGTCCGCGCGCTCGTTCTGATAGAGCGCGTTCTGCGAGATGTGGCCCGACTGTGAGTTCGCCAGCATCCACTTCTCGGAGCCGAGCTCGAAGTACGCCTCGTCGCTCTCGATGCACATGCAAATCGCCTTTGGCGTCTTGCCCACCTGACAGTTGCCCTCATGGGGCCGCTTGTTCTTCCCCCGCTGCTTCGCCTCCTTGTTGCGCTGCGTCCGGTACTTCTTGCGCTCCGCCGCCTGCGCCTTCGCACGCAGGTCGTACGTCCCGAAGTTCGCGGGGTTGATGCCGCACGCGACCAGCGCCCGTTTGCACGCGGCGCTCCACAGCGCCAACGCACCGCCATGAAGCCACGACCCTGGTGTCTGTCCCGGTTGTCCCATCGCGCCCCCTCCGCCTAGGTACCCAGCGCGTTCTCGTCCAACTCAATCTTCGAGCCCTCGATGGTCACCTCGGCCGCGCCTTCCACGAGGATGCCATTGGACTTCACGATGACCTTCGACGGACCACACGTGAGCGTGATGGTCCCCTTCCCCTTCAGCGAGAGCTTCGACGCATTCACCACGACGGGGCCGTCCGCGCTCATGCTGTGACTGCCGGAGATCTTCTGCGACTGCCCACCCGCGATGTTCACCGCGATGGCCGCCTTCGCATCCGTGACGTACGACTCCTTCGCATCCACCATGTAGACGCCCACCGTCTCCATCTTCACGGCGCCCGTCGTCTCCGACTTGCTCCCCTTGATGAGCTCCACGCGCGCCGCCCCCACCAGCTCCTTCGACTCGCCCCCCACCGCGAACGAGACACCACTCAACGAGTTGATGGCCGCCAGTCCCCCCACCGTCTCCTTCACCGAGCCCCCCACCACCGTCGCCCACGTCCCACTCCCGCCGCCCGTCGCACTCCCAGCCGCCTCGGGCGCCGCATCGCCCCCACCGCCACCGCCTCCTCCGCCGCCCCCGCCCCACTCGCCTCCTTCACCGCATCGATGAGCGCGCCGGAGAGCTTGTCGGAGACCATCGACTGCGCCATGCCCGCCGCAATCTGTCCCGACTCCGCCGCCCCCGCCGCGTCCGACAGCTTGCCCGCCGCCTGCGCGAAGGCCGCAATCTGCGGGTCCCCATCCCCCAACAGCGCCGCCGCGGGCCCCGCGAACTGCGCGGCCGGTCCCACCGCCTCGCGCGCCTCTTGAATCATCGGGAGGATGGGCCCCAGCAGCGTCGCCTCGGCCCGACTGGCCGCCTTCGCCGCCGCCCCCACGACCTTCCCCACCGCCGCATTCACGATGAGCTCCAGCACCGCCGCCACCGGGTTGCCCACCTGCACCAACTCCATGCCGCCCACCTGGAGGTCCATCGCCCCGGCCACCTCCTCCGTGAGGCTTCCCGTCACCTTCACGTCGCGCATGGCGCCCACCTTCGTGGACTGGTCTCCCCCCACATTCACGTTGAGGTCCGCCTCGATGGAGATCTTCTCGTCGCCCCCCACGCTCGCGGCGCGCTTGCCATTGACCAGGTGACTCGCGTCGTGCCCGACGCTGTAGAGCTTGTTGTTGGCCGCCTTCACGAGGATGTCGTGCTTCCCGTTGATGGTGACCGTCTCCTGTCCCGCCGTGTCGTCGAACAGGACCTCATTCGCGCCACTCCCCCCCGGCGAAGAGAGCGAGCTGTGCCCCGTCACCGTCTTGCCCGCGGGCAGCTCCACCGGCGGCAGGAAGGTGGTGTTCCACACCTTGCCCAGACACACCGGGCGGTCCGGGTCCCCCTCCTCGAACTCGACGAGCACCTCCCAGCCGATGCGCGGAATCATCACCGAGCCCGTCGTGTGCGCCTGACTGACGCGCACCCACGAAGACGTGCGCTCATCCAGCTCACCCTCCCGGTCCCACGCGAACTGGAGCTTCACCCGCCCGTGGGCATCGCAGTGAATCTCCTCCCCCGCGGGGCCCGTCACCCGGGCCGTCTGGAGCCCCATCACCCGAGGCCGCGGCGTCAGCCGCGCGGGCCGGAACATCTGCGCGGAGGGAATCGCCTCCAGCTCCACGTCGTACCGCCACGGCCCCTCGTCCACCAACGGACGCCCGCTCGCGGTCTCCTCCTCCAACCGGAGCTGGAACCCCACCGCCGTGAGGAAGTACTCACCCTCCGAGGCCGGATGCCCCTGGAGCAGGAAGCGGCGACCCGGCGCCACGAAGAGCGCATCCGTGCGCCCGAGCGCCGTCACCCGAGTCCCTCGCAGCTCATCCAACCGCACCGCCGCCCGGCGCTTGCCCTCGGCCGGAGCGCGGAAGCCTCCGGGGAACTCGTACCACTCGCGCGAGAGCGCCTCCGACGCCTCCGCGCTCGAGAGCAACGAGGTACCAGGCCGCAGCATGTCGTAGTCGTTGACCGTCGCCTTCGACGGCCGCAGGCGCGTGCGCAGCCGGAAGTCCCAGACGCGGGCGAACGAGGCGTCCTCCTGCGGAAAGAAGGAGAAGCCCAACACGTCCGGCGAGAGCAGGTCCACGCGGGTGCTGTCGTCCTCGAAGCGCATGAGGACTCCGTCCGCGGTGTGGCTGAAGGCGAAGAAGATGCCCTCATCCTCGAGCAGCCGGCAGATGAAGTCCCACTCCGACTCGTCGTACTGCACGCAATAGTCGCGCTGCGGATAGCGGCCCGAGACACCGCCCCAGTCGAAGGTCGCCGCGTCCAGCCCCGCGTCCTCGCACACCTTCTTGACGATGTCGGGCACCGTCTTCTGCTGGAAGATGCGGAAGCCTCGCCGCAGGCTCAGCACGAGGTACGGCTCCGGGACGAGCACCGCCCGGTAGCGTCCGAAGGCCTCCTCGCCCGCCTGTCCCATGGCGGCCAGGGAGACCTCCTCCACCACCCCGCCCACGGAGCGCACTCCGCCACGCGGTGACTCCAGCAACAGGGAGGCGCGAACCCCCGGCGCGGCGTCCACGTCCACGCCCTGCCCGGAGAAGTCCACCTCGAAGCGGTACGCGCGGGACACCTCCTCCCGCCCGCGCACCGCATGCACCGAGAGGCCTCCGTCGTGTCCGCTGAAGAAGAATGTCGCCACGAGGCGCTGCTCGTCACCCATGCTTCACGTCCCCCTCAATTGCTCTTGTGGCTCAGCTTCGAGCCCAGCTTCTTCACGCCCTTGAGCTGAATCTTCGACGACTTGATCTTCACCCCCGTGGGAGTGACCTCCACCGTCGAGCCGCCCACCTTCAGCACCACCTTGCTCTTGCCGGAGATGTTGATGTTCTCCGCCTTGACGCTCAGGCCCCCCGCCGCGGTGATGGCGAGCGCGACCTCGGACTTGTCCACGCGGTTGCCGCCGACCTTCACCTTCTCCGACGCCGCCGTGAGCGCATAGGCCGCGCCGGCGGACACGGCGACCGTCTTGGCCTTCACCATCTTCAAGGCCCCCACCGTCTCCGTCCGAGCCGTGCCACACGTGCTCATCCGGCCGTCGGTGCACGCCTCCAGCCACGCCGCGCCCACCGTCGTCTTCGAGCTCCCCACGACCTTGCGCTCGTAGCCCGTCATTCCCGTGACGGCCTGGAGCCCGCCCACCGTGCGCTCCAGCGCGCCCTGCGTGTCCTCGGTGAGGTCTCCGCCCACGGTGAGCTTGCGCGTCGCGCCCACCTCGACGACCAGGTCCCCGCCGATGCCGTCCGAGAAGTCCGCCGCGATATTGAGACTCTGGTTGACGCCGACCTCGAGCTTGCGGTGGCTCGTCACCTTGTGGGTGTGGTTGGCGCCGACGCTGAACGTGCGGTTGCCCCCCACTTCGGTGGACTCATCCACCAGCACCTGCGTCGAGGCATCGTGCTCCACGGCGACGGTGAGGTCGTGTGAGGCATTGAGGAAGATCTCCTCGGAGCCCGTGGCGTCCTCGAAGCGCAGCTCGTTGGCCCCAGGTCCGCCGCCCGTGGTGGCCGTCTGGATGGAGCTGAGCGTTGCGTGGTCCGGCAGCGCGTAGGGAGGCATCGCCTCGCCGTTGTAGAGGTGGCCGACGACGAGCGGCCGGTCGCGGTCCCCCAGCTCGTGGTCCACCATCACCTCGAAGCCCACGCGCGGGACAATCATCGAGCCCCCCAGCGCGAGCTGCCCGACGCGCAGCCACGGAGAGCTGCGGTCATCCGTGATGCCGGAGCGGTCCCAGGGGAAGCGCACCTTCACCTCGCCGCGCTCGCTGCCGTGCAGTTCCTGCCCCGCCGCACCCGTGACGAAGGCCACCTGGATGCCCGGCGCCGAGCGCTCCGGCGGTGCCTCCGGCCGGAAGAACGCGGGCTTGGAGGGAATGACCCGGAAGGCGTTCTCGTACGTCTCCTCGGACGCTCCGGTGTCCCGGGCCCGCACGCCGCCTCGGTGCACCACGGAGAGGACCAACTGCTCTCCGTTGAGCGCCACGCGCACGTTTCCAATCATCGTGAAGGTGCGACCGGGCTCGAGGTGAGGACAGTCACTCGTCCCCTCGCGCAGGACGACGCGCGACTGGTGCCCTTCGAGAACCCGCTTCGCGCGGCGCTTGCCATCGGCGAGCTCCTCGAAGCCGCCGGGGTGCAGGTACTCCTCGCGGCCTCGCGCCTCGGGGGCCTTCTCACCGTGGCTCAAGTCCACCGAGGGCCGCTTCGCGTCGTAGTCGCGCACCATCACGGTGTCGGTCCTCGCCGCGTGGCGGTCCTTCAGCGAGAGGACCGTGTCCTCCTCCGTGCGGGTCTCCGCGCGCTCCAGCAACACGCCGTCCCCCACCAGGGGCACCAGGCCGTCCGGGCCGTCGAAGAAGGCCAGCGTCTCGCCCGCGTCGTCGTTGCGCACGGCGAAGACGATGCCCTCCTCCGCCAGCAGGCGACGCAGGAAGGCGTAGTCACTCTCGTTGTACTGCGTCAGCGCCACACGCGATGGCGTCGACTCCTCGAGCGTCCACGACTGCGCCTCCTCCGAGCCCCCCGCCTCCTCCAGCAGCGTCTTCACCACGTCAGGGACGGACTGCTCCTGGAACAGCCGCACCTCCTGCCCCAGCTCCAGCAGGTGGAGCATCGAGCCCACCTCCAGTCGCAGCCGGAAGTGCTCGGGCTGGAAGGCCTCCAGGCTGGCCTCGTAGACGAGGCCATGGAAGCACCGGTCCGGGCCTTCCTCCCCCTGGAGGATGCGCAGCCGGTACGGCTTGCCCGGCATGGACGTCGCGTCCACGGCCTCCTGCGTCTCCGCCTCCACCCACCCTCGGCTGCCCTCGGAGAGGCCCTCGTCCAGCTCGAAGCGGACGACCCGGAGAATCGCCTCGTCTCCTCCGTCGATGGACAGCGCGAACTTCAGGACGCGACCGTTGCTCATGGCCCCCTCGGCGCTACTTGTACTGGATGGTGCCCTTGAGCTTCACGTTGGCGCCATCACCGCCCACCGTGCTCCCCTTCAGCTTCATCGAGGCAGGAGAGGCCTCCAGCTTCGCGCCCGCCTTCACGGTGGCCTTGCCGACCGTGATGGTGACCGTGGTGCCCGACAGGTTGAAGTCCTTGCCGCACTGGATGGACATGGGGCCGCCGGTGGTGATGGCCATGGCCCCGCCCGACGCCAGCGTGAGGTCCTTCCCCGTCTTGATGTTCACCGCGCCCGCGGTCATCACCTTCGCCGCGCCGATGTTCTCGGCCTTCGAGCCGGTGATCTTCTCCACCTTCGCGCCGGCCACCAGCTCGGTCTTGTTGCCCGCCACCGCCTCGACGATGGCGCCCACCGTGTTGATGCTCAGCACGCCGCCGACGCTCGTCGTGAGGTCCGCGTTGAAGGTCTCCGACACCTTCTGCGCGAGCACGTTGCGCAGGCCGCCGACGTTCTCCGTCCGGGCGCCCTTCACGTGCGTGGCATGCATGGCGCCCACGCCCCACTGGTCCATCGCGCTCACGACGACCTTCTTCGTGCCCGCGGTGTCCTCGGACAGCATCCCGGTGACGCTGGCGCTCTGGTTGCCCCCGATGGAGACGTCCTCGGTGGCGCCGATGCTGCTCGTGCTGTCCGAGGTGACCTGCACGGCCTCATCCACGGCAATCTGCTCCGTGAGGTTGTGGCCCGCCTGGAGCGAGAGGTCCTTCTGCGCATGGAGGAAGAACTCCATCGCGCCATTTCCGTCGTTGAGACGCACCTCGTTGGTGCCCCCGCCCCCCGGCGTCGACGAGGACTGCAGCGCGCTCTGCATCAGGTTGTCTGGCAGGGCGTACGGCGGCATCGTCTCCGCGTTGTAGACCTTCTGCATCACCACCGGCCGGTCCGGGTCGCCGTGGAGGAAGCCCACCTCCACCTCCCAGCCCACGCGCGGGAGAATCTGGCTGCCCGCCGTGTTCTGCTGCTGCACCCGCATCCAGCACGAGGCGGTGTCGTCCACCTTCCCCTCGCGGTCCCAGTAGAAGTGCACCTTCACGCGGCCGAACTCGTCGACGTGAATCTCCTCGCCCGCCGGCCCCGTCACCACGGCCAGCTCCTTGCCGTTGATGCGAGGCCGCGGCGTCACGCGAGGCGGGCGGAACTCCACCGCGCCTGGGACGGCGGTGAACTCGGCGCGGTAGTGCGCGTCCCCGTCCGCCATCGTCCCGGCCGTGGGGTCCTCGTAGACGTGGCGCACCTCCAGCAGCAGGTAGCCGCCATTGAGGGGCGCGGGCTCGGCGTCGAACAGCTCGAAGCGGCGCCCCGGCGCCAGGCGCAGGCACGGCGTCGTCCCGCGCAGGACGCGCTGACGGGCCCGCAGCGCGGTCAGCCGGTCCGCCGCGCGCTGCTTGCCCGCGGCCGCGCTGACGAACCCCGACGGGAACTCGTACTGCTCCAGCGCGCCGCCCTCCGGCGCGGAGAGCTTCGCCTCCGGCAGCACCTGCGGGGTGAGCCAGTTCCAGTCGCGCAGCGTCACCGCGTCCGGCACGACGCGAGACGTGTACGTGACGCGCGTGACGATATCGCGCAGCGCCTCGCCCCCCTCCCGCGTGCGGAAGGAGAGCCCGACGGAGCCCTCCATCGGCTGATGCGCCGCGGGCGAGTCCGCCACGTGCATCACATGGCCCGACGCCGAGTGCTCGAACCAGAAGAACATGCCCGCGTCCTCGAGCAACCGGAGGACGAAGGCCAGCTCACTCTCCCGCCACTGCGTGCAGTACTCGCGCGCGGGACCTTCGGCCACGCCCCAGCAGACCGCGTCATCCGGGAGACCCGCGCCGGAGAGCACCTCCTTGATGACGGCCACGCTGCCCTGGTCCTGGAAGATGCGGCTGCGCAGCCGGTGCGCGAGCCCCTGGAGCCGGGGCTGCAACCGCAGCCGGTAGACGAAGAGGTCGCCCCGACGCTGAAGGTACTCCGCCTCCTCCACCACGCCGTGGAAGTGTCGGACCGCGTCCCGGTCCACCACGCTCACGCTCGCGTCAGTCCCCAGCAGCGCGCCCAGGTCCCAGTCGGGGTCCGCGCTGACGCACTCCACATCCGCGACGAAGAGCCGGGAGAGACCTTCCTCCACCTGGAGGCGGGACACGCCTGAATCCGTGGGGAGCCCCCCGTGGGAAATCGTCGCGGACAAGCGCATGCAGCCCCCTCTGGACAACGCGTGACGACAGACACGCCGACAGTGTAGCAGGACACACTTGTTTCCGAGTGTGCTTGCCAGCTGCCCAGAGACCAGACACCCCTCGGAGGTGGGCGAGGTGTCAAAACCACCTCACCGTCTCAAACATCTTGAAATGTCTCGGAGGGATGTCTGGGAATCGCCCCGCGAGGCTCAGGGCTTGGGCTGCGCCGGGGGGCTCAGCTGGCGCTCGAAGAACATCAGCGCGGTGAGCTGGGCGAAGTCGCGGTTGGCCTTCTTCTGGAAGCCGTGGCCCTCGTCGGTGGCCAGCATGTACCAGACGTCCGGCGCGCGCTTGCGCACGGCCTGGACAATCTGCTCCGCCTCCGACTGCGGCACCCGCGGGTCATTGGCTCCCTGCTGCACGTAGAGCGCCGCGCGAATCTTGTCCACGGAGCCCAGGGGCGAGATGCGCTCCTGCACCTTGCGCACCTCGGGGAGGCGCTCGTCGCCGTACTCCGCGCGCCGCAAGTCCCGGCGATACGCCTGCGTGTTCTCCAGGAAGCTGGGCAGCGAGGAGATGCCCACCACGTCCACCGCCGCCTTCACGCGCTCGGGATAGAAGGCCACCGAGGCCAGCGTCATGTAGCCGCCGTAGGAGCCGCCATAGACCCCCACGCGCGAGGCATCCAGCTCCTTGCGCGAGGCGATGAAGTCCAGCGTCGCGCCGATGTCCGCCAGGCTCTGCTCGCGCTTCACGCCGTCGTCCATGGCCCGGTACGCCTTGCCGTACCCATCCGAGCCCCGCACGTTGGGCACGAGCACCGCCATGCCCAATTCCGTGGCGGCGAACTGCGCGAAGGTGCTGAACGTGGGCAGGCTCTGCCCCTCCGGCCCGCCGTGGAAGATGACCACCACGGGCACCTTCCCGGGGGCCTTCTTCGGCAGGTACAGGAACGCCGGCACCTGGACGCCGTCCGTGGACGGATAGCGCACGAGCGTCGGCTCCGCGAACGCGTCGGGGTTGAGCCCGCCCATCTCGGACCGCGTCCAGCGCGTGGGCTTGCGCGTCTTCAAGTCCAGGGTCCACGCGTCCATGGGGCTCTTCGCGTCCCCCATCGTGAGGGCCAGCAAGTCCGAGCGCCGCCGAGGGAACTCCACCCCGAACACCAGGCCCTGGGGCAGCGAGTCCACCGGGGAGAGCTTCCGCGTGCGCGTGTCCAGCAGGGACACCTTCGAGTAGCCATCCTCGTTGAAGGACACCACCAACCGGCGTCCATCCGGTGACAGCGAGAGGTCCGTCACGTTCCACCGCACCGACTTCGTCAAGGACTCCGGCGGCGTGGCGGGGGGCGCCTTGTCCAGGTCCACCTGGTACAGCTCCGAGAAGTCGCTGTAGCGGTCCGTCACCACGTACACGCTCTTGCCGTCGTGAGCGAAGCGGGCCGTGGAGACGCCGCCCTTGCCCTGTCCCTGGGGCGTGAGCGGACGGCGCTCCCCCGTCGCCACGTCCACCACGTACAGGTCCACATCGTCGATGGCGCGGAACCGCGACACGAGCAGCTTCGAGCCATCCGCGGAGAACTCGAGGCCCCCCCACGAGCCCTCCTCCTGCGTGACGCGGCGGGCCTTCATCGGGTCCGACGTGGGGGCCACGTACACGTCCGTGTCCTTGCCGTTGCGGCCCGTGCCGGAGTACGTCAGCCAGCGGCCGTCCGGCGACACCTGCAGGCTCTGATGCCGGCTCTTGCCGTCCGTCAGCAGGTCCGAGCGGCCCGTGTCCCGGTTCAGGCGGAACACCTGGAAGAACTCCCCGCCCCCCGTGTCCTGCAGGTAGTAGATGACGCGCGCGTTGCCGGGCTGGAACTGCGCCTGGTTGATGGGCTCCTTCGTGAAAGTGATTTGCGTGCGCGCCCCCATGGGCATCTCCACCACGTGGAGCTGGTTGGTGTCCGCGAACCGCGTGACGATGAGCATCTCCTTGCCGTCATCCCGGATGTCCGCGAACCTGGCGGAGCGCGCCTCCAGGTATTGCTCCATCCTGCGGCGGAACGCCTCCGGCACGGCGGGCACGTTGCTCACCCAGAGGTTGGGCTGACCGGGGAGCGGCGCGATTCCAGGCACCTGGGACGGCTTCTCCGGGGACCGGGCCTCGGAGCGAGGCGCCTGCGCCGGAGCAGCGGGCGCGACCTGTCCGGTCATCAAGGACACGACGAGGGGAATCAGTGCAGGGGTCATGACGCTCCACGCTAGCAGCAGCCCTCCATCCGGGCGCACGCCGCAGCGCGCCGCTCGACAGCCTCGTGCCCCCTGAAATTCCCAGCGCATCAACCAGACGCTCGGGCTCTGCCCGTAATGCCCCGCCACGGACCCGGTCTCGCGTCGTGAGGGCGCGGACCCCTTCCCGAGGAGCGGAACATGCCGAGCAACCCCTGGAGAACCCGCTGTGCCCTCGTCGCGCTCACCGCGCTGTCCTCGCTCGCGGGGTGCGGAGGAGACGAGCCCTCCCATCCCGAGGAGCCGCCGGCCACGAAGGCGCGGCTGCGCATCATCCACGCCTCACCGGATGCGCCCGCGGTGGACATCTACGCGGAAGGACAGAGCACGCCGCTCTTCAGCAACGTGAAGTATGGAGACACCACCCTCTACGCGTCGGTCCCCACGGGCACGTACAACGTCCAGGTGCGCCCGGTCGGCGCGGCGGCCACGTCCACGCCTGTCTACTCCACGGGCCCGCTGACGCTCGGCGAAGGACACACGCTCAGCGCGGTGGCCGCGGGGCTGCTCTCCTCCTCGGAGCCGTCGCGGGCCTTCCGCGTGCTGCCGCTCACCGAGGGCTTCAACCCTCCCGCGGAGGGACGCACGCGCGTGCGCATCATCCATGCGGGCGCGGACGCGCCCACCGTCTCCCTGGACGTCGGTGACGACGGCACGTCCGAAATCACCGGGCTGCAGCGCTTCCAGGACACGGGGGCCGCGGGCGTGGAGCTGCCCTCCGGGCAGGTCCTCCAGGTGGGCATCCGCACGGCCACGCACACGAAGGTGACGGCCTTCACCCTCCCCGCACTGCCCTCGCGCGGAGAGCTGTTCGTCATCGCCACCGGGCAGCTCTCCGAGAAGCCCGGTGCCCCCGGAGGCTTCGGGCTGCTGGCCGCGGGCGTGGGCCTGGTCCGGCAGAATCCCGTCGTCTACGCGCTGCACGCCTCGCCCGACGCACCCTCGGTGGACATCTTCGCGGGTACCACGGAGCTGGTGGATGGGTTGACCTTCGGCAACCTCTCCGCCCCCATCCAGGTGCCTCCGGGTCCCTACACCCTGGACTTCTTCGTCAACGTCTCGGGGAGCACGCGCCCCGCGGGCGCTCCGGCCGCCTCGCGCGCCACGCCGTCGTTGGTGGCCGGGCAGCGCTACCTCGCCTTGGCGTCAGGCTTCCTCAGCCCCGCCGCGAACGACCCGGCGGACTCCACCTTCGAGCTCCTGGCCTTCTCCGATGACTTCGTCTCCGACGCGGACAGCCTGCGCCTGCGGGTCATCCATGCCTCGCCCGATGCGCCCGTCGTGGATGTCGCTCCGCTGGAAGCGGGGCTCGTGCCGGCCAGCGCGGCCTTCAATGACGTGCCCTATCGTCAGGCCTCCGCGCCCGCGGGCCTGGAGCTCCCTTCGCGGCGCGTCGTCGTCGGCGTGGCCGCGGCCTCCGCGTCGGACCGCTCGCCCGTGGCCCGGTTCCAGCTCGACACCGCCCCCTTCGTCGGCCGAGGCGTCTTCGCCGTGGCCCTGGGCGCCCTCACTCCCACTGTTGGAGAAAACGAGCAGGGCTTCCGGCTGGTGCTCGTGGATACGCGGACTTCGCCTTGGGGTGCATTAGGTGTCCACCCTCTGCCGTAACGTCTTTACGGTGCGGTCGTTCCATCAATACCCAGGTCATCTGGCGGGCCCCTCGGAGCAGTCCTTCCGTGGGGCCCGCTGGCTCGTTCGGTGGGGGTGGCGTTCATGAAGAATCACATCGGGGCTCTTCTCGTGTGCACCGCGCTGACAGGCGCGTGTCTGGACCCCATCCAGAGCACCCCCACGCCTCCCCCTGAGTCGGACTGCCAGGCGGACGTCCCGCCATCGTGTCCGCCGCCCGAGCAACGGGGACTGGCCCGGAAGGTGACGGTGGGGCGGCAACACGCCTGCGCGCTGCTGGAGACGGGCGGTGTGCGGTGCTGGGGCGGCACGGGGCTGGCGGGGGACGGCACGCGTGCGCTGCGCGCCACCGCCGTGGACGTGCGCGGGTTGAGCCAGGGCGTGCTCGCCATCTCCGCCGGCGGCGAGCACACCTGCGCGCTCCTGGAGGGAGGCCAGGTGCGCTGCTGGGGCAGCAACAACCGGTTCCAGCTGTGCATCCCCGACGCGACGACGCCCGCACTCGAGCCCAAGCCGGTCATCGACCTGAGCACCGACGTCGTGGCCCTGGCCGTGGGAGGCGAGCACTCCTGCACGCTCCACGCGACGGGCGCGGTGATGTGCTGGGGGAACAACGACGACATCCAATTGGGCCTGCCCGGCATCGACATCCCGAGCAACCTGCCCCCCAAGCCGCTCGCCGTGAAGGGGCTGCCCGCCAACATCAGCGCCATCACCGCGGGAGACCGGCACACGTGTGTCGCCACGTCCGACGGCAAGGCCTGGTGCTGGGGCGACAACCGGTACGGGGCGCTGGGGGATGGCAAGTCGGGGCTCGACGTCCGCTCGGGGCCCGTGCAGGTGCAGGGGCTGTCCGGCCCGGTGCGCGCGCTGACGGCGGGGGCCAGCCACACCTGCGCGCGCGTGGGAGAGGGGACCATCGAGTGCTGGGGCCTCAATGCCTCCGGAGAGCTGGGGGATGACACCGCGCTGAACCGGAGCGTCCCGGTGCGGCCCGTGGGACTGCCGTCGGACATCCAGCAGGTGCGGGCGGGGGGCGGCAGCACCTGCGCGCTGAGTCCAGACGGCCGGACCCGGTGCTGGGGGGCGAATGGGGAGGGGCAGGTGGGCGACGGGACCCAGCTCCACCGGCCCGCGCCGGTGAGCGTGTCGGACCTGGGCGGTGAAGTCGTGGATGTGGACACGGGTGCGTCGAACACGTGCGCGGTGCTGAAGGACGGGCGCGTGCAGTGCTGGGGCGGCAACGCCACCGGCCAGTTGGGGGACGGGTCGCAGACGGACCGCAAGACGCCCGTGGTGGTGCAGGGGCTTGGGGCCCCCTGAGAGGGAGAACGGAATGTCGCTGCTGAGGGAGAACCCGAAGTTGCTGGAGGCCTTTCGCCGGGGAGAGCCGGAGGCGCTCACCCGCGTGTACCAGGCCTACTCCGCGCATGTGGCGCGCTTCCTGTCGCGCACCTACGTCTCGCATGGTCCTGGAGGCCTGGCGCGCGTGGGGCCGCTGGACCTGGAGGCCGCGCACCAGGAGACCTTCGTGCGCGCCTTCCGGGAGCAGGCGAGGCGGGCCTACGACGGCGTGAGGCCCTTCTCCTCGTGGCTGAACGCGGTGGCGCGACAGGCCGCGGTGGATGTGCTTCGAGCCGCCGGACGCATCGCCCGCGAGGCGGTGCCCTTGGACGACACGCTCATGGCGGAGCGGCTGGCGAGCAACGCCCCTTCTCCGGAGGACCGGGCGCTGGAGGTGGAGACGCGGGAGCTGGTGACCCGCTTCCTCGCGGGGCTCGATGAACCGACGCGCCGGCTGGCCGACCTGCGCTTCGTCCAGGGACTTTCCCAGGAGCGCGCGGGACAGGTCCTGGGACTGTCCCGCCAGGAGCTGCGGACTCGCGAGAACAAGCTGCGCCGCGCGATGACCGCGTTCCTCGTGGAGGAGGGCTGGCTCACTCCCGAGTCGCCCGACACCGTGCCCTCCGCCGCCGCCACCGCCGCCGTGCTGGCCCTTCTCTTCCCCCACTTCGTGCCCTGACTCGAGCAACCTGACCATGGCCCTCTTCTCGTCACACGTGGACCAGCAGCTCGTCCACCTCGCCAACAACGGTGTCCTGCCGCCGCGCCAGTGGAGTCGGGTGCTGCGCCATGCCCGGGACTGCGCCCGATGCGGCGCGCGCTACGAGCGGGTGATGAACCTGCGCCGCGTCTTCGCGCGCGACACCGTCACGGAGCCCTCCGGTGGAGAGCTGGAGTGGCTCGCGAACCATCGGCTGGCGAGTGTGCTCGACACGGTGGATTGGGAGTCCCGGCACGGCGGCTCCGGGCGGACGCCGGGCGAGGCGCGAAGCGACACGGGGGTGCGGCGGGCGCGGCGCTGGTGGTTGCAGCGGATGCTCTCCCGGCGCACGGCGTCGCCAGAGGCGTCTTCGCGCGGGAGCGGGACGTGGATGCACCCCCTCCTGGACACGCTCCGCCTGAGCCCCGCGGGTGGTGCCTGGGTCGCGGCGCTGATGGCCGCCGGGGGAATCCTGTGGCTGAGCCTTCCCGCGGAGACGCCGGAGTGGGGCGTGCGAGGCCAGGGGCAGGCCGCGGCCGTGCGCTTGTTCTGCGTCCCCGAGCAGGCGGAGCTCCGCGAGGTCGGCGACGACGGGCGCTGCCCCGCGGGGGCCTCCCTGGCGTTCGCCGCGGGAGCACTGGCGCCGTACACCCATGTCGCCGTGACGCTGCGCACGAGCCAGGGCGTGAGCGTGGAAGGTCCGTTCGTGGTGCGGGCGCCGCCGGGCGCGGAGGCCGTGCTGGACCTGACGCCTCGGATGCCCGCGGAGGGAGCGGTGGAGCTCACCACCACGTTCGCGAACAGCGCGGACGCCGCGCTCGCCGCGGCGAAGGGGGAGGCCGGGAGCGACACCGTGCGGTTCCACCACCGCGTGCGCGTGGGAGGCCACCGGTGAGACCCGCGAGCGACGGCGCCTTGTTCCGACTCTGCGCCCTCTGGCTCGCGTGCGCCGCGACGGGGAGCCTGGCCCAGTCGGAGGAGGCTCCCGCCTCGGCGAGGACCTCCGTGCGGCGCGCGCTGGTGGTCGCCTTCAACGGCAGCGATGCCCCCGGCATGGAGCCCTT
This sequence comes from Myxococcus stipitatus DSM 14675, assembly GCF_000331735.1. Classification (GTDB taxonomy): domain Bacteria; phylum Myxococcota; class Myxococcia; order Myxococcales; family Myxococcaceae; genus Myxococcus; species Myxococcus stipitatus. The sequence continues at coordinate 423,606 of NC_020126.1, read as the reverse complement.
GCGCTACGCGGATGACGATGGCGTGCGCTGGGCGGAGACCCTCCGGCGCCTGGGCGTGGACGTCGTGCTGCTCACCGTCGCCGACGCGGACACCGCGAAGGTCGAACGTCCTCTCCTGACGGACGTGCGCGCCCCCACGCTCGAGGCACTCGACGAGGCCGTGGCGATGTTGGCCCAGCGCAACTCGGCGGACCGCGCCGCGGGCCATGAGGTGGACTTCCTCTTCATCTACGTGGGCCACGGCCGCACCAGTGAGTCCTCGCGCGCCTACCTCACGCTCGCCGACGGACGCCTGGACCAGGAGAGCCTCTACTCGCGCGTGGTGGAGCGGTTGGACGCGGACTACGTGCACCTGCTGGTGGATGCCTGCCATGCCGCGGGCGTCGTGGGCAGTCGCGGCGGTGACCCGCTGGTGCTCACGCGGCTGCGGCGCGCCCTGGAGCAGGAGCAGCTCGCGGGCCACCCTCGCGTGGGCGCCATCTTCGCGGAGAGCAGCGAAGGCGAGACCCACGAGTGGTCCCGCATCCGCGCGGGGGTCTTCAGCCACGCGGCGCGCTCGGCGCTGTTGGGCGGCGCGGACGTCAACCATGACGGTCTCGTGGAGTACAGCGAGCTCGACGCCTTCGTGGCCGCGGCGATTCGCGGCGTCAAGTCCCCTCAGGCCCGGCTCGCGGTGCGGACCTTCCCTCCCGCGCTCAGTCCCTCCCGCCCCCTCATCGGCCATGCGCCGGAGGGGCCTCGGCTCCACCTGCCCGCGTCACCCGGCGGTGCGCGCATCTCCGTGGAAGATGCCTCGGGCGTGCGGCTCGCGGATGCACACCAGGCCGCGGGCGAGGCCCTCACGCTCGCGCTGCCCGAGCGCGAGGTGTACTGGCTGCGCACGCCCAAGGGCGAGGCGCGCGTGCGACGCGCCGACCTGGACACGGACGCGCCGCCCCACTTCACCGCGCCCGAGGTGGCCCAGCGCGGCGCCACCGAGGAGAGCCTGCTCCAGGGCCTCTTCGCCCTGCCCTTCGGACGCGACTTCTATGAGGGCTATGTCACCTCCTCCGGCATCGCCGCGGTGGACTTCAGCGGGCCCGTGCTCTCCGTGGAGCCGTCGGGGGTTCCCCGCTCGCTGGGGCTGGAGGCCGGGTTCACGCTCTCGACCGCCCCGCTGGGGGGAGCGGGGGTCGCCCGGGGCCTGGCCCTGTCGTGGCGGCTGCCCGGCCCTGGCCTCGTCCGCTGGGGCGTGCGCGTCAGCTATGCGATGGCCCCGAATGCCTGGAGGGACAGCGCCTCGCTCCAGCGCGTGAGCGCGCTCGCCGTGGGCGGACTGAGCGGCCGAGGCAACCTGGCCCCCTTCGCCGAGGTGGGCGCGGGCTGGCTGATGCTCGTGGTGGACCGCTCCAACAGCCGCCAAGGCGACGCCGCGGGGTTCACCGCCCGCTCCGCCGCGGGCCTGCGCTGGAGGCCGGGAGACTTCGGGCTGCGCGCTGGAGTGACGGTGGACCTGGACTCGGCCCGCGAGGATGGACGCCGCCGTGCGCGGCTGGTCCCCGGCCTGGAGCTGGGGCTGGAGCGCTGAGCGACGCCGTCCACGCGGTGGCCAGCGCCCTGTGAACGGCGTTGACACCGGGGGCCTCGCGGCGCCGCAAGCCCCTGGAATCAGGCCGAGCCCGCCCTGGCAGGGCCCTTGCGATGGACCCCGTCCGAAAGGGACGGGTCATGGACGCGAGCGGCACGCGATGGGGCGAGGCACGGTGGGACACAGGCAAGGTGGCGCGGTGGAGCCTGCTCCACCTGGGCGCCGCGGTGGGCGGAGCGCTGTGCTTCTCGTGGAGCGCGGTGGCCGTGTCCGCCGGACTCCTCGGGGTGACGCTCGGCCTGGGTGTGTCGGTGGGCATCCACCGCGGCCTCATCCACCGCGCCTTCCGGGCCTCGCGCGGAGTGGAGCGCGCGCTGGGGTTCATCGGCACACTCGCCGGACTGGGCGGTGTCATCGGCATGGGCCGGATGCACCAACTGCGCGACTTCCACCAGAACCAGCCCGAGCCCGAGTGCCCCGGCTACTTCGGCTACCGCGAGGGCTTCACGCGCGCGATGGCCCACGCGCTCTTCCGCACCTGGCACGTGCGCGACGAGCGCCTCTACCCGGCCGTTGCCCAGGACTTCGCCGACGATTCGTTCTTCCGCGCCCTGGAGCGCGCGGGCCTGTGGCTCCAGGTGCCGCTGGCCCTCGTGCTGTACGCGGTGGGCGGCCCGTCGTGGGTGGCGTGGGGAATCTTCGTGAGGCTGGCGCTCACGCAGGACGGCTTCTGGTTCGTCCACTACGTGAGCCACGTCGACGGTGAGCAGCCCCATGTGCTGGAGGGCCGCGCGGAGCAAGGTCGCAACGTGGGCTGGCTCGCCCTCCTGAGCATGGGTGAGTCGTGGCACAACAACCACCATGCCCATCCCGGCTCGGCCCGCATGGGGTTTGGATGGAGGCAGCCGGACCCGGGCTGGTGGATGGTGCGCGGACTCGAGGCGCTGGGACTCGTGACGGAAGTGAAGACAGCCGTTGCCCAGAAAATGAATGCCAGGGGTTCTAGCGGCATCAATCCCTCACAACCCATACCAGGGCATGAAGGCATTCCAGATGGACCTTTCACGTGTGCTGTGCGCCGTCGCGTTCCTCTCGCTGGGCGCGTGTGGCGAAGACTTCACGGAGCCCGAGGCGCCGCCGTACGTGCCCAAGGACCATCGCGGCAACGTCACGGGGACGTACCTCACCTCGGGAACGATGACCACCCTCGTTGACGGCATGCCCCAGAGAGCCGTCATCCCCTCCGCCACGCTCCGGATCTCCAGCCCCACCAGCGACATCAAGGCCCTCAACCTCCAGCTCGGAGCGCTGAACTGCCCCGGAGGCATCGAAGCGAAGATGGCGGGAGCGCGCACGTTCCAGGTCGTCCGCGCGAGCTGTCCCGTTCCGACCGACCCTCCGAGCTGCACCTCCGTGCTCGAGCTGAACGACGGGCAGGGCGTGCGTGATACCGAGAAAGGGCTCGGGCTCTCGCTGAAGGGGACGCTCACGGTGACGTGCGGAGCCGCCCCCTCGGCGCTCCCCATCACCCTGGAGCTCTTCGGCACCCACACGGGCGCCGCGCTCCCGGACTCCGCGGTGGATTCGCTCGCGGAGCATCCCGACCTGTCCACCCTCTTGCAGACGCTCTCCACCCTGTCGCGGGAGTGACGCTCGCTTCGCCCTGGCGCGCGGCCCCTCCGCGGCTCCCGGCCGAAATCGGACGCCCACCGAACAACGAATTGCACGGGGGGAACCGCACCGGAATACTGCCGGGCCAGGCTCCCGAGGGAGCGCGGAGGAATCTCACATGACACGCCTGCGCGTGGTGATGGCGGCACTGCTCCTGGGGCTCGCTGGCTGTGGCGGTGATTCGAGCGGTGATGACGACGGAGGTGGAGGGGGTGGCGGAGGCAACAACCCACCTCCGCGAGACCTCCGCCCCAACGTCACCGGCTCCTATGCGAGCACCGGCACCATCCAGGCCGTCGCCCTGGGCCAGACGCAGTCGATGGACGTCCAGGACACCGTCCACATCCAGGCGGCCGAGAGCTCCGTGAGCAGCCTGAGCATCCGCTCCGAGACCCTGAGCTGCGACCGGGACCTCTCCGCCACCATGACGGGAGAGACCACGTTCTCCGTGGGCCAGGGCTCCTGTGAGATCGCGCGCGTCCAGGACGGCAAGAACTGCGTCGTCAAGCTCAGCGTCGCCTCGGGCCAGGGCAGCCGCGCGGCCCCGGGCCCCCTGCGCCTCTCGCTGCAGGGCGACTTCTCCACGACGTGCTTCCTGTTCCCCGTCTCGGGCCAGTTCACCCTGGACGTCACGGGCACGCGCTAGGAGACCTCCCGCTCAGCGGTTGTGCACCAGCCGCAGCGGTCCACGCTCGGCGGAGGCGTGCGCCACGGGAGCCAGCGTCTCCACGCGAGGCGCCACCGCGGCCGCGCGCGGCGCCTCCGTGAGGAACGACACCGCCTGGGACACCACCTGCGGCGCGTACAGGATGCGGTTGTGTCCCAGCCCCTCCGTGAGCGTCAGCCGCGCGCCGGGCCACGCCTGGGCCACCGCCTCGCCGTCCGCCACGGAGACCTCGCGGTCCTCCACGTCGTGGAACACGTGCAGCGGCACATGCCCCAGGGACGGCACGAAGTTCGGCAGCGTCAGGTCCGACATCTTCATGCTGAACTTCCGCTCCAGCCGCTGCTCCATCCGCATCCACACCTCGTCCGAGAACCCCAGCTCCCGGGCGAAGGCCTGGATGCCATGGCGAGGGTCCGCGGGCGGCGACACGAACACCGCGCGCTCCAACCGCAACCCATCCCGTATCGCCACCGCCGTCGCCGCCGCGCCCAGGGAGTGCCCCACCACCGCGCGCACCCCGCCCACGGACTCCGCGACTTCGGCCACCCCCTCCGCCATCTCCGGCAGCGAGCTGGTGCGGCCCGTGGACTTCCCGTGCGCCGGCGCGTCGTACGTCACGACCGAGAACCCCGCCGCCAGCAGCGGCTCCACGAAGGCCGTGAGCTGCCCGCCGTACCCGCTCCACCCATGCACCAGCAGCACGCGGGGGCCCTCGCCCCAGCTCCACATCGCCACCTCCTCGCCCGCCCACCGCAGCCGCTTCGGCTGTGCCCGCGCCAGCACGCCCTCCGCCGTCTTCGAGCGGCGCGGACGCAGGGGCTTGCGGAACAGCCCGTCCGCCCACACCGCCGTCAGCCCCGGCGCCACCGCCCCGGCGCTCATCGCCAGCGTGCGCAGCCCCATGAGCGCCAGTTTCGCTCGAACGTTCGTGCTATTTTCAGCCATGAAGAGGTCCTCCCAGGAGAGACACCAGTCAGCAGGAAGCTCAGCAATCCGAGCGGCGGTACTCGCGCATCAGGGTCTCGAAGGCCCTGCGGGTGCGCTGCTCCGCGCGGGGGTCCTTCATCAACCGCGCGGAGTGATGGAAGCCCAGGAACATCGCGTACATCTCGTGGGCGAACTGCTCCACGTCGACGGTGTCGCGGAAGTGCTTCTCGGCGATGGCGATGCGCGCGCCCTGGGCCAGGCAGTCCAGCCAGTCGCGCTGCGTCTGCACCAGCCGGTCCCTCGCGGGGCCGGGCACGTCATCCAGCTCCGTGGCCGCCGCGACGAAGATGCAGCCGCCCTCCGGAACCAGCTCCTTCTCCCAGGCCAGCCACCCCTCGAAGAGGGCCCACAGCCGGGGCTCGCCTCGGGGCTGCATGAGCGCCGGGCGGATGACCCGCTCGGTGAACAGCGCCGTCGCCGCGTTCAGGATTTCGACCTGCAGCGAGGTCTTGGAACGGAAGTGCGCGAACAGGCCGCTCTTGGAGAGCTGGAGCTCATCCGCCAGCCCGCCGATGCTCAGCCCCTGGAGCCCCAGCCGGCTGGCGAGCTGGATGGCCCGCTCCAGAATCGCCTGATGGGTGAGCTCTCCCTTGCGCATGGGCGTTTTCTAAACGCCCGTGCTTTTTTCCGCAAGCCGACCTGACGACGGGGGACTCAGCCCTCCTGGTTGCGAAGGAAATCAGCCACTTGGGCGAAGCGCTCGTCCAGGAAGCGGCGCAGGCCCCCGGTGACACCCCGGCCATCCAGGGCCCGTCCCATGGCGCGCAGCCACGCGTCGCGCATGGCCAGGTCCACCGGGACATGGGCGTGCCGCATCCGCAGGCGCGGGTGGCCATGCTGGGCGGAGTAGTGCTGCGGGCCGCCCAGCCAGCCGATGAGGAACAGCCCGAAGCGCTCGCGCGTGCCCTGGTTCACCCGGCCCTGCGCGTCCAGCTCGTGCAGCTTCGCGAGCGCGGGCTCGTGCGCGTCCATCGCGTCGTAGAAGGCGCCCGCGAGCGCCATCACCGCGTCGTCGCCGCCGATGCGCTGGTACGGCGTGTCCTCCAGCGTGGGGACCCAATCATCCGAGGGGGGAACCTTGAGGTCTACGAGCATGGCTTCCTTCAACATCCCGTGGGCGCGTGGACTTCCTCTCCCGCTCGGGAGGCTCGCCCCGACGCGCCACGCGGGGAAGCAGGAGGTCGACAGGTTGGCAGGAGGTCCATCCGTTGCCCACCGGAGAATCTCCCCCGAGGCGGGCCCGGGGCCTCAGTCCACCCAGCGCTTCGGCCTGCGCTTGAGGGTGTTGACGCCCAGCGTGTCGCAGAAGGGCTCGAACACGCTCCGAGGCACGCCCCGCCACGCCACGTCCTCCAGCGTCCGCGTGCCGGGCAGCGGCGCATCCGTCACCAGCGTGGCGAGCCGGCGATACAGGAGCGCGTCCTCCCGGTGCGCGCGCAGCGTCGCCGCGAGCTTGTCCGCGCCGCGCGGGCGCACCGTCCACGTCGAGGCATCGTCGGGAATCGCCTCCAGCTTCCCGTACGCGGACAGGAGCGCGGACGCGCCCTTCTCGCCGAAGCCCGGCAGCCCGGGGATGCCGTCCGCGTCATCTCCCATCAGCGCCAGCAGGTCCGGCACGCTCGCGGGGGGCACGCCCAGCTTCGCGCGCACGGCGTCCTCATCCAGCACCTTCTCCTGACGCCGGTCCACCTGCACCACGCGCTGGCCGCGCACGCACTGCCCCAGGTCCTTGTCGGGCGTGAGCAGCCGCACCTGCTCCACTTCACCGGCCCACTTCGCCGCCGCGGTGGACAGCGCGTCGTCCGCCTCGTGCTCCTTCATCGACCACACCCGCACGCCCAACGCCGCGACGGCCTTCTCGACCAGGTCGAACTGCGCGCGCAGTTCCGGGGGCACGCCCTCGTCGCTCTTGTAGCCGTCGAACATCGCGTTGCGGAACGAGCGGATGGGGTTGTCGAACGCCACCGCGACGTGAGTCACCGCCTCCTCGCCGTCGTGCAGCAGCATGAGCAGCGAGGACATCACCCCCACCGTCGCCTTCACGTCCTGCCCCTCCGGCGAGGTGTGCCCCGGCCGAGGCGAGAAGTGGGCGCGGTACAGCTCATAGGTGCCATCCACCAGGTGCAGGCGCATGCCGACGTCCTACCCTTCCCCGCGTCTGGCGGCCAGCGCCGCCTGCCCTGTCACGACACGCGCCCTGCGCAAGGTGTGCCTGCTTCCGGCGGAGGCCGCCCGGCTCCTCTCCAATCGGCTTGTGCCCGTGAGGATTGCCGGGCTGTCGGCCCGAGCACACTTCTGGACCTGGGACGCGACACCCGCGCTCCCTGGACTCCGGCTGGAGGTAGACCGTGCGCCCGAAGCTGCTTGCCGCGATGCTGTGCGTTCCGCTGTTCGGGTGCGCCAGTCAGAGCATGACACCCACCAAGAACTCGCGACGAACAGAGGCCGTCGCCTCCATGCGCGCCGCGGAGAGCGCCGGCGCCGCGAGCGTTCCCCAGGCCGCGCGACATCTCGAGTTCGCGCGACAGCAAATCACCAACGGCGACCAACTGCTGTCGGCGAAGGACCCCGACCGCGCGGACCTGAGCTACCTGCAGGCGGACGCGGACGCGGACCTCGCGCAGGCACTCGCCCGCGCGGTGCCCTTGGAGCAACAGGCCCAACAAACCACCCAACAGCTCGAGTCGATGCGGCAGAGCCCGCGGTGAGCCCCATCCCCGGAGGAGACAGTCATGGTGCGAAGCAAGCGTGGATGGAAAGCCCTCGCCGGAGCCACGATGTTCCTGGCCGCGGCGAGCGCGAGTGCCTCTCCACCCAAGGAACTCGAGGAGGCGCGCTCCGCCTACAAGCAGCTGGCCGCGAGTCCGCAGGGGCGGGAGAGCCCGCGTGAGGTGCAGGCGGCGAAGGCCGCGCTGAAGGCCGCCGAGACGTCCTACAAGCACGAGAAGGACTCCACGCGGACGCGCGTCTTGTCCTACGTGGCCTTGCGCAGGATCGAGACCGCGGGCACCTGGGGCAACGCGAGCCTCGCCTCACGTCAGCAGTCGGAGGCCCAGGCCGCGATGCGGCAGGCCCAGGCCCAGCAGCTGGAGGGGCAGCGCCAGCAGCAGCTCGACGCGGAGGCGCAGCGGCTGGCCCAGCAGAACGCGGAGATTCAGCGGGAGGCCGAGCGGCGTCAGGCCGAGGAGCTGGCGCGAAGCCAGGCCCAGCAGCAATCCACCGCCCAGCTCGAGGCCGAGAAGAAGGCGCGCGAGGAGGCCGAGCAGAAGGCAGCCGCGGCCCTGGCGGAGCTGGACAAGGCGAACAAAGACCTGAAGGTCCGCGAGGAGGCGCGCGGCACCGTGCTGACGCTGTCGGGCAGCGTCCTCTTCGCCTCGGGCTCCGCGGAGCTGCTCCCCTCCGCGCGCGACAGGCTGTCGGACGTGGCGGACGTGCTGAAGGAGGGCGACAAGCCGTTGCTCATCGAGGGCCACACGGACTCGACGGGCTCCGACTCGCTCAACGAGCGGCTGTCCTATCAGCGCGCCGAACGGGTGAAGGACTTCCTCGTCACCCGCGGCGTGCCCGCGCAGCGCATCGACGTGCGCGGCCTGGGCGAGTACCAGCCCGTGGCCACCAACGCCACGTCGGAGGGCCGCGCCAACAACCGCCGCGTGGAAATCATCGTCGAGCGCGGCGGCCAGCGCGCTGTCGGTGGCAGCGGTCAGCAGGACTCGAGCGAGCAGCCGCAGCAGCAGGCCCCCGACTCGAGCCCGGATGCGCAGCAGCACGAGTCACACGAGTCGGGCCAGGACGTGCCGCAGTAGTTCCAACGCGGGGTCTCCATGGCGGAGTGCTCTGGACCTTCGGGTGGCTTCATCGCCCGAGGGTCCGGAGCACGGCCATGTCCGCGCCCGCGCCAAGGGTTGTCCGCGAGGGGATGACCTGGAGGCCGTCGCCGACGCGGGGCATGGGCATCGCGGCGCGCCTCCCCGAGCATCACGCCACCTCGATGCGACAGCCACCGTGATGCGACAGCCCGCGCACCCCAGCAGGAAGCGCTGACAGAGCGCCCCTGGGGCCGGGTCATCCATGACGTCACCGCCGCCGTGCGCGGCGAGCCTCCCTGGCCGCCGGTGCCCGAGCTGAAGCCTTGTTTCAGTGGATGTTTTCTGGCTCCCCGCACGCGACATCCCGCCCTGTCTCTCGTTGCTCTCCGCAGGGGCGAAGCGGTGTCTTCGGGCCCGTGAAACAGGATGGCTTGTGCTCAAATCAGGGTTCCTCGGGATTCTCCTCGTTTTGCTGCCCACCGTCGCGCTGGCGACCAACATTCCGGGCGGCGTCCTCGCCAGTGACACCACCTGGACCCCCGCGGGGAATCCCTGGACGCTCCAGGGCACCCTCACCATTCCGGAAGGCGTCACGCTGACACTGGAGCCCGGGGTCCAGGTGACGACCTCGAGCGCCACCGCCCTCGAGCTCGAGGTCCTGGGCTCCCTGGTGGCCGTGGGGACCTCGGCCGCGAACATCAACATCCAGCTCGAGACGCACGCCATCCTCGTCCGGGGGACCCTGGTCGCCGACTACCTCAACGTCCTGGGGGGCCAGCCCTCCATCGATGTGGAGGGGCGCGGCTCCGCGACCTTCAACCACAGCTTCTTGTATGGCGGCGCCCCCGCCCTGGACATCGCGGGAGGCAGCATCAACTTCGAGAACGGCACCATCAGCAACTGCAAGCAGGCGATGAGGACCACCGGTGGCACATCGACGCTCCGCTCCAGCGTGATTCATGGATGCACCCAGCCGGCCTCTACCCCCGTCATCAAGATCGCCAGCCCGTCGTCGAAGGTGACACTCGTCCACAACACCTTCTTCAACAATCGAGGAAGCGCCGTCGATGGGGCCATGCCCGGGGGGCCCACGGACGTCGCCATCAACATCATCGACAACATCATCCTGGGCAGGGAGTCCCACGGCCTGTGGCTGACCAATGTCAGCGCGCCCGTCGTTCATCACAACATCGTGTGGGGCTTCCCGGAAGACAACTACGTCGGGGTCACGCCCGGGGAAGGGAGCGTCCATGCCAATCCGCTGTTCCAGGGGTCCGCCTCGCTCTCGGAGAACTCGCCCGCGAGGAATGCCGCTTCGGATGGGACCGACATGGGGGCCGTCGCCTATGCGGGACACCCCGTCCACCCCACCCTCCTCGAGGGCATCCTGCGCTCGGACAGGACGCTGACGGGGGACCACGTCGTCACCGGAGACCTCCTGGTCCCCGCGGGCATCACCCTGACGCTCGCGCCGGGTGCCAGGGTCACCGTCAAGAGCTGGAAGGATGGGCCCGCGGACAGAAGCGCGTTGATCCAGGTCCTCATCGCGGGCGCACTGAAAGCCGAAGGCACGGTCGACGTCCCCGCCAGGTTCGAGCATGAGAGCAGCCACGAGGTGACCACGCTCACAGGCGAGGCGAGCTTCGAACACACCCACGTGAAGGGGACGCTCACCATCCAGGGCACCGCGACGTTCGAGGACGTCACCCTGGAGTCGACGTCTCAGGTCATCACCCGAGGCACGGGCTCCGCCACGCTCAAGGGCGTCTCGGGGATGGGCTCCAGCACCCTCTCGCTCAGGGACGACAGCACCGCCACGCTCGAGAACGCCACCCTGTCGGGCCTGAGCGTGAGCGCCTACGAAAACAGCACCCTCACGGTCAAGGACTCGACCCTGACGCAAGGCCGCATCGCCGTCTCCGGCGCCGCCACCGCGACCGTGACGGGCTCCACCCTCCGGGAGGGCGCCACGTGTCTGAAGGTCGAGGGAGGAACCCTGAACTTCGAGCGAGGCACGCTCCAGAAATGCACCCTCGCGGCCGAGGCCACGGGGGGCGTCCTGAACCTCTCCTACAGCCTGGTCCGAGACGGCACGCGGACGTCCTCCTTCGAGGTGAGTGGCGTGAAGGTCGTCAATGCCTCCGCCTCCATCGTCCACAACACCGTCATCTACAACATGGCGGGGGCCCTCTCCGTCGCCACCCAGCCGCACAACTCCGTCGAGATTCGCGACAACATCATCGCGTCCAATGGCAACACGGGCATCGAAGTCGTCCCCGCGTCCAACATCTCCATCCATCACAACGCGGTCTGGAACCATTCCAGCAACTACAGGGGGAACCCCACGCTGGGCCCCGGGAGCCTCACCCAGGACCCGCTCTTCGCCAGCATCCACCACCTGACCATCATCGAGACGTCCCCCTGTCGCAATGCCGCGTCGGACGGGACGGACATGGGGGCCTTCCCCTACGTCCCGATTCCCGCCGCGTCCCTGGTGCTGGAGAGCACCTCCATCGTGGTGTCTGGCAATACAACGAACTCCATCGTCGCCAACGTCTACGACGCGGAGGGCCACTGGCTTCCACACGCCGTCATCACGTGGACGGTCCCCGCCGAGGTGGGAACCATCGACGCGAGCGGAGTCCTCACCTCGGGGTGTGCGCTCGGTTCGTATCCCGGAGCGGTGGTCGCGAAGACGGGGGCGCTCTCCGCCGCGGTGGATGTGCTGGTGACGTTGGGGCCCCTCCAGAGGGTGGAGGTGAGTCCGTCTCAGGTGACGTTGCGCATCGAGGAGACGCAGCAGTTCTCCGCGAAGGGCCTGGATGCCTGCGGCCATGAGACTCCGACGACCTTCCAGTGGACCACCAGCCACACGATGGCGGGGCGCATCTCCGCCAGCGGTCTCTACACGGCGGGTACCTCTGTCTATAGCGGCGCCCAGGGGATTCAGGTCGAGGCAGGTGGCAAGAAGGGCTTCGTGAGCGTGAACGTCCTGCCGGGGCCGGTGCAGCGCATCAGCATCTACCCGGAGAGCCTCACGTTGCCCGTGAACGTCAACGCGGACTTCGCTGTCTCGCCTCGCGACCGGGCGGGGAACGTCATTCCGGGCACGGTCGTCTTGAGTGTCGTCGGAGGGGGAGGCACCCTCACGGGCCCGACCCGCTTCACCGCGGGGAGCGTCGCGGGCTCCTTCCCGAGGACCGTCCAGGCCACGTTCGAAGGCGTCTCCACGACGGTGGATGTCACCGTGACTCCGGGCCCCCTCCATCGCATCGACGTGGTGCCCGGCACCCGCGAGGTGAAGACGCGGGGGAGCCTCCAGTTCGAGGCACGTGGGTTCGACCAATGGGGCAACAGGAGAGCCCTGGCTCCGACGTGGACCGTCACCCCTGCGTCCCTGGGCACCATCGACGCCAACGGCCTGCTCAAGGTCAGCACGGTGGCGGGGAGCTATCCGGGCGCCGTGACGGCGACGGTGTATGGGTACAGCCTGAAGGGCACCGCGGACGTCACGGTCCTTCCGGGGCCGCTGTCGCGGCTCGTCCTCACGCCGACCTTCGCCACGCTGGCGCCCCAGGGCACGCAGCGGTTCGGGGTGATGGGGCTCGATGAGGATGGCAATCCGCTCACCATCACGCCCAGGTGGTCGGTGGTGACGCCGGGCGCGGGGGCCATCACGCAGGAGGGGCTCTACACCGCGCCCAGGGCCGCGGGCACCTATGAGAACTGTGTGAGCGTCCAGGTGGACACCCTCACGCAGAACACCACCGTCTACGTGACGCCCGGCGCCATCAGCCGCCTGGAGATTTCACCCGCGGCCCCCTCCGTCGTCGTGAAGGGCACGGTGCCGTTCAGGGCGAAGGCGTTCGACGTGCACGACAACGAGGTCACCTCGTTCGCGCCCGAGTGGCGGGTCGTGACGGGCGGAGGCGGCATCACCACCTCGGGGGTCTTCACCGCGGGCACCGTGGCGGGGACGTACGCGGACACCGTGCAGGTCACCGCGGCGGGAGTGACCCAGACGACGGGCGTCACCGTCACGCCGGCGGCCGTGAGCCGCATCGCCCTCTCTCCGCTGGGGCCCACGCTTCAGGCGGGGAGCGCGGTGGCGTTCAGCGCGAAGGCGTTCGATGCGTACGACAACGAGGTCACCTCGGCGCAGGCCACGTGGAAGGTGGTGAATGGCGGAGGCTCCATCGATGGCGCGGGGGTCTTCACCGCGGGCACCGGGGTGGGCGCCTTCCCGGGGACGGTGCAGGTGAGCATGGGGGGCCTGGCGGAGCAGACCTCTGTCTCCGTGGTGGCCGCCGCGCCGAGCCGGGTCGTCCTCTCTCCGCAGAACCCCACGCTTCCCGCGGGAGGCTCGGTGACCTTCAGCGTGCGGGCGTTCGATATGTACGGCAACGAGGCCCCCGCCGTCCCCGCCACGTGGAAGGTCGTGAATGGCGGAGGCACCCTCGACGCCTCGGGCATCTTCACCGCGGGCACGCAGGGGGGCACCTTCTTGAACACCGTCCAGGTCACCGTGGGCAGCGCGACGGGGACGACCTCGGTGACGGTCACCTCGACGACGCCGCCCCCCCAGCCCGAGCCTGAGTGCCGACAGACGTCGGAATGCGGCGCGGGTGAGACGTGCAACGCGGGTGTCTGCGAGGCGCCGCCCACGTCGGGTGGGAGCGATGGCGGCGGCGGTTGCAGCAGCGCGGGAAGCGGGACGTCGGTGTTCGGGCTGTGGGTGCTGGTGATGCTGGCGGTCCACGCGCGGAAGCGGCACACCGCGCAGTGAGGCGTGAGGCGCCTCTCCCCTTCGGGTGGAGAGGCGCCTGTTCCGTCAGTCGTGGTACCAGTCACCGATGAGTTGGAGGAACTCCATCCCGAACTCGATGAACTTGGTCTGGTCCGTTCCGCAGTCATTCAACCGCTGACAGATGTTCCGCTTGGTGTCCAGGGATGCTCCGGTGAGGTTGTACTTGCGCCAGACGCAGTCCAGGTTCACCTCGTTGAACGGTTGGTCGAAGAGGCCACGCGGGCCAATGGGCGTCGCCTGCTTCGCGACGATGAACTTGGCGCCCAGTCCGCAGAAGTCCGTCAGGACCTGGACGCGAAGCGGCTTTCGCTCCTTGGGCAGCCGCGCGGCCTTCATCTCATCGAAGAGCCACAGGAGCCTTCGCAGCCTCGCGCACTGGATGGACTGCTCGACGGTCAAGGCATGTCGGGTCTCAATCCATTCCCCGAGCGTGTTGAGCTGGATGGGGTTCTCCAGCGGATAGGCTTCGACGCCCGGCGCGAGCGTGACAATCTTTCCCTTGAACTTCCCGCTGTACATCATCTGGAGCAGTCCGGGGAAATGCAGGCCGTAGCGGACCTCCAGCAGCTCGGACGTATCGGGGGCGTCCGGGCTCCCGCCATAGACGACGCTCGAGAGCAGGGTCTTGTTCTCGTTCCAGGCCTTGTCGTACGCATCCTTGGGCGCGGCGGAGCCGTTGAAGAGGGCCACTTGGTAGATGCTGGGCCGCTGGCACGACTTCAGGAACCGGCTGACGACCCGCTCGACGGACCGCCACCGCCCCAGCACCTGGTCCTTCTCGGGTTGAAGGGTGTTGGTATTGAAGGCGAGGTTCGTGTCCTTCATCTCGATTTCCAGCCGGAGCTGCCGCTCTTCGCCCTGGGTCAGCCCGTGGTGCGTGAGGTAGGCCTCGACAATCTGGAGCCAACGGTCGAGGGTCATGAACCTGGGCGGCAGGTTGCCTGACACCACATCCTTGACCTTCGTGCCGCTCAGGGGCGGGGCCACGTTCCGGGTCCGCTCCTGAGTGAACAGGGCCTCGATGTTCTGGGTGTGCGTGACGATGGGAATCGCGTCCTGGCTGAACCAGACATCACACTCGACGCCGCTCAGCTCCTTGATTCTCCAGGCCTCGAGCGCCTTCACGAGCGCGGCCTCGCTGTTCTCGTCCTCGTGCGTGTAGAAGAGGCCGTCGAAGGCTTGCCGCTCGAAGACCTTGCGGACCTTCTCGAAGGTCGCCCCGTCTCCGCGGTGCGCGATGACGACGACCTTGGAGCGCAGGTTGCGCTTCTTCCATTGCGCGGTGAGGCGCTCCCCCAACTGCTGGGTGATGGCATCGTCCGGATGGGCCGCGCTCAGCGCCGTATAGATTTGATTGTTGAGATAGAACTGCTGCTCATTGGGCTTCGTCGCGGTGCACCACTGACTCAGCAGCGAGAAGCACCCGAGGATGGCCTGGTCGAGCGACGCGGCGATGGCGGGGGCATTCTGGAACTGCGCCACCGCGCCCCGCTTGAGTCGACCACTGATGCGGTTCAGCTTGCGCAGCTCCTGGTTGGCCAACAAGGTGCTCGCCACCGCGGTCCGCCACTGATTGTCGAGGGCGGCCCAGAGCGTCGGGTTCTCCGCGATCTTCACGTCGAGCTTCGTCGGGTCCCACACGTCGGCCATGGGTTCACCTCTCGTTCTCAGGTCGAGCCGGTGCGTGTTTGCAAGCAGTGCACCACGCGACAATCCGAGCGGCCTCGCCCGAGCGGGAGACCGGCAGCGTGCATGAGGGACGCAATGACCTGTGGGGGCGTCCGGCCAGGACGCGCTAGCCTCCAGGCTCCGCTCCCGCCATGGACTCCGAACACCCCATCGTCCTGCTCGTCACCGAACGGCTGCGCATCACCCAATTGCCCCCCGATGGCGCCGCCCGTGTCGTGGCCTACTACGAGGACAACCGGGCCCACCTGGACCCTGTCTCGCCCTCGCGTCCCGCCCACTTCCACACTCCGACGTACTGGCGCACCCGCCTGGCCCAGGACCTGGAGGACTCGCGCCGGGACCTCGCGCTGCGGCTGGTGATGCTCCCCCGCTCGGAGCCGCCCTCCTCCGCGCCCGTCATCGGCAACATCACGCTCACGCACATCCGCCGAGGCCCCTTGCAGGCCGCCGACCTGGGCTATGGCCTGGACTACCGCCATGAGGGCCACGGCCTCATGACGGAGGGCCTTCGCGCCGTCTGCGCGCACGCCTTCACCACCATGGGCCTGCACCGCATCCAGGCCAACCACCTCCCGGAGAACCTCCGCAGCGCCGCGGTGCTGCGCCGACTGGGCTTCACGGTGGAGGGCTACGCCCGGGACTTCCTGCGCATCAACGGCCGCTGGAGGGACCATGTGCTGACCTCCCTCACCGCCCCCGAGCGCGACGGGACGGGCGGGTAGCCCCCGCTCGCTCCGTTCAACGGAGAGCGCCCCCGTGTCCTCCGGGTAAAGGAGGCACTGGCGAGGGCCGGGCCTTGCGCCTACAGAGAGGGGCAGGAGGTGGAACCGTGGCGTATCTGTTCCTGCTGGCCGCCATCGCCAGCGAGGTGGTGGGCACCAGCCTGCTGAAGTCCACGCAGGGCTTCACGCGGCCGTGGCCCACCGTGGGCTGTCTCGGCGCGTACGCCGTGGCCTTCGCGCTCCTGGCGCAGGCCGTGAAACAGGTGCCCGTGGGGGTGGCCTACGCCATGTGGTCCGGGCTGGGGACGGCCGCCATCGTCACCATCGGCGTCGTCTTCTTCGGCGAGTCCCTGAGCCCCGTGAAGCTGGTGGGCGTGGGGCTCATCATCGGCGGCGTCCTCCTGCTCAACCTGGGCGGAGGCGGCGCCCACTGAAGCCCTCGGCTCAGCGCGGCGCCGACGCCCGGGCGCCGCCGTTGGAGCTGGAGGTCAGGTGCGTGTCCAGCCACTCCACCGTGCGCCGCATCCGGTCCACGATGTGCTCCAGCCGGCCCAGGTTGTGGCCTTCGTCCGCGTACACCACGAGCTGCGTCTTCACCCCCAGCTCCTTCAGCGCGCGGTGGAACTCCAGGCTCTGCGTCACGGGGACCTCCAGGTCGCGCTCCCCGTGCAGCACCAGCGTGGGCGTGCGGGCCAGCTTCACGTAGTTGATGGGCGAGCTGCGCGTGTACACCTCCGGCTCGTCGTACACCGACGCGCCGAAGTACGGCCGCATCCACGTGTCGATGCGGTTGGTGCCGTAGTAGCTCTGCCAGTTGGAGATGCCCGCGCCCGCCACCGCCGCGCGGAAGCGCTGCGTCTGCGTCACGGCCCACATCGACATGAAGCCGCCGTAGCTCCACCCCATCACGCCCAGCCGATAGGGGTCCACCGGCGCCTTCGCCAGCACCGCGTCCACCCCCGCGACGACGTCCCGCAAGTCACCGAAGCCGAAGTCGCGCCGGTTGGCCTGCACGAACTCCTCGCCCTGGCCGAAGCTGCCCCGGTAGTTGGGCAGGAAGACGAAGTAGCCGCGCGAGGTGAACAGCACCACGTCGGGCTTGAAGGACGGCACCGCGCCCGCCGCCGGACCGCCGTGAATCATGGTCACCATGGGCGCACGCGCGGCCCCGGAGGGCGCCAGCGACGGAGCGGGCGCCACCAGCCACCCCTGCATCTCCATGCCGTCGCCCTTCCACGTCACCTCTCGCGTCTCCCCCACCAGCGCGCGGAAGTCGTCCTCGCGGCGGGTGACCTGCTCCCACTCCCCCACCGGCCCCACCCAGATGTTGGGCGCCCGCGCGTAGGACTCCCGCACCACCGCGCTCGTCTTGCCATCCTTCGACAGCGACAGCCCCACCGGGCCGCCCGCGCTGATGCGCTCCGCGCCCTTCCACAGCGGCGACAGCTCCCCCTTCACCGGGTCCACCGAGAACATCGCCGACTCGCCGCCCTGCTGAGCCCCGAACACCAGCTTGCGCGCCGACACCCAGTCGAGCGACATCGCCGTCGCCTTCATCTTCGGCGTGAGGTTGCGCACCTTGCCGCCGTCCAGCGGCACCACCAGCACATCGCCTCCGTTGGAGCCCTGGTCGCTCATCAGCCCCTCGATGACGGCGACACTCTTTCCATCCGGGCTCCACACCGGCTCGGCGAGCTGCCACTTGGGCGAGTAGAGGACCCGCGCGCGGGCGTTCGCCGCCAGCTCCTGCACGTGCAGCTTCGCCACCCACCAGTTCGCATCCCCCGGAGGCGCCGCGGCGATGAACGCCACCCGCGCTCCCTCCGGGCTCCAGGCGTACTCGTAGACGTAGAGCGAATCGGGCGTCAGCACGCGGTGCGCGCCGTCCGCGACGGACACCAGCGCCAGGCGCCGCACGGGGCTCGTCTCCCGCACCACGCCCGTCTCTCGCGCGCCGGGGCCCCGCGGCCCCTTGGCCTCCGCGGCCCCCGCGCCCTGCATCACCAGCACCGACAGCGACTCGCTATCCGGTGACCACCGGGGCGAGGCCAGCGGCCCCTCGAAGGCCGTCAGCTTCCTGGCGGCGCCCGCCTGGATGTCTGAGACATACAGCTGCGGCTGCCCCGCCTGCTGCGCGTCGGAGAGGAAGGCCAGGCGCTGGCTGTCGGGACTCCAGGCCAGGGAGTCCTCGTTGCAGGCGCGAGACTCGGGACAGGCCCACACGCGCGCGGCCACGGGGGCGGGGCCCCCAGGCTCCAGCACGTAGATGTGGCTGCCTCCCGCCAGCGCCGGCTCCACCCACGCCACGCGCTTGCCATCCGGAGACATCACCACCTGGCGGAAGCGCGACGCACGCGCCATCGCGCCCAGGATGGCCTCCACCGCCGGCTTGCCCGTCTTCGTGGCGCCGGTCTTCGCCGTCATGCCGCCGCGCAGCAGCTCCGCGCCCGCCGCGAAGTCCACCAACGGCATCGCCTGCGCGGGTGTCCTCCCCTGCGCGAAGGCCGGGGTCAGCCACCCCAGCACCACGACCAGACCGACACTTCTCGCCACCATCCGAATCAACACGTCCCCCCACGAGTCAGGAAGAGGCCACCACACTACATGAGTGAGACGTTTCCGCGCCTACCCACTTGTTACAGCCACTTCGTTGGACCTCGGAGAATGTGCGAGGAAAGCGGCGTCCATCTCCAGACAGAATCCCAACTTCGTGGCGAGCCCCCACGCATCCGGTGAAGACTGCCGCCCATGGCACGGACCGAGCTGGAGAAGATGCTGGCGGGTGAGCTGTACAACGCCATGGACGCGGAGCTGGTCGCGGGGAGGTCTCGCGCGCGCAAGCTCGTGCGCCTCTACAACGACACCGACATGGAGGACGCGGCCGCGCGACAGCAATTGCTGGGACAGCTCATCGGAAAGCTGGGCACGGGCGTCTACCTCGAGCCGCCCTTCCACTGCGACTACGGCACCTTCATCAGCCTGGGCGACCGCGTCTACATGAACTTCCAATGCGTCATCCTGGACTGCACCCATGTGACCATCGGCCATGACGTGTCCTTCGGGCCCAACGTCCACGTCTACGCGGCCACGCATCCCCTGGACGCGGACGAGCGCATCAAGGGCCCGGAGCTGGCGAAGCCCGTCACCATCGGCGCGAAGACGTGGGTGGGCGGAGGCTCCATCATCGTGCCGGGCGTCACCATCGGAGAGGGCGTCACCATCGGCGCCGGCAGCGTGGTGACGAAGGACATCCCGCCGTATGTCCTCGCGGCGGGAAATCCCTGTCGTGTCATCCGCGCCCTGCGGTGACGGGCACGGGCCTCAGCGCTTCGTCATGTCGAACAGCGCGCGCGCCTGCGGCCCCAGGAAGCCGTCGAAGTCCGGCGTGCGCTGCGCGATTTCGAAGTACGCGTAGGGCCACGGACGGCGGCCGCCCTCGCGCAGCGTCACCGACAGCGGCGCCGCCTGCGTGGCGGTCTGCCGCAGCTTCGTGCCCGGAGCGCCCTCGATGTCCGCCTTCATGGGCACGCCCGCGTCGCGCATGCGCCGCTGCCACGCCTCCACGTCGTCCACCGAGCCCGTGAAGTGATTCACCTTGCGGCCGAAGGCCAGCAGCCACGCGCCGTACTGCGACTCCTTCTCCAGCTCCAGCAGCGCGGCCTCCGACGGGGGCGGCGGCGAGCAGAACCACGCCGCCAGCGCGTCCACGTCCTCGGGCGGCGGTGAGTCGTCCGGCAGCGTGGAGAGCAGCTCCCGCGCACGCGGCGACAGCTCCTCCGACTTCAGCTCGGAGAGGAAGACGCGCGGCAGCCCCGCGGGGTGCGACAGGTAGATGGCGGAGAGGTGCGCGTCCGGGAACGTGTACGCGCCCGCGGGCTTCCAGCCCAGCCGCTCGAAGGGACGCGAGAAGAGCGCGATGCCGCCTCCGGGCCTCGCCAGCGAGCGCAGCGCGACATGGTCATTGCGAAAGCTGCCCCCGGAGAGCTCCACGAAGGTGCGCGCATAAGGCACCTCCGCGGCGTAGCGCTCCCAAAGCAGGTCCAAGAGCCGGGTGGCTTGTGCGGTCGTCATGGCCGCGCACTCTAGTCCGCCCGAAAAAGTGCGGCGGCGCGCGGCCCCGAGCCCTTGGAGGGGATTTCGTTCGGAGACGCGCGCCGCCCGCTTAGAGACTCGCCTTGGAGTTTCGAGTCTCTGTGTCCTTGGTATGCATTGACTTCCGTTCCGGCCCACGCCGCGCCACCCCGAAGTCGTGCGGCCAAATAGGGTGTGACGTTGGAAAACGCCAGCGCTACGCAAGCGTGAGCATCAAAGGCGCATTGCGCCACCCTGTAGCCGGGCTAATTGACACAATTGTGAACATAAAGTTTCGCCATTGCTGTGCTGCGGCATCCCCAGGCGCTTGCCCGCACCGCCCGGCCGCCTGCCCCGTCCCCAATGCCAGCTCTCGAATTCTCGCCGCCCGAAAGGGGGGCTTCATCAACCCACGAGAATAAGTTCAGGGCCCCTGGGAGGGCCGGGCCGCTCAGTGGAGGTGCTCGGGGAGCATGGGCAGGCCGTGGAAGAAGCGGCGGCCGCTCTCGAAGCGGCGGTGGAAGCAGACGCGGTCCTCCAGGTACAGCCGGGCCATGTCCTCCTCGCCGTAGGCGCTGAAGAAGGCGGCGCGGGCCTCGTCACACGCGGCCTCGTACTCGGCGCAGAGGGCCTCCCAGTCCTCGGGGGCCGACTCCTCGTCATCGCACCAGACGCCGTCGAGCATGCCGTACTCGCGCTCCATCAGGTCCAGCTCGAGCGCGAGGCGCTGGACGCGCGGCATCTCCGTCAGGGCCTCGTCCGCCATGGCGGTGAGGATGTGGGCCACCAGGAAGAAGCCCGCGTCGGGAGGCACCACGCCCTCCTCCCGCGCGGCGCGGAAGGCGACGAGGAGCTGCGCGTCCATGGCGTCGTCACCGAGCTCCAGGAGTCGCGTGGCGAGCCCACGCCACCGGTCCTCCGTCTCTCGAGCCTCCTGGAGGGCCTGGGCCAGCTCGGGGTCGCGCGTCTTCTTCATCTCGTGCTCCTGTCGGGAATGCCCCCGAAGCTCTCATCCGGGTCTGACGTGTGCTTCGCGTCTCCACGGACGTGGGCCGTCACGGTTGCTTCAATGGGCGTTGGGTGATGAACGAGGTGGGAGTCGGGTGTCCGTCAGTGGACGCGTGGGGGTCCCCCAGGCCCATGAGGCCTGGTGCCGTTGGACATCCACGGGGGGCGTGGCGTTCCCCAGCGTCAGCGGCGCTGGTGAGGGACACACGAACGGGCCCCGGGGCCATTGCGCGCCTCCCCACGGCATGTGTCGGCGACGGAATGCGTTCGCCTGGAACGCACCTCGCGTCGGCCCCCGACGCATGACGCGTGGAGACGGCCCCGGCCCGGAGGCCCCCGGCCCAGAGGGAAACAGCCCTGATACGTCCGCTGGCCGAAGGTTTGCTCTGGACCGACACCACATCACCCAGACTTCGAAAGGCGTGCTCGTGTCAGATCAGTTCATCGGTGAGATCAGGATTTTCGCGGGGAACTTCGCACCTCAGGGGTGGGCGCTCTGCGAAGGGCAGATTCTCTCCATCGCGCAGAACCAGGCGCTCTTCGCCATCCTCGGCACGACGTATGGCGGCAATGGACAGACAACCTTCGCGCTGCCGGACCTGCGCGGCCGCTATCCCATGCAGTCGGGCCAGGGGCCTGGGCTCTCCCCGCGCGCCTTGGGTGAGCAGGGCGGCGTGGAGACGGTGACGCTGATTTCGACCCAGATGCCCGCGCACACCCACTCGCTCAACGTCAGCTCGCAGGACGGAGACACGGAGACGCCCGTGGGGACGGTACTCGCGGCGGACACCGAAGCCACCGCCACCAACTACCGCTCTGCGCCCATCGACGGGACGATGAACCCCATGGCCATCGGCATCGCGGGGGGGAGCCAGCCGCACCAGAACATGTGCCCGTTCCTGGTCCTCAACTTCATCATCGCCTTGGAAGGCGTGTTCCCCTCGCGAGGCTAGGGCCCGGCATGTCGTGGTGAGGACACTCACGCGGGTGTCCTCGCGGCCGGAGTGGAGGGGACGTGACACTCGCCACGGCAACGCGGTGGTGAGACTCCCTTCGGGCCGAAGGACTGCATACCCCACGCGACGAGGCGTGCGTCGGCCAGGCGTGGGGGAACGGTGGAGGACGAGCGGCGGGTGGGGCAGCACTCCCAGGTGACACTCAAGACGGTGTTCACCGTGTGCTTCGCGGTGCTGGCGGTGCTGGCGCTCGTGGTGCTGGTGGTGCGCACGCGCGTCGCGCTCACGCTGACGGGGCTCGCCGCGCTGCTGGCCCTGGCGCTGGAGCACGGGGTGTCGTTCCTGGAGCACAAGAAGGTGCCTCGGCCCCTGGCCATCGCGCTGATGCTGACGGGGGCCCTGACGGCGCTGGCGGCGCTGGCCCTGCTGGTCATCCCCGCCGCCGCGGCGCAGGTCGACGCGCTGATGGTGCAGTGGCCCCAGCTCTGGCAGGAGGTGCGCGAGTCACGGCTCAGCCGCGTCTTCGTCCAGCGGCTCCACAACCTGGGCTGGACGCCGAAGCTGGACATCTCGACGCCGGAGCTGACGGGGGGCACGGTCCCGACGCTCGTGATGCATGCCATTGGCAGCGTGGTGGGCCTCTTCGGCGGCGCGCTGAGCGTCTTCTTCCTCGTCGTCTTCATGCTGGTGTTCGGCGGCGGGCTGCTGCGGCGGCTGTTGGAGTTGCCCCGGCCGGAGCACCGGCAGCGCTACGTGCGCGTGCTGCGCAATGTGTACGAGGCCACGGGCGGCTACCTGATTGGCCTCACGCTCATCTGCACGTTCAACGCGCTGCTCACGTCCACAGTGCTGGCGGTGCTCGGCGTGCCGTACTTCCTGCCGCTGGGCATCCTCAGCGGCTTCTCCAGCATGGTGCCCTACGCGGGGCCCGTGGTGGCCGGAGGCTTCATCACGCTGCTGACGTGGGCGACGGGCGGCATGTGGCTGGCGCTCGGCGTGCTGGCGTACTTCGCGCTGTACGGGCAACTCGAGGGCAACGTGCTGGCGCCGCTCGTGTTCCGGCGCACGGTGCACGTCAACCCGCTGGTCGTCCTGCTGGCGGTGCTGTTCTGCGCGGAGCTGGCGGGCGTCGTCGGCGCGGTGGTGGCGGTGCCCGTCGCGGCGTCGGCGCAAATCATCATCCGGGAGGTGCTCCTGTTCCGACAGGAGCGTCTGGTCGCGCGGCCTCCCTCCTCCCCGCCGGTGTCTTGACGGGCCCGCGGGCGGTCACCCCCCGGCGACCTCTCGCAGCGACTCCTCCACGCCCGACAGCAATTCCTCGAGCACCGAGTCCGGGATGTTGAGCGCGGGCGCGATGTAGACCGTGTCCCCGAGCGGGCGCAGGTAGAGGCCCCGGCGCTTCGCGGCCTCGTACACGCGCCAGCCACCGCTCGCCAGGTAGCCGCCGCCGCCCAGGTCCACCGCGCCCACCATGCCCACGGCGCGCGGACGCACCAGGCCCGGGATGGAGGCGGCCATGCGCTCAAAGGCGGCCTTCACGAGCGGCGCCTTGCGCGCCACCTGCCCCAGGATGTCCTCGGTGCGATACACCGCGAGCACCTCGCGAGCGACGGCCGCGCCCAGCGGGTTGCCGCAGTACGAGTGCCCGTAATACAGCGCCCGCGAGGACGCCCCCAGGAAGCCCGAGAAGAGGCGCTCCGAGGCGAGCGTCGCGGCGAAGGGCATCAAGCCGCCCGAGAGCGCCTTGGCCAGACACAGCACGTCGGGCACCACGCCGGCCAGGTCCACGGCGAAGCGCGCGCCGGTGCGGCCCAGGCCGGTGAAGACCTCGTCGGCGATGAGGAACGTGTCCACCGCGCGCGTGGCCTCGCGCACCGCGCGCAGGAAGTCCGGCGAGTACATCTGCATGCCGGAGGCGCCCTGAATCACGGGCTCCACGATGACGCCGGCAATCTCCTCCGGATTCTCGCGCAGCGCGGCCTGAACCTGGTTGAAGGCGCGCTCCCAGCCGCCCTCCTCCGCGGGCGACGGCACGTGCACCACGTCGAAGAGGAGCGGGCCGAACACCTCGCGGAACAGCGGCACGCCGCCCACGCTGGTGGAGCCGAGGGTCTCTCCGTGGAACGCGCCCGAGAGCGTGATGAAGCGCGTGCGGCGCGGGCGGCCGTTCTGCGCCCAGTACTGGGCCACCATCTTGATGGCGACCTCGACCGCCGTGCTGCCGTTGTCGGAGTAGAAGACGCGCGTCAGCTTCTCCGCCAAGGGGATTTCCGGACGGTCCGCGCCCGGTGCAATCGCGGCCAGCTCCGTGGCGAGCGCGGCGGCGGGCTCATGGGTGATGCCCGCGAGCGAGACGTGGGGCAGCTTCCCCGCCTGCTCGGTGAGCGCTCGCAAGAGCCGGGGGTGGCGGTGCCCCAGGGTGGAGACCCACCAGGAGCCGTTCGCATCGAGGTAGCGCTTCCCGTCGACGTCGAAGAGGTAGCACCCCTCCGCGCGGTCGATGACCAGGGGCTGGGTCGCCGCGATGTAGGCCTCCATGGCGGTGTACGGATGCCAGACGTGCGCCTTGTCCAGCAGGACGATGTTGGCCCGCTCCATGTGGGTGCTCCTGTCTCGATGCGTGTGGGGTGCGGGGGCTTGCTACCGGAAATCGAGC
This sequence comes from Myxococcus stipitatus DSM 14675, assembly GCF_000331735.1. Lineage (GTDB taxonomy): Bacteria > Myxococcota > Myxococcia > Myxococcales > Myxococcaceae > Myxococcus > Myxococcus stipitatus. The sequence goes on along the minus strand of NC_020126.1, from coordinate 398,996 downwards.
CCCTGGCGGCGCGCGTCATGAGAGGACGCGGTGCGTCTTGCTGATAGAGGCCTGTAGCCAGGGCCCGTTCCACCGCCTGGAGGCCCCGTCTTTCGGCCGCGGCTGACGAAGCCATGACATGGCCGGTGTTACCCGGACACCACTACCGAACCGGGAACCCGCCATGGCCGTCCTTGCCTTCTTCGTGTCGCACTGGCTGCTCTGCGTCTTCTTCCAGAGCTTCTTCCAGCACCGGTACTCCGCGCACCGCATGTACACCATGGGTCCGCGCACGGAGCGGGTGATGCACCTGCTCACCTACCTGGTGCAGGGCTCGTCGTACCTGTCGCCCAAGGCCTACGCCATCCTGCACCGCGAGCACCACGCCTTCTCCGACACGGAGAAGGACCCGCACTCGCCGCACTTCTTCACGGACGTGTTCCGGATGATGCTGCACACGAAGAAGCGCTACGACGACTACACCGAGGGCAAGGGCCAGCCGGAGCCCCGCTTCCTGGGGGGCTACCCCGAGTGGCCGCTGGTGGATGACACCCTGCGCACCTCGTGGGTGGCGACGCTCTTCTGGGTGGCGGCGTACTCGTCGTTCTACATCGCGTTCGCCACGTCGCCCTGGCAGTTCCTGCTGCTGCCCATCCACTTCCTGATGGGGCCGGTGCACGGGGCCATCGTGAACTGGTGCGGCCACAAGTACGGCTACCGGAACTTCGACAGCACGGACAAGTCGCGCAACACGCTCCCCGTGGAGGTGCTGTGCATGGGTGAGCTGTTCCAGAACAACCACCACAAGTACGGCAGCAGCCCGAACTTCGCGGCGCGCAAGTTCGAGGTGGACCCCACGTGGCAGGTGATGCGCGTGCTGGCGAAGCTGGGCGTCATCCGCATCGCCACGCCGCAGCGGGCCGTGTGGCCGGAGCCGCGCGAGGCCGCTCGCGAGGCGGGGGCCGCTCGGGCCGCCTGAGCCGTTGTTCCGCTGAACGCTGGACTCGGGTCTGGTGGAAGGAGACCCCGGGGAGAGGGCCTGACGGTCCGCCCCTGGGGCACAAGGCAGGTGACGGGCCGCCCGGGGCCCGTTCCCTCGCCTTCTCCTCCTGGGCCGAGCGGCGCGGATGAGAGGGGCGCGTTAGAACTGCCCTCCCGTGCCCACCGACACCCCGCTCCGCCTTCGCATCCTCGACGCAGTGACGGACGTCCCGGCCGCTGACTGGGACTCCTTGACGGGGCCGGATGCGCCTCCCTTCATCCGGCACGCCTGGCTGGCTGCGATGGAGGAGAGCGGCAGCGCCACCGAGGAGACCGGGTGGGCGCCGCACCACCTGACGCTGTGGCGAGGCCCGACGCTGGTGGCCGCCGCGCCCGCGTACCGCAAGTTCCACAGCATGGGCGAGTACATCTACGACTTCGGCTGGGCGGACGCGGCCGCTCGCGCGGGGGTGGAGTACTACCCGAAGCTCCTCGTCGGTGGGCCGCTGTCCCCGGCCACGGTGCCGCGGCTGCTCATCGCGGAGGGCGAGGACGTGCCGCTCCTGCGCAAGGCGCTCCTGTCCGCGGCGGTGCAGAGCGCGCGGGAGTCGGGGTGCTCGTCGGTGCACTTCCTCTACCCGACGGACGACGAGGCGGACTTCCTGGAGGAGCAGGGGCTGGCGCGGCGGGTGACGCTCCAGTTCCATTGGAAGAACCCGGGGTACGGCAGCTACGACGACTACCTCTCGCGCTTCGACTCCAAGCGCCGCAACCAGCTCAAGCGCGAGCGCGCGGCGGCGGCCTCGCAGGGCATCCTGCTGCGCACGGTGCGGCGCGAGGAATTGACCGCGGCGCATGCGAAGCGCGCGCATGAGTTCTACACGGCCACGTGTGAGCGGCACGCGTGGGGACAGGTGCAGCTCACGCCGGGGTTCTTCTCCCGCGTCTTCCAGGCGATGCCGGACACGGTGGAGATGGTGGAGGCGGTGCGCGAGGGCCAGGTCATCGCGGGGGCGTTCAACCTGGCGACGAAGGAGCGGCTCTACGGCCGCTACTGGGGCAGCGTCGAGGAGCACCCGTTCCTGCACTTCCATGTCTGCCTGTATCACTCGGTCGACGACTGCATCCGCGCGGGCCGCAAGGTGTTCGAGCCCGGTGCGGGCGGCGAGCACAAGGTGTCTCGGGGCTTCGAGCCCTCCGCGGTGCACAGCGCCCACGTGATTTTCGACCGGAGGCTGGACTCCGCGGTGAGGGACCACGTGCGCCGCGAGCGGGCCCGGCTCAACCTGGCCGTGGAGGAAGCCGAGCGGATCTGCGGCCTCAAGCCCTGGCCGCTCCCCGGGTCCAGGGAGCCCTGACCCACCCTCCGGAATCCCGCTTTCCAAGAGTCATGCGGACCGACCCGGGGGGCAGGCCCCTGTTCCCCACCCGTAGGACGCTCCGGGAGGCCCCTCAGGGAAGTTGAGAAACCGGGGTGAGCCTCTAGAGTAGAACCGTCATGAAAGCCCCGGAGACGGACGAAGACTTCATCCAGTGGTACGAGGACTGCTGGGCGGACCGCGATGAAGTCGAGTACCCCAAGATGTTCGGCGCCATCGACGAAGGCGTCTTCACGCTCGACCAGACCGACGCCATCCAAGCGTGGATGGAGAGTGACATCGCGCAAGTAGAAGGCGACCCGGACCCCAACTGGGGACCGATGGGCGTGCGCGTGGCCCCGCCGAGCACGGACTACCCCTACTGGACCTACGTCACCAGTGGACTGTCCAACCCCTTCACCATCACCCCCGGCGAGGAGGTCCCCGACGACGCCCCCAGTGGCATCGGCTACGAGATGGTCATCCACACGAAGGAAGAGGCCAAGTGGCCCGTCTTCCGACTGCTGGACATGATGGCCTACAACCTCGTGTGCATGCGGGCCTTCGCCATGGGCCACCGCTACCCCGTGGAAGGCACCCTCGACGGCGGAGACTCCAAGCTCAGCGGCTTCGTCTTCGTCCGAGACCCCTCCCGCCCCGACCACTTCGCCCTGCCCAGCGGCAAGGTGCAGTTGCTCACCCTGGTCGGTGTCACCAAGAACGAGATGGCCTTCGCCCGCTCCAACGGCATGGACAAGCTGCTGGAGAAGCTGGTCGCCGCGGGCTCCGGCTACATCACCCACCCGGACCGTGAGGAAGTGAAGCTGTAGGCCGTCACCCTCACCGCGCCACGCGCGCCAGCGGCTCCACGGCCCTGGCGCGCGGCGGTGCTCCCTCCACCAGCGCCCGCAGCGTGCCCGGGTCGAACGGCTTCTCGATTCGCGGCAGCGGCACCGACTGGAGGAACGCCCGAGCCCGCTCCGTGAACGCGCCGCCCGTCATGAAGACGAAGCGCGACAGGAGCTCCGGCCCCCGCGCGGACAGCTCCGCGTGCAGGTCCATCCCCGTCACGTCCGCCATCATCAGGTCGCAGAACACGCGGTCGAAGTCGGCGTCGCGCTCCAGCAACGCCAGCGCTTCCCGCCCGCTGTGGGTCACCACCACCTCGTGGTGCCGCCCGAGCAGCCGGCGCAAGAGCGACGCGAGCTGAGGCTCGTCGTCCACCACCAGCACCCGCTTGCGCGCGGGGACGTCCGCCAGCGCGCCCTTCGCCACCGCGTCCGGCAGCGCCTTCGTCACCGGCAGCCGCACGCGGAACGTCGTCCCCGCGCCCGGCGTGCTCGTCACCGTCAGCTCCCCGCGCATGCTGCGCACCATGCCCAGGCTGGTGGACAGCCCCAGCCCACTGCCCTCCCCCACGCCCCGCGTGGTGAAGAACGGCTCGAAGGCGCGCTCGGCCACCTCGGGCGTCATGCCATGGCCCGTGTCGGCCACCTCCACCACCACCCACGCCCCCTCGACTCGCGAGGAGAGGGTGACGCGGTGCCGGTTGAAGTCGCCCTCGGGAATCGCCTGCGCCGCGTTGACGAGCAGGTGCAGGAACACCTGCCCCAGCCGCGCCTCGTGCGCCATCACCGTGGGCACCTGCGCATAGCGCCGCACCACCTCCGCGCGGTAGCGCAGGTGCGGCATCGCCATGGCCAGGCCGAACTCCAGCGCCGCGTGGACGTCCACCGGGGACAGGTGCGGCTCATCCGCGCGCGCGAACATCTGCAGGTCGCGCACGATGACGCGGATGCGCTCGGCGCCCTCGCGGGCCTCTCGCAGCGCCTCCAGCGCCTCGTTCAAGGGGCCCGCCTGCGGGTCCTTCACGTGGTGCAGCTGCTCCAGCTGCTCCAGCGCGAACTGGAGGTTGCCGCTCACGTAGGAGAGCGGGTTGTTGATTTCGTGCCCCACGCCCTCGGCGAGCTGTCCCGCCATGGCCAGCTTCTCCGACTGCACCAGGCGCTCGCGCGCGGCCACCAGCTCCTCGGTGCGCTCCCGCACCAGGGCCTCCGCTTCCAGTCGCCCCGAGTGCTCGCGCGTCAGGAGCGCGTCCCGCTCCGCCTCCGCGCGCTTCTTGCCGGTGATGTCGCGCGAGAAGACGGAGACGTTCTGCCCGGAGCACCAGGCATGCACCTCGTGCCAGCGCTCAGGGGCGGTGCGCACCTCGAAGATGGTGGAGGAGCCCTCCGCGGCGACGCGGCGCAGCTCCCGCTCGAACAGCGTGCCGATCAACTCCGGACACGCCTGCCACAGCACGCGGCGGAACACCTGCTCCTGCGTGCGGCCGGTGATTTCCGCGGCCTGTCGGTTGACGTAGGTGATGCGCCACTCGGCGTCGGCGGTGAAGAACGCCTCCGGGGTGCTCTCCAGCACGTCGCGCACCCAGTCGAGGGTGTCACGCAGGCCCTCCTCCACGCGCAGCGCGCTGGTGACGTCGCGCACGCGCAGGAGCACACCGTCGCGCAGGGGCACCGCGGTGCCGAGCAGCCACGCATCGCCTTCCGGGAAGTTGTCCGCCGCGGGTCGCCCCGACTCCACCACCTGCCGCAGCACCTCCAGCCGACCGCCCAGGCCCGCGTCGGGCGAGACCTCTCTCAGCCGGCGGCCCCGCAGCGAGTCAGCCCCCTGGCCCAGGGCCCGGGTCGCCGCGGGGTTGGCCCACAGCCACTCGAAGTCGACGATGGCGCCAGCCGCATCGCGCACGGCTCGCAACACCATGCACCCTTCCGAGTCATGGCGCTCCGCCTCATCCAGCGCTTCCAGCAGTGCGTCCGCGCTCGTGGCTGGGACTTCCTGTCTCGTGTCCGTCGCCGACATGCCCCGCCCGCCCCGGGCATCCGCGTCACCCGGAGGCAAAATCTCCGGAACCCCACTAAAGGGCCTCAATTCCAGAAAACGTCCGAAGGGCCCGCATGTCGCCATGAAAGAGCGGCAGGCACAAGCCGAGGATGCGAGGCACACATCCGACTCCCTGACACCTCGGAGCACCGGGTTGAATACGATGAACCTACCTATCGCGTGTCCCCTCCTTTCCCCGGAGGGGCCCAGGATGTGTTTCCAGACATGACGCCCACGCTCATCACCGCCGTCTCCTTCGAGTCCCTGGACCTGCCGCTGACAGAGCCGTTCGCCATCGCCACGGGGGCGCAGCACGTGGCCGAGAACGTCCTGGTGCGGCTGACGCTGGCGGACGGCACGGTGGGCCTGGGGGAGGCGGCTCCCTTCCCCGCCGTGAGCGGAGAGACGCAGGGCAGCACGCTCGCGTCGTTGGAGGCGGTGCGCGCGGGGCTGCTGGGCCGGGACGTCCGCGCGTGGCGCCCGCTGTCGGAGTGGCTGGGGGATGGACTGGCGCTGGCGCCCGCGGCCCGCGCGGGAGTGGAGATGGCGGTGCTGGACGCGCTGGCGCGGCATCACCGCGTGCCGCTGTACGTGCTGCTGGGGGGCGCGGGGACGTCGCTGGACATCGACATGACGGTGACGGCGGGAGACGTGGCGCACGCCGCGGAGTCCGCGCGCGCCATCCTGAAGCGAGGCATCACCACGCTGAAGGTGAAGGTGGGGGCCTTGTCGCCGGACGAGGACGCGGCGCGGATGGTCGCAATCCACCAGGTCGCGCCCCACGCGCGGCTGTTCGCGGATGCGAATGGGGGTTACGACGTGGCGGAGGCGCTGGCCTTCGTGAAGGAGCTGGAGCGGGCGGAGGTGCCCCTGGCGCTGCTGGAGCAGCCGGTGCCCGCGGCGGACTTCGCCGGCATGGCGGAGGTGGCGGGGCGCTCGCGCGTGCGGGTGTGCGCGGACGAGTCCGCGCGCTCGGCGAAGGACGTGCTGCGGCTCATCCGCGAGGGCGCCGCGCACGGCATCAACATCAAGACGATGAAGTGCGGCGTGGTGGAGGCGCTGACGATGTGGAGCCTGGCGCGCGCGGCGGGGCTGGAGCTGATGGTGGGGGGGATGGTGGAGAGCGTGCTGGCGATGAGCGCGTCCGCGCATCTGGCGGCGGGGCTGGGCGGCTTCACGTACGCGGACCTGGACACGCCGCTGTTCATCGCGCGGCATCCGTTCCACGGCGGGCTTCGCTACGAGGGCTCACGGCTGTGGCTGGATGCCCAAGCACCGGGCCACGGTGTCACGCTCGCATGACGGGGCGGAGGGGCCCGAGGCTCGCGTTAGGATGGGCCCATGAACGTGGCCGTCTGTGTGGGATGTGGCGAGACGAAGGAGGGCCCCTTCGAGCCCTGTGACGGATGCGGATTGGACCCCGCTCGCGGCGGGACGGACCGGATGCTCCAGGCGCGCAGCCTGTGGCTGTCCTCGCGGTTCTTCGCCGAGGGGATGCTGCCGGAGCTCGGACGGCGGATTCGCGAGGGCGAGCCCGTGGGCTACGACCTGGGGATGCTCGCGCAGCTCGTGGAGGAGCTGAAGACGCAGAAGCTCCCCACGATTTCACGGGCCGCGCCGGGCTGCTCCATCCTGACGTGGAGTCTGCTCGGGATGATGCTCACGCTCGGCGCGGCGGCGGCGTTCCTGTACCTGCACTGGAGGAGCTGAAGCGCGCCTCCCTCGCGGACTACTGCGAGATGTGGAGGTGCGGGCCGCTCCACTCCGCCTGGCCCCTGGGGCGTGTCCGCTCGTCGCGAACCCGGTAGCCGGCGGCGCGGGCATCCGCGATGAACGCGTCGATGCGCGCCGCAGAGACACCGCGGGTCCGCACGTCGATGGCGCGACCCAGGGGGTGCAGCGAGCCGGGGTTGTGCCGTCCTCCGATGTCCGACGTCACATGCAGGCCGTGCTGCGCGGCGAGCCGGGACATGGCCTGGTAGGGCCGCTCCCCCGGGCGCGCCTGGGTGACCTGCTGGGTGGTGGTGGCGTCGGGCTTCTTCGCGGCGGTGAAGCTCGACAGGCCGTTGAGGGCGTTGAAGGTCCGCTTGCCCACGACCCCGTCGACCTTGAGGCCCATCGCGCGCTGGAAGTCGCGGACGGCGCGCTGCGTCGCGGGGCCGAACTTCCCATCCGTGGTGCCGGGGTCGAAGCCCGCGGAGCGCAGGCGGTCCTGGAGGCCCGACACGGTGTCGTTCGTCGCGCCCTTGCGCTGCGTATTGCTGGTGTAGCCCAGCACGCTCTGCCGGTCGGCGGCGCGGGCGGCGGCCATGGAGCCGGGCCGGGAGAAGCTGCTGTCAGCGGAGTAACCGCTCACGCTCGCGCGGTCCGCGGCGCGGCCCTGCGCCATGGAGCCCGACTTGTTCGACGTCGACTTCGAGGTGCGGCTGTCAGCGGAGTAACCGCTCACGCTCGCGCGGTCCGCCGCTCGGGCGGAGGCCATCGAGCCGGACGTCGTCGAGGACTTGGAGGTGGAGGACTTCGAGGAGCGGCTGTCACCTGAGTAACCGCTGACGCTCGCTCGGTCCGCCGCACGGCCAGCGGCCATGCTTCCCGTGGAGGTGCTGCGGGAGGAACTGGAGGAGGTGCTTCGGGACGAACTGGTGCTGCTGCGGGACGAACCCGCGCCACCGACGGCCATGAGGGGACTCCGGGGAGAGAGGGGTGATGACCGGGGGCGTGTCATCCAAGCATTTATGAACTTATCGGACGGTCAGTGAAAAAGTTGTCTGTCTCCTCCCCACAACAGCCGATACAGGGCGCGAGCGACGGAAGGTGCAGCGCGTTAGGAGAGGGATTCCGTGCTGGATGCCTCCCTCCCTCCGATTCGTCTCGTGTTGGTCGCGGAAGACCCGCTGGCGCGAGGTGCGCTGTCACGGGTGCTGAGCGACCGCGGGGGCGAGCTGGTGTTGCTCGGCGCCGGGACGCAGGTGGAGCTGGAGTCCACCCGGAGCGAGGCCCCTGACGTGGTGCTCTGGGATACGGGAATGCGGTTACAGGAGTCCGAGGGGCGCGTGGAGCTGCCGGACCTGGGAGCGCCGGTGTTGGCGTTGGTGTCGGACGAAGCCGCGGGCGAGCTCGCGCTGACAGCAGGGGCGCGGGGGTTGTTGTTCCGGGACGTCGGTCCCGGTCCGCTCACGTCGGCGTTGTCCGCGGTCTCGCAAGGGCTGGCGGTGTTCGACACGGGGCTCGCGGACGTGCGCGCGGCGCCGAGGAGCGCGCCGGCCCAGGCCCGTCACGCACCCGGCCCGGAGACGCTCACGCCGCGAGAGCGCGAGGTGCTCGCGTTGCTGGCGGAGGGGCTGTCGAACAAGGCCATCGCGGACCGGCTCGGCATCAGTGAGCACACCGCGAAGTTCCATGTGAACGCGGTGCTCTCCAAGCTCGGCGTCCAGCGCCGCACGGAGGCCGTGGTGCGCGCGGCGCGCATGGGGCTGGTCACCCTGTAGTCCCACGCTGCGTCGCGAACTCCTCCACGTAGTCGAGGAACTTCATCGCGGCGCGTGCATGGTCTCCCTGGCAGTCCTCGAGGAACTTGACGTGCCAGCCCTCCGCCGGGAACTCCCCCTTCACATCACGCAGCCACGTCTCGAACTGGTGCCACGCCGGGTCCGCTCCTCCATTGAAGATGTTGTGCGCGAGCCATCCGTGGATGAAGGAGACCAGCGAGTCGACCCGGTCCCCTCCCGCCACGTACCAGAGGCCCCTCCCCTTCAGGAGTTGCTCCCGCGACCAGCGGAGAACGTCGAGCAACCCCACGGGCCGCCCACGCAGCGCCTCGGGCACCGGCTCCTCTTTCACGACCTTCGTCATATCGAGTCCACCGTCTCCATCACGAGCTTCATGCCCGGGTAGGGGATGAGCCGCCTCACGTACTCTTCTTCAGGAAGTCCCGCGGGCCCTGTGTATGCATCAAAGATGCGCCCTTGGAGTCTCACCACGAAGTGAAGGCCATTGGTCGTCACCTGATGACTCTTCACCAGGACTCCCTTCACGATTTCATCGAACCCCAGGAACTTGCGATGCTCTCCCACGAGGGTGAGCCGATAGAACTCGGGCCGCTCGCCCAGTCGGGTCAACCCTTCGTGAATCGCCTTCGCCACCTTGGGGCATTGCCCCGCCTGCCGATTGCTCGTCTCGAAGGCCCACTGAAATCGACTCAGCCACTCCGGCACCTTGTCCGTGCCCTTGAGCAACATCCATTGCGCGACGACGCACTGGACATCACCGAGGAGCAGACACGCCTTGAGCCGAGCCTGGATGGAGCTGTCGCCCGGTGCCGGGGGAGTCGACTTGACCGCGGCCCCCACCATGGACGGCGGTGAAGCCCGGGCTGCGGGAGCCACGAGTCCGAGCCCACACACCCACAGAACACAGAGCACCCAGCGCCAATGGCTCATGAGTCGCCTCGCATATCAGCTCCGGGGCGTCACCCTGTAGTCCCACGCCATTTGCTAGTCTCCGCCGCACATGGCCAATCAGGACTGGGTGTCACGCCTGCTCACGGGGCGGGCTTCGGTGGACAAGGGACTCAACGTCCACCTCTCCGAGCGTGACGGGGGCAGCCTCCACGACAAGATGCGGCAGGCGTACTGGTGGATCACCAACAACGCCGTCATCTGCCCCTACTACGACATCGAGTTCGGAGGCTCCGCCTCGCTCAAGAACTCCGCCGGGGACGAGGTCCACCTCCCCGAGAGCATGAGCTACAGCTCCTTCGTCCTCATCCCCCTGCTCACCCTCTTCACCTGCCGCCGCGCCCTGCTCATCGGCGGCCCCGGCCGCGGCAAGACGACCTCCGCCATCCTCATGGCCCTCCTGTCCGGCATGTCCCGCGAGGACATCCGCCGCTCCATCCAACGCGGCCACCCCCAGCTCTCCATCGCCGACCTCCTCGGCGCACCCCTCCCCTCCGACATGCTCAAGGCGGATGACCTCTCCGCCGTGAAGGTGAGCTGGCGCAAGTGGATCACCCAGCGCGTCAAGATCATCGACGAGTACAACCGCATCCCCACCAAGACGCAGTCCGCCCTCCTCTCCCTCATGGCCGAGGGCTACGCGGAGATGATGGACCAGTACGTCTACGCGGGACGCTCCTCCTGGTTCCTCACCGCCAATGACGACCAGGGCGGCGGCACCTTCCAGGTCATCGAGGCCCTCAAGGACCGCCTCGACGTCGTCGTCCGCGCCGTCCCCTTCAACTCGAACTTCATCGACACCCTCCTCCAGCGCATCGAGGCCGACAAGTCCCCCGAGGAGATGCTCCCCAAGGACGTCATCTTCACCGACGGAGAGCTGGAGCGCGCCTACGCCTCCATCCTCGAGGTCGACGTCCCCAAGGACGTCCTCGAGCGCGTGGCCTTCTTCCTGGGCCAGCTCGACTTCTGCCGCATGGCCTCGCCCCGCTTCGAGTTCAAGCACAAGGACACCCTCAAGCTCGCCGGGCAGTCCGTCTCCGCCGTGTGCAACGAGCAGTGCCCGCTCGACAAGAAGGTGCACCTCTGCACGCAGACGGAGAACGGCGTCAGCGTGCGCGCCTACCAGACCATCCTCCACTACGCGAAGGCGCTCGCCTTCTTCCGCGGACACACCACGGTGGAGCTGGAGGACTTCCGTCAAATCGCCCCGTGGGTGCTGCACGAGAAGCTGGTCCCCAACACCCGCAGCGCCTTCTTCGAGGCCAAGGGCCACAAGGTCCTCCTCCAGGACCGCGTCGCGTGGATCCGCCACATGTTCGACATGGCCATGGAGCACCACGAGCGCCACCAGCCCATCCGCCGCAAGGTGTCCGTCCTGCGCGAGGAGCTGGACAAGGGCCTGTCCGGCATCGACCTGCGCACCACCGAGAAGCGCCTGGCCTCCGTCACCGCGCTGATGAACGAGCTGCTCACCAAGCAGGAGCTCTCCGGCCCCGTCTACGAGGACCTCATCCACCTCAAGTCCATGTACAGCCGCTACCGCAACTACGCGACGTGGCTGAAGGACAACCCCGGAGGCCGCCTGTGAGCACCGCCTTCGAGGACGAGCTCGAGGCCCAGGCCCAGGGCCGCTACGTACGCTGGGACGCGGACCTCTGGCGCGAGCTGCGCCAGGGCCCCGCGCAGCGCCTGGCCGAATCCCTGTCCAAGTCCGGCGCCTCCAGCACCAGCGCCGCGGAGCTGATGCGCGCCTACCTGCGCCTGGGCGCGGAGGCCATCGGCCTGGGCTACCTCTACCCCGCCACCGCGGGCCGGCAGAACTTCTTCACCCTCGCGTGGTCCGACCTGGTGCCTCGCCTCCTCTCGGGTGTCCCCGAGTCCGCGCGCGCCAGCACGCTCGCGCAACTCTGGAACGTGGGCGAGAACCTGGAGTCCGCGCCCCCCTGGGTGCAGCGCATCTTCCACCGCGTCAGCCAGCGGCTCGACTCCCTCGCCGGCATCGAGGAGCGCCTGCGCGAGACGGCCACCGTCGCCATGGAGCCGCCCACCGAGAAGCTGGGGGACCGCGCCCAGCCCTACCTCATCGACCTGTCCCGAGAGGACAGCCGCTTCCTCCCAGGCGCCATCCACTTCCTCGCGCCCACCGTGCTGTGCGTGCACGACCGGCACCGCCACGCCGTGGCCGGGCGCGAGGCCGCGACGCAGGGCATCCTCCTCGTCGGGGACCCGCCGATTCCCCTGGGCGCCATGGGCTGCCGCGAGACGCCCGAAGTCACGCACGTGAAGACGCCGCACCTGACGGCCATGGAGGAGCACGACCCGCGCGTGGATGCCTTCTTCGCCACCGGGGCCAATGACTGGCGCGCCGCGGGCACGCTGGACACCTCGCGCTTCGTGCTGGTGCTCGCGCCCGCATGAGCCCGTCCCGCTTCACACCGGAGCTCATCGCGAAGGCCTGGCAGGACGCGCTGGCGCTGTGGGATGTGCAGGTGCGCCTGAGTCCCCCGGAGCCCCACGTCCCCTTCCGCGCGGACGCGGACCACGCGAACGAGCCGCTCGCCTACATCAACATGGTGAAGCGGCAGGTCTTCGTGAACTTCCACCTGCTGGAGTCCATGAGCGCGGAGGCCAGCCTCATGGCCGTGCTGGCCCACGAAATCGGCCACCACGCCCGCTTCCCCCACACGCTGGGCTGGGACGCGGAGCTGAAGGTCATGGAGCAGCAGTTGCTCCCCGGCCTGAAGCAATCCCTGACGAACTTCTTCTACGACCTCCAGGTGAACGAAGTGGTGGGCCGCACCCACTGGGAGGACCTGTGCCGGGTGTACCGGAACTTCCAGAGCGTCTACGCCCGCCGCAGCATGTCCCCGCTGTTCTTCTTCTACCTGTCCATCCACGAGGAGCTGTGGGGCTGCGAGCCCGGGACGCTGGTGCCTCGGACGGAGATGCGCGCCATGGAGGAGCGCTTCCCGGGCTTGCGCGTGGAGGCACGCGTCTTCGCGCAGACCTTCTACGCGCTGCCCGGCCCGCGCCTCCAGTTCCTCTACTTCTGCGCCACCTTCCTGCGCTACCTCTCCGGCCCCGACGACGGCACGGGCTCCATGCCCATGGCCAGCGACGTGCCGACGCCGGACGTGGATGACTGGGACTCCGCGCTCCAGAGCGGCGGGCGCTGGCAGGACGCGCTGGGCGAGGCCCGCGAGCGAGGCTGGCTGAGCGCGGACCAGGTCTCCTCCGCGCCCGATGCACTCGACAACATCAATCGCATCACCCGGAGCCTGCCCGGCACCGGCGACGGCAAGCTGCGCCGCGCGCTGGTGTCCCGGCACTACCGGCGCGAGGTCGACAAGCACCTCTTGAAGCTCCCCGCCGCGCCCAACCGCGTCGAGCCCTACCTGCGCACCACGCCCGAGGCCTGGGAGTATGGCGATGACCCGTCCGCCATCGACTGGACGCTGACGGTGCTCTCGCAGGGACACCTGGCCGCCGTGTCCCCGCTGCGCCGCGAGCTGGAAGCGGAGGAGCCCCCTGGCACCGAGCCCGGCGTGCCCGAGCTGGAAATCTACCTGGACACCAGCGGCTCCATGCCGAACCCGGAGATGCAGCTCAACGCCATGACGCTGGCCGCGCAGGTGCTGTCCGCCTCCGCGCTGCGCAAGCAGGCCCGGGTGCGCGGCATCATCTACTCGCACGGCTCGCCGCTCGTCTCGCCCTGGATGTACGACGAGGAGTACGCCCGCGACTTCTTCCTGCACTACATCGGCGGAGGCACGCAGCTGCCCTTCGACGTGCTCCGCCGGTCCGCGCGGGAGAAGCGCGACGTGCTCCGCGTCATCATCTCCGACAGCGACTTCCTGGCGAACGCGACGGCGGAAGACCACATGGACACGCTGGTGGAGGTGGTGAGGGGCTCGCGCATGGTGGTCGCGCTGCTCTCGCTCGCGGATGACGTGCACGCGCGGCAGACGCTGGCGCCCGTGGTTCGCGAGCGCGGCTTCCGCCTGGTCGTGGTGAAATGGCTGTCGGACTTCGGCCCCGCCGCCGCGGCCCTGTCCCAGGCTTTGCTGGAGAAGTGATGGTCTTCGACATCAAGGACATCCAGAAGCAGCTCTCCGCCGTCCCGCTCGTGTCGCCGTATCCACACGACCTGTCGGTGGCCATCATCTGCGACGTCTTCCGTGTGGCGGGCCTGCGCCCTCCCTCGCGCGCGGACTGGGCGGGCCTCGAGCACACCTCGAAGGCCGCCGGCCTCTGGAAGGAGCAGGTGGGGATGCTCGCGCACGTGCTGACGTCGACGACGCTGGGCGAGGACTCGGCCCAGGCGCTGCGCAAGGACGCCGACGCCAAGGTCCTGCTGGCGCTCTTCTTCACGCGGGTGGAGCCGCTGACCGCGGAGATGGTGCGCTCCAACGCCTTCCGGCAGGAGGAGTTCCTGCGCAAGTGGGTGCACGCGGTGCAGGGACAGGTGAAGGGCGAGACGGCGATGGAGTCCGACGCGCGGCTCAAGAAGCTCGACTACCGCGCCGCCCTCAAGGAGCTGGAGAGGGCGGACGAGGCCCGGAAGCGGGAGGCCGACAAGCGCCTCAAGGAGCTTCAGGAAGCGGAGAAGCGCGCCGCCGATGCCCGAGGATGGCGCGAGTGACGCACGGCCTCTCGCCGGAGGCTCGCGTGGCTCCCCGCGCGAACATCCGCCGGGACACCGACACCCAGCGCCGCCACATCCCCTGGGCCCAGTCCATCGCCCACGCGCTGACCCGCTTCACCACCCTCGAGGACGAAGCCCAGGCTCGCGCGCAGCTCGACTCCCGGCTGGGCCCGCTGCGAGAGGCGCTGCTCGCCTCGCCCTACTACTCGCGGCGCCTGCGCGAGGCCGGCCTGCACCCCGGCGACCTCCAGTCGCTCGAGGACCTGCGCCACTTCCCCGCGCTGGAGCGAAGCGTCCTCGCCCGGCACTGGGACCAGGTCCCCGCGCCGCTGTCCTCCGACGACGAGGGCGTGGTGGTGCGCAGCTCCGGCTCCACGGGGGAGCCCGTGAAGGTGGTGCGGGACAGGCTCGACTGCCTGCACATGTGGGCCGTGCTGCGCTTCTGGCTGGAGCGCGCGGGCGTCACCCCGCCCCCTCGGCCCCGCGTGGTGCTGCTGGACGCGCTGCCGGGAGGACTGGAGTACTCGGTGCGCCTGCCCATCCTCCACGGCGGCGCGCTGCATCGCATCTCCGTGCTGCGCGACGATGCTCGGGAGCGGCTGTGCCGCGTGCGCCCGGCCATCCTCTTCTCGGACCCGGAGGGGCTGCGCTGGCTCGCGGAGCAGCGCGAGGTTCCGCCGCCCGCACTGGTGCTCACCTCGGCGCAGCACCTGCCCGACGACACCCGCGCGGCGCTCGCGCGCAAGCTGCCCGTCCCGCTCCTCAACTATTACGCGACGACGGAGACGGGCCCGCTCGCCTGGGAGTGCCTCCAGTCTCCCGGCCGCTTCCATGTCCTCGCGCCCGACGTCTGGCTGGAGCCGGACATGGACGAGGTGGTGGTGACGCGCCTGCGCCCCAGCGTGCTGCCCCTGCTGCGCTACCTCCCGGGCGACAGGGGAAGGACATGCAGGGAGGTGTGCACCTGCGGTTTCCACGGATGGACGCTGGGGCAATTCAGCGGCCGAGGCGCCTGCCATTACACTCTGCCTTCTGGACGCACCGTGGATGCCTGGGCCCTGGCGTGGGTGTTCAAGCACCATGCGCTGAGAGCCTTTCGCCTCACCCAGGTGGAGCCCTCGCGCTTCGAGCTGGAGCTGGCCGGCGCGGTGGACACCGACGTGGCCCCGCTGTGCGAGCGACTCACCTCCGCGCTGCGCAACCTGGGCTGGAGCAAGCCGCCCCAGCTCCTCGTGCGCGCCGTGAGCGAGGCGTCCCTGTCCTCGGGGAGCAAGCCCCTCCCCTTCCGCAACCATGTCGCCGCAACAACATCTCCGCGCTCCCGCACCGGGTGAGGTGACGCACCCGGCCGCGCGCGGCGAACACTCGTTCGTCAAACCAAAACAACACCCCTGAAAGTCTTCATCGGCAGCGTCAGGACTGACTGGGTCCTCCAAGCCCCGTGCGCCGAGCAAGCGGTAACCACGCAACAAGTGGAAACGAAAAGACACACGTTCCCCCTCGGAGCGTATTCCTTCAATCACTTGCATGCGGGAAGGGCGCGGTCGGGCCTTGAGTAGGACCATCATGCGGCTGCCGCGCTGTCCTCCTGGGCAACTCGACTCGGATGGTCGCGGCGCCATCTCGTCGTGAGGAGGCCACCCGCCTTGCCCACGCCCATCTCTCATCTGGAAACCTCGCACCCGTCGGGGACCTCGCACTCCCTGGCGGCCGCGTCACTCGAGCCACGTCCCGCGCCCGACCCGCGCCGGTTCTGGCGTTGGATGAAGAAGTCGTGGCCCGGCCGCTATGGCGTCGCCCTGGCCTTCTATGGCATCGCGATGCTGCTCCAGATGGAGCTGCGTCCGCTCATGTCCACCAGCCCGTTCCTCTTCTTCTATGGCGCGGTGATGGTGGCGGGGTGGTGGGGAGGCTGGGGGCCCGCGCTGCTCGTCACGGCCCTGTCCCTGGTGTCCGTGGACCACCACTTCCTGCCGCCGCGGCTGACGCTCCAGATGCGCTCCGCGGACATCCTCGCGCTGGGCATCTTCGGCCTGCTCGCCATCTTCATCACCAAGCTGAACGTGACGCTCAACCGGGCGCTGGAGGAGCGGGCCACGCTGCTGGACCGCGAGCACCGCGCCCGCGCCGCGTCCGAGGCCGCCCGCTCCCGCCTGCACACCATCTTCATGCAGGCCCCCGCGCAGATTTTCTTCCTGCGGGGCGCCACCCAGGCGTTCGACTTCTCCAACGCGCGCAACAGCACCCTCCTGAAGAACCGCGACCTGCTGGGTCAGTCCTTCGAGGAGGGGCTGGTGAAGGTGGCGGACCAGGATGCGCGCGGCGTGCTGGACCGCGTCTACGCCACGGGGGAGCCCTTCGTGGGCAACGCCATCCCGCTGCGCTTCCTCCAGGCGGACGGCATGGAGAAGGAGACCTTCCACAACCTCGTCTACCAGCCCACGCGCGACGCGCAGGGCCAGGTGGACGGCATCGCGGGCTTCGGCTTCGACGTGACGGACCTGGTGCACGCGCGGCAGCGCGCGGAGGCGCTGGCCACGGAGCTGCGGCAGGCCGAGTTCCGCACCCGCGTGCTCGCCGAGGTGAGCACGGTGCTCGCGTCGTCGCTCGACTACGAGATGACGATGCGCAACCTGGCCAAGCTGGTGGTGCCGGCGCTCGCCGACTGGTGCTTCGTGGACCTGGCGCAGCCGGACGGCAACTTCCGGCGGCTGGAGGTCGCCCACGCCCGGCCGGAGGACGCGCCCACCGCCGCGGAGGTCCTCAACTTCCAGCTCATGCCGGAGGGCAACCCGCGCCACCCGCCCACCGCGGCGCTGCTGCGGGGCGAGGCCATCCTCCTGGAGGAGATGACGCCCGCGCACATCAAGCGCAGCGCCCACAACGAGAACCACGCGCGGGTGATGCTGGCCACGGGCCTGCGCTCCTTCATCGCCGTGCCGCTGGTGGTGCGCGGCCACACGCTGGGCGTCTTCAGCTTCTTCACGTCCTTCTCCAACCGGCGCTACACGCAGGCGGACCTGGCCTTCGGGCTGGAGCTGGCCTACCGCGCCGCGCTCTCCATGGAGAACGCGCGGCTGTACCGCGAGGCGCAAGAGGCCATCCGCCTGCGCGACGAGTTCCTCTCCATCGCCAGCCACGAGCTGAAGACGCCGCTCACGCCGCTGAGCCTCAAGCTCCAGGCGCTGGCGCGCGAGCTGGAGCGGCACCCGGACACCATTCCGTACTCGGTGGTGAAGGGCTACGTGGACACGGGCGCGCGGCAGGTGAAGAAACTGGCGGAGCTGGTGGGGGACTTGCTCGACGTGTCGCGCATCGCGGCGGGTCGGCTCGCGTTGGAGCTGGAGGACGTGGACCTGGGCGCGCTCATCCGCGAGGTGGCCTCACGCTACGAGCCTCACGCGGCCCGGGCTGGCTCCACGCTCCAGGTGGAGGGGGGCGAGGGAGGCCTCGTCGGCCGCTGGGACCGGCTGCGCTTGGAGCAGGTCGTCACCAACCTCATCGACAACGCGGTGAAGTACGGCGCGGGCAAGCCCATCCTGCTGAGCCTGGAGCAGGCGCCTTCGCGCGCGCGGCTGCGGGTGAGGGACCAGGGTATCGGCATCGCGCCGGAGCACCTGCCCCGCCTCTTCGGCCGCTTCGAGCGGGCCGTATCGGAGCGGCACTATGGCGGCCTGGGCCTGGGCCTCTACATCACCCGGACCCTGGTGGAGGCCATGGGAGGACGGGTGCGCGTGGAGAGCGAGCAGGGCCGAGGCTCCACCTTCACCGTGGACCTGCCTCGGGAGCGGGTCGTTCCAGTTGACGTCCCGGCGGCCGCGCCACAGTAAAGGGCGCGCGACGAACGCAACGCCACGGCAGTGGCCACAGCGAGGGAGGGACAGATGGAGACGCGGACGCTCGGCAAGCAGGGCCTGGAGGTTTCCGCCATGGGCCTGGGCTGCATGGGGATGTCTGACTTCTATGCGGGACGCGACGACACGGAGTCGGAGGCCACGCTGCTCCACGCGCTGGAGCGGGGCATCACCTTCTTCGACACCGCGGACATGTACGGCTCCGGGAAGAACGAGGAGCTGGTGGGCCGGGTGCTCAAGCCCCACCGCGCGAAGGTGGTGCTGGCGACGAAGTTCGGCATCGTCCGGGACCCGAACAACGCGCAGACGCGCGGCATCAACGGCCGTCCGGAGTACGTGAAGCAGGCGTGTGAGGCCAGCCTGCGTCGGCTGGGCATGGACGTCATCGACCTCTACTACCTGCACCGCAAGGACCCTCACACCCCCATCGAGGACACGGTGGGCGCCATGGCGGAATTGGTGCGCGAGGGCAAGGTGCGGCACCTGGGGTTGTCCGAAGTCGACGGCGACACGCTGCGCCGCGCGTCCAAGGTGCACCCCATCGCCGCGCTCCAGAGCGAGTACTCGCTGTGGAGCCGCGACCCGGAAGACGAAGTGATTCAGGCCTGCCGCGAGCTGGGCATCGGCTTCGTGCCCTACAGCCCGCTGGGACGCGGCTTCCTCACGGGGCAAATCAAGCGCTTCGAGGACCTGGCCGCGGATGACTACCGGCGCAACTCGCCCCGCTTCCAGGGGGAGAACTTCACGCGCAACCTGGAGCTGGTGACGAAGGTGGAGCGGCTGGCGAAGGACAAGGGCTGCACACCGGCGCAGCTCGCGCTCGCGTGGGTGATGGCGCAGGGGCCGGACATGGTTCCGATTCCCGGCACCAAGCGACGCAAGTACCTGGATGAGAACCTGGGCGCGCTCGCGGTGAAGCTCACGCCCCAGGACTTGAAGGACATCGACGCGGTCGCCCCGCGCGGCGTCGCGGCGGGAGAGCGTTACCCTCCGTCGATGCAGAACGCGGTGCCGAAGTCCGGCCAGGAGAAGCGCTAGCCGCGAGGTGCCCGTGGGAGCTGCGCGTGTGGTTTCCACGGGCCACTGGCCCCCAGGCAGTAACGACACGTGGCCAGCGGCGTGTCCCGCTCCAAGAGGCCCAGCACCCGCTCGAGCAGGTCCGGCGCGTCCAGGCGCACGCCGTCCACCTCCGCGAGCGCGGGCATGTCCGGATGCGCGGGCCCCAGCACCGTGGCCACGTGCGGTGGACGGGTGCAGGAGTAGAAGCGCCCCTGGTGGACCAGGTGGCAGCGGACCTTCAGCCAGCAGCGCGCATAGACATCGCGCACCTCCGCGTCCGAGCCCAGCGGCGCCTCTGGCGTGATTTGCTGGAAGGCGTCGATGCGCTTCACCGTGAGATGGACCCCGTGGTGCTCACAGCGCTCCGTGATGCGCGCCAGGGACTTCTCCGGCAGCGGCGCGGAGGAGTAGACGGACAGGGTCATCCGGTCCAGGCGCTCGTAGACGGCCTCCGGCGCGCTCACGGCGAGCAGCCCGTTGGTGGTGACGGAGACCTGCTCACAGATGCCAGAGGCCCGGACGGCGTCCAGCACGGCGGGAAGATTCGGATGGAGGAAGGGCTCTCCACCGGTGAGCTTGAAGATGTTGGGCTCGAGGACTCGCGCCAGCCGGGTGAGGTCGGCCTGGAGTGAGTCGGGCTCCACCGCCCACGCGGGCAGGTGCGGCGACAGCGGGCAGCACTGCACGCAGCGCAGGTTGCAGTGGGTGACGACGTGCGTCTCCAGGGACCAGGTGAGGATTCGGCCGTCGTGCAGCTCGTAACGCACCTGGCGACTATAGCGGGGTTGCCGCCTCCCCCCAGGGCTTGAGACAGTCACCGCGTGTCAGCACCCTCTGGCGACGCGAGCAGCCCGCTCGCCATCCTTCCGTCCTACCAGTCCTCCTCCGGTGAACCCCAGGAGTCCGTGTGGCGGTTGCTCCCGCCCCCGCTCCGAGGCAGGGCCACGCTGCCCGAGGAGAAGCCCCGCGCCGAGCCCTCCGAGGCCCGCGGCGGGAGCACGCCCCTCCTGGGGCTGGAGCCCGCGTGCATCGCCGCGTTCCTGCTCCATGCCCTGCCGCCGAGCCAGAGCCTGTTCCGGGGCGTGAGCCGCGTGGCGCCACCCCTGCCCCAGGTCCAGCGCGAAGCCGCGCCGGCGCAATCCCTCTCCAACGAGGCCGAGGTCCAGGTCCACGACGAGCAGGCACGGCGACTCGTGTCCGCGTGCTCCGACGTGGTGGGCGCACGTGTCGCCGCGGGCGCGCGGGACGTGAGCCTGAGCGGCGGCGTGGACAGCGCGGTGCTGTGCGCGCTGGCGGCCCGTCACGCGCCCGGCCGGGTCCGCGCCTGGAGCATGGAGGTCCACTTCGCCGATGAGACGGAGCGGCGCAACGCCAGGACCGTCGCGCGCCTCACCGGCGTGGAGCTGGTGGACGTGCCCATCCCGGACGCCGTGCTGCCCGACCTGTTCGAGCCCACCGTCATCGCCACCGAGACGCCCCTCCTCAACGCGCGGGTCATCGCGAGCTTCGCCTTCTACGCGGCGGCCCGGCTGCTGGGCGCGTCGGTGATGCTCAGCGGGGCAGGAGCGGACGAGGTGCTCCGAGGGAACCCGGACGCGATGGCCTCGGCGGCGACGCGCATCGACGAGGACCGGAAGCTCGCGCGCACGGTGCTGCGCCCCCTTGTGGACAACTTGGGGGACCCACGCGACCCGATGCCCTGGTCGCTTGCGGACCGGGAGTCCTCCGAAGAGGTGCGCCATGCCGCCTGGGTGCTGCGCGAGCTGGTGTTGCCTCCGGAGCTGCGCGGCGCGCGGACCCACCGGCTCACCGTCCACACGCCCTACCTCGACACGCGCTTCGCGAACGTGGCGCTCTCGCTGCCGGAGTCCTCCCTCTCGCGCGAAGGCGTCGGCAAGTGGCTGTTCCGCCAGGGCGTGCGCGGCCTCGTCCCAGATGAAGTGCGGCTCGCGCGCAAGACGCCACGCTACGGGCACACGGCGCTCTCCAGTCCCATGCGGGCCCGCTGGCTGGAGCTCTACCGCGCCTGGCTGTCGCCCTCGCGCCTGGAGCCGCTGGAGGTCATCGACCCGGAGGCCGCGCTGGCGCTGCTGGAGTATTCCACGCACATCGAGCCCGACGCCCCCGAGGCCAGCGCGGTGGATCGCCTGTTGATGCGGTTGTGTTCCCTCGCCATGCTCCACGCGCACGCGGCGCGAGGCTCCTCATGTCCCGAATCCTGATTGGCACGTCTCCCGAGAAGGGCCACATCAACCCGATGATGGGAGTCGCGCAGTGGCTGCGCCGCAGGGGCCACACCGTGGGCTGGCTCTGCATCCCGGAGCCCTCGCCGCAGCTCGCGAACCTGGGCGTGGAGGTGCTCCACCTGCCGCCGCTCGCGCAGGAGGCCCCCGCCATCGAGACCGGCGGCGAGGCCCTGGCCCGGCTGGTGCGCGACGAAGTGGCGCTCGGGAAGTGGATTCGTGGGCTGCTCATCGACGCGGTGCCCGCGCTGCTGGAGCCCGTGAGCCAGGTCGTCCGGAGCTTCCGCCCCGATGTCCTCGCGCTGGATGGGATGCAGTACGCCGCCGTGCTGGCCGCGCACCGGGAGAAGCTCCCGTGGGTGGGCGTGTCCTCCGCGCTCTCGCTGCTGGAGCCGATGGAGGACTACGGCCTGCGCCGCAACGTGCGCGCGCTGGCGAAAGAGCGCGCGGCGCTGTTCGCGCGGCACGGCTTCGACGATGCGCGCTTCCGAAACTGCGAGTGCCTCTCCCCGCGCCTCAACACGATCTTCGCCACCGAGGCCTTCCTCGGTCCCGGCGCGGGCCTGCCTCCCGACACCGCGCTCGTCGGCCCCTCCATTCCTCCCGAGCCCCGTGGCGACGAGGTGGACTTCCCGTGGGAGCGGCTGGGCTCGAAGCCCGTGGTGTATGTGTCCTTCGGCAGCCAGATTTCGTGGCAGCCCACGCTGTTCCGCACCCTCGCGGAGGCCGCCGCGCCCCTGGGCGTCACGCTGGTCCTCAGCGCCGGGGAGCTGGCCGACACGGAGTTCTCGCGCTCGCTGCCCGGCGACGTGGTGGCCGTCCCCTACACGCCGCAGCGCCAGCTGCTCCCGAAGGCCTCCGTCTTCGTCTCGCACGGCGGCGCCAACTCGGTGATGGAGGCGCTGACGGAGGGTGTCCCGCTGCTGCTGCTGCCCGTCTGCAATGACCAGCCCATCCAGGCGCACTTCCTCCGGGCCTCGGGCGCGGGGCTCACGAGGGAGCCCGACACGTTGACCGTGGAGGACTGCCGGGACGCGCTTCGCCAGCTCCTGGCCCCGGGCACGCCGCTGCGAGCGAAGGTCGCCGCCATCTCCGCGTCGTACCGCGCCCAGGATGGCGCGAGGGAAGTCGCCGAGCGCATCGTCCGGCTCGTCACATGAGCCACCGGAGCCCTCGCCGCTACCGGGCCCCGGGCGTGACACCGCTGGAGGTCTGGAACCTCCCGGTGCTCGGACGCGAGCTATGGGAGCACCTGAGCGCCCCTCGCGTGGAGGCAGACCGGCTGGCGGGGGTCCCCGAAGCGCGGCTCGCGCAACGCCTGATGCCCGGCCTCCTCGCCGCCATCGAGGTGCTGGTCCATCGACACGCGGTGGACGCGGTGTGGCTCACGGGGGGCCTGCTGTGTCTGGAGGACTTCGAGCCCGCACTCGCGGAGGCGGCCCGGGGACTTCGCTGCCCCATCCACCTCGCGGAGGCGCCCCGCTTCGCGCCGGTGCTCGCGGGGCTCCAGCTGCTCCCGGCCTCCGCCTCGAATCCCCTCGCGCTCGACGTCGGGCAGACGAGCGTCAAGTGCGTGAGCCGGCACACGCCGCCGCGGGTCTTCGAGCGGGATGTCACCGCGCTCCCGCGCCTCTTCATCGGCAGGCCGCGGCCCGCGGAGGGGCACCACATCCCAGCGGCCGTCCACTTCATCGCGGGCGCGCTGCGCGGCTTCGCGCGAGACACGGACACCCGGGCCTCCGACGGACTGTGCCTGGCGCTCCCCTGTCCCTTGGACGATGCGCTCCTCCCGGGAGGCTGCACCTACGGCTGGGAGGGACACGCGTCCCTCGTGCACGACCTCCTCGCGCATGCCGGGCTGCCGGACAGCGGCGACGTGCTCGTGCTCAACGACGCGGAGCTCTCCGCGGAGGCCGCGCGCGGGGAGCCGCGACTCGCGAGTCATGCGCGAATCCTGTGCCTCACCCTGGGCTTCGGTCCCGGCGGTGCACTCCTGGAGCGGGCGGGCGCCCGGGGCTGAGCCCTTCTCGTGGCTTCCGCGACGAAGGCTTGCGCAAGAAGCGGGTCTCGGGTGTGAAGGGAGCGCGAGAGACCGCTCGCGGAAGGATGGCCAGATGCGCCTGGGGTTGATGAGAGGTGGGGTCTTCCTGGTGTGGGTGCTGGGGGCGTGCGGCCCCGGGCTCGGCAATCCGCAGCCGCTGCCACCGGAGGACCCCGACATCGAAGTCCCCCCGGTGAGGCCCCCTCCCTCGGTGACGCTGCCCCCCATCTCCCTGGGTGACGTGGTGGTGGTGGACGCGATGAGCGTGGAGCTGGAGGTCCAGGTGCTCGGCGCGGGCTTCCACGCCAGCAGCCTCGTCTACCTGAACCAGGCGCGCCTCGAGACCTCGTTCGTCAGTGGCACGGAGCTGCGGGCGCGTGTCCCTCGCCACCTCCTCTCGCAGTCCCGGGACTCCTACCTCCTCTGGGTGAGGACGCCCCCGGGTGCCCCTGGCCAGCCAGGCGGCGCCACGTCTCCGTTCACGACGTTCGTCGAGCCCGCCCCCGAGCTTCATTCGCTCTCTCCGGAAGTCGTCGACGCGGCGCCCTCCGCGCCAGTCCGCATCACGGTGAAGGGGAAGAACCTCATCCGCGACAGCGTGGCCCTCTTCCGAGGGGGCCGCCATCCGCTCATCGTGAGGAGCCCCACGGAGGGCACGGTGGAGCTGCTCCCCAGCGTGGTGGCCAGCCCTTCCGAAGATGGCTTGTTCCAGCTCGAGGTCCCCTGGCCCCGGGGCTACACGACCATCACCCTCAGGACCGCGGCGCTCCCGCTCCCGGTGAGGACTCCGACGCCCACCGTCGCGGGGATATGGCCTCCCACCTTGAACGCGGTGGGCCAGCTCCAGGGACGGGCGGGTCAGGCCAAGAGCTACTCCATCGAGGTCAGCGGAACGAAGCTGCGCGCCAACACCGTGGTGAAGTGGAACGGCAGGCCGCTGACGACGTACTCGTCTCCCTTCGAGGGGAGAATCCGGGCGGACCTCCCCGCCGACGCGCGCATGCAGGCCGCCACCATCCAGGTGAGCCTGGAGACGCCGAGCGACCGGGGCCCTCTCGTGTCCGGGAGCTATCCCCTGGTCGTGAAGACCGAGCCGGTGGTGTACGCCGTGTCTCCCGCCCGGGTGGACGTCAACGACACGGGCACCACCTTCGAGCTCCGAGGCGAGGGCCTGGGTGAATCCAAACAACAGGTCCTGCTGTGGAATGGCACGCCCCTGCCTCCCGAGTCCTTCGAAGAACTGTCCGGCGGGCCGCCCTATGACAGGTGGACCTTCAGGGTCCCCTCCCACCTGCTGAACCGGCCCGGGGTGTTCCCCGTGACGGTGAGGCGCACCTACGACGGCGCCGAGTCCGCGCCCCTCTTCGTCCACGTCGTGACGGAGGCGCCCGCGCCCCTCGTCGACGAGCTCACCCCCGCGATGCTGTCCGTCGGTGACGCCCCCGGCACCGTCGCCCTCGGCGGCGCGGGCTTCACGCCCCGGTCCGTCATCCAGGTCAACGGACAGGAGCGCCTGACGCGCTTCGACACCTCGGGGCACCTGACCACGGACCTCATCCCCTCCGACCTGGAGCAGAAGGGGGTGCTCTCCCTCACCGTGCGGACACCCCCTCCTGGAGGAGGCACCTCGCTTCCGCTGCTGCTCGCCGTCCACGCGGAGCGCTCCGTGCCCTTCATCGACGCCGTCACGGGCCCCGGCGGAGAGAACCCGGTCATGGCGCGCGATGACCCCATGACCCTCCATGTCCAGGGGCAAGGCTTCACCCCGGACTCGGTGGTGCGCTGGCAGGGCGTGCCCATGCCCACGCAGTGGCAGTGCCTGGACACGCCATGCAGGGCGGGCCCCGGGCAGCGCTCCGAGCTGACGGCCGTCATCCCCGCGGCGCAAGCACGCACCTCCGGGCCCGCCCGAGTCACCGTCTTCACCCCCGGCCCCGGAGGCGGAGAGAGTCGCGAGCGGTACCTCGTCATCACCTCGGAGGTGGAGCCTCGGCTCTCGCTCAACGTCCAGGAGATGAACATCCGGCCCAGCGAGGAGGGCCAGGAGACACGCCTGAACTTCACGCTCTCCGGCGCGAGCGGAACGCAGGTCACCCAGCTCCTCGTGGATGGCGTCGAGCGGCCCTTCAACAACCGGGACGGGGCCTTCAGCCTGAACGCTCGGGAGACCGCCACCCAAGGCATCCTCGCGGTCCGCGTCCAGGTCCAGGGCAAAGGACTGAGCGCCCCGGCCTACCTGTATCTCAATGGCGCCAGGACCCCGCGAATCCACACGCTGAAGCCCGGAGTCCTCTCGCAAGACCCGCTGGGCCCCGAGGTCTTCCCGAGCACCCTCTGGGTGGAGGGCCAGGACCTCTCGTGGACCGGTGAGCCCACGCGGATGTCGCGGCTCCAGCTGAGCGTGCGCATGCCGCCCCAGCCGCCCGTGCGGGAGGTCTCGAACATGGGCAGTGGAATCGCCTTCGGGCAGCTCTGGCTCGAGTCTCCGGGCGTCCGCACCATCACCCTGTCGCGCGTCTCGGAAGGAGGAGGGCAGTCCCTCCCCGCGCTCCTCAACGTGGTCCCCGAGCGGCCCGCGCCGCTGCTGACGAAGCTCGAGCCCATGAGCGCGAAGGCGGGGGCTCCGCGTCTGCGATTGCGCATCTGGGGCCAGGGCCTCCACACCGACAGCCAGCTGCGCTGGAAGGACTTCCGCGCGAGCGTCAGGCCCGTGCGCTTCTTCTCGAGCGACGCCAACAACTACGAGGCGGAGCTCCCCGCCGCGGCGCTCGCGACGACGGGAGCGGTGGATGTCACGCTCGAGACGCCCGGCCCCGGCGGAGGCACCTCCCTGCCCATCCGGGTCGTCGTGGAATAGCGCCAGCGGTTGCGCAAGTCCTCGGGCTCGGGTGTGTAGGGGGGGCGGGACATGGCACACCCAGGGGAGCAGCGGATGCGGCAGGCGTGGATGAGACTCGGGTTGTGCTTGCTGGGGGCGCTGTGTGCATGCGGGCCGGGGCTGAGCCAACCGCCCCCGCTGCCGCCCGAGAACCCGGACACCGAGGTGCCGCAGCCCCACATCCCCCCGGTGATGCTGCCGCCCATCTCCGTGGGCGAAGTCGCGGTGGTGGACGCCATCTTCGCGGAGCTGTCCGTCCAGGTGCTCGGCTCGGGCTTCAGCTCCCGATGCGTCGCCTACCTCGACAACCAGGCCCTCCAGACCCGGTTCGTCAGCGGCACGGAGCTGCGGGTGACCATCCCTCGCATGCTCCGCGCCCAGCCGACGCCGTCCCTGCTCGAAGTGAGGATTCCGCCGAGCACCCCTGGCTTCCCGGGAGGAGCCCGGTCTCCATTCGCGCGGGTCATCGACCCCACGCCCATCCTCTTCGCCCTCCATCCGCGGACACTCGAGTCGGAGCCCTCGGAGCCCGTCCGCGTCATCGTGAGCGGTGAGAACCTGGTCAACGGCAGCGAGGTCGTCTTCCGAGGCGGCCGCTATCCGCTCGTGTTGACCACGCCCTTCGAGGGCACGGTGGAGCTGCCGCCCGCCGCCCTGGGCGCCACCCCGGAGCAGACCCTGCTCCACGTCGAGCTGCGCGGGCGCCCCGACCTCACGACGGCGGCGCTCCCCCTCACGGTGTCGTCGCCCACGCCAACGCTCATCGGGGTGTGGCCCCCTTCCCTGAACGCCGTGGACCTGCACCAGGGCAAGGCGGGGCCGGCCAAGACCGATGCCCTCCTGGTGAGGGGAGCGCACCTGCGCGCCAACACCGTGGTGAAGTGGAACGGCAGGCCCCTGGTCACCACCCGGCAGGCCGATGGGAAGCACCTCCGCGCGGAGCTGCCCCTCGAGGCGCGACAGGAGGCCACCACCATCTCGTTGACCCTGGAGAGCCCCAGCGCCCAGGGCCCCATGACCTCCGCGAGCCACCCGCTTCCCGTGAGGACCGCGCCGGTGCTGTACAGCCTGTCTCCTCCCTGGGTCCGCGTCCGGTCCACGAACACCTCCCTCGAGCTGCGCGGAGAAGGATTCGGCGAGCGCGGGCAACAGACCGTGCTGTGGAATGGCACCCCCCTGGGCCCCGAGTCCTTCAGCGAGAGGACCGACGCGGGCGTCTGGACCCTCCAGGTCCCCGACGCACTGCTGACACAACCCGGGGTCATCTCCCTCCAGGTGAAGCGCACCTTCGACGGCGCCGAGTCCACGCCGCTCTTCGTCCAGGTGGTCGAGGAGTCCCCCGCGCCCTTCGCCTCCTCGCTCGAGCCGTCGGTGCTGGCCGTCGGTGATGCGCCGGGCGAGCTGCACATCGAAGGTGATTCCTTCACCGCCCAGTCCGTCGTCCTCGTCGATGGAGAGGCGCGCCCCACCCGGGTCCTCAGCGCCTCGAAGCTGAGCACGGACCTCATCCCCTGGGACGTGGAGCGCGCGGGCGTCCGCACCGTCACCGTGCGAACCCCCGCGCCCGGAGGTGGCACGTCGCTCCCGCTGTTGCTCGCGGTGCACGTGCAGCGCCCCATGCCGTCCATCGAGGCGATACAGGGCCCCGAGGGGGGCGAGACCTTCCCGGTCCGCGAGGCCCCCGTGCGCATCAAGCTGCTGGGACAAGGCTTCAGCCCCGTGTCGGTCGTCCGGTGGGATGGACAGGCCCTGCCCACTCAATGGCGGTGCGCCAGCACCCCCTGCATGGCGGGCGCTGGGGAGCGGTCCCTGCTGGAGGCCGACATCCCCGCGGAGCTGGCGCGGACCCGCGGCGCCGTGCGGGTGACGGTCTTCACACCGGGCCCCGGCGGCGGAGAGAGTCGCGCGAGGAGCCTCGTCCTCACCTCGGGGCTGGAGCCCACGCTCTCGCTCCAGCCCGGCAACCTGGACGTCGGCGCGAGCTCCGCGACGCGGGATGGCGTGGTCCGCTTCACGCTGGCGAACACGGGCGAGTCCGCCCTCTCCTCGCTCTTCGTGAACGGCGTGGAGCGCCCCATCCTCGGCGGCAACACCTTCCTGCTCAGCCCCGCGGAACGGAACACGGAAGGCATCCTCGAGGTCCACGGCTATGTCGCGGGACGCAAGAGTGCCCCCGTCTACCTGTACATCCACGCGGCACGGATTCCACGGCTCCTCGCGCTGAGTCCGGGAGTGCTCTCCCAGGGCGCCGCCTGGACGCGCAACGCCCAGCAGGACTTCCAGCTCCAGGGGCAGGACTTCTTCTGGGCGCCGGAGTCGGAGCGAGCCTCCCGCGCGACCGTGGGCCTGGGTCCCTACTCCCTCCCGCTCCGGCAGAGCCCGCCCTCGTCGGACGGAAGGTTCAGCGCCTATCTCCTCACGGTGGATGGGCCGGGAGTCCGCGACGTCACGGTGTCGCGCATCGCGGAAGGAGGTGGGGTCTCTCCCGCCGCGCTCCTCAACGTGGTCTCCGAGCGCCCGGCTCCGCTGTTGACGAAGCTCGAGCCCATGACCGCCACGGTGGGAGCCCCGCTCCTGAAGCTGCGAGTCCACGGCAAGAGGTTCCACCCCTCCAGCCTGTTGCACTGGAAGGGGCTGAAGATGAGCCTCGAGCCCGTGGCGGGCGCCCACGACGCCGACGTCTTCGAGGTCGACCTCCCCGCCTCCGCCGTCGCGGAGCCGGGGGTGGTGGAGGTCACGATAGAGACACCTCCACCGGGCGGCGGCACGTCCCTGCCCATTCGGGTCGTCGTGGAGTAGCCCTGCCTGCCCGAACGGGCAGGTGTCGGTCCTGCCCGATCCGCCGATGTGGCGCGCCTTCGAGGTCTTTAGCTTCCCCTCGAAAGGAACACGCCCATGTCCGCCGACCTTCTCTCCTCTCTCTCGCAGTCTCTCGCCTCCGTGGTGGAGCGCACCTCACCGAGCGTCGTCCGCGTCGACGCCCGCCGACGCCACGGCACCACCGGGCTCGTCTGGAGCGCGGACGGCCTCATCCTCACCACCAGCCACGCCGTCGAGCATGAGGGCCACCTCCAGGTGGGCCTGTCCGACGGCCGCACCGTGTCCGCCGAGCTCGTCGGCCGAGACACCAGCACCGACGTCGCCCTGCTCAAGGTCGACGCGTCCGGCCTCGTCCCACTGTCCCAGGCCCCGCTCGATGGCGTGAAGGTGGGGCACCTCGTCGTCACGGTGGCGCGGCCGGGGCGCACGGCTCGCGCGACGCTCGGCATGGTGAGCACCCATGGCGAGGGCTGGCGCACCCACGCGGGGGGACGCGTGGACCGGTATCTCGAAACCGACGCGGACCTGCCTCCGGGCTTCTCCGGTGGCGCGCTGGTGGACACGGAGGGCCGCCTGGTGGGCCTGCTCACCGCGGCCTTCTCTCGCACCGCGGCGGTGGTCATCCCGCATGACACGCTGACGCGCGTGACGGCCTCGCTGCGCGAGCACGGGGGCATCCGCCGAGGCTACCTGGGCGTGGGCGCCTATCCGGTGAAGCTGCCCCAGCACCAGTGGGCGGCGGCCGGCACGGAAGCAGGGCTCATCTTCGTCTCGGTGGACCCGGAGGGCCCCGCGCAGCGGGCCGGGCTGCTGCTCGGGGACGTGCTGGTGAGCCTGGGCGGCCAGTCGCTGACGGGCGTGGAGGACCTGCTCGGCTACCTGGGTGACGAGAAGGTGGGCACCACCGTCCAGGCGCGCGTGCTGCGCGCCGGCGAGGTGCGCGAGGTCTCCGTCACGGTGGGCAAGCGTTCGTGAGGAAGGAGCGAGGAGACACCATGAAGCTGCTGCAACAGTTCTCGGATGACCTGGAGACCCTCGTCGCCCGCGCCGCGCCCGCGGTGGTGGGCGTGGAGCACGCGCGAGGCCACGGCACCGGCCTCTTCCTCACCCCGGACGGCTACGTCCTCACCAATCGCCACGTCGTGATGCGTGGCACTCGCAAGCTGACGGTGCAGTTGTCCAACGGCGAGGAGCTGCGAGGCTCGCTGGTCGGCGGAGATGCGGCCACGGACCTCGCGGTGGTGCGCGCGGAGGGGACGAACTTCCCCACGCTTCCGCTGGCGGCGCCGGAGACGGTGCGCGTGGGGCAGCTCGTCATGGCCATCGGCAATCCCTTCCGGCTGGAGCAGTCGGTGGCGATGGGGGTGGTGAGCGCGGTCAACCGCAGCGTCACGCTGCCCGACGGCGTCATCCTGGAGGGCATGCTCCAGACGGACGCGGCCATCAACCCGGGCAACTCCGGGGGGCCGCTCATCAACACGCGCGGCGAGGTGGTGGGGCTCAACACGCTGGTGCTGCCGTATGCACAGGGCATCGGCTTCGCGGTGAGCGCCACCACGGCGGCGTGGGTGGCCAGCCTGCTCATCCAGCGCGGGAAGGTGGAGCGGCGGTTCCTCGGCATCGCGGCGGTGGCGGTGAACCTGGACACGGAGCAGGCGCGCGAGGCCGGTCAGCCGCGAGCGGTGCGAGTCATCCGCGTGCAGAGCGGAACCCCCGCGGACGACGCGGGGCTCCAGCCGGAGGACCTGCTCCTGGCCATCAACCGTCGCCCGGTGAGCAGCGTGGATGACCTCCAGCGGCTGATGGCCCTGGCCACGGACGAAGAGGTGTCGTTGGACGTGATGCGCAAGAGCCGCCGCAAGCAGGTCTCCGCGCGCACCCGCCCGCGCAACGAGCCCGTCGCGGCGTGACCTCCGGCTCCGGGTCCGAGAGGCCCGGAGCCGTGTCTGTCATCGCGGCCGGAGTGATGACTCGCGAGTGACGGGATGACACCGGCCTCGCGGACGCGCGAGGCCGCGTCCCTGTGAGGCAAGACAGGCACACGGCTTGAAACGCGGAGTCGCACATGAATGCGAATCCCGCACGAAGGCCGTTGGTCCCCGCGCTCGAGGAGGCCTCGAAGGCGCTGCTCGTCCTCACCCCGTTCACGCTCCTTCTCGGGCTGATGGCCCTGGCCGTCTGCCCCCTCAGCAACTTGGAGATGAAGGCAGAGCGCGCGGGCATCGACCTGGAGCACCTCCACGATGCCCTGCGGCTGTATCAATCGCGCACGGGGCGACTCCCCACGAGCGACGAGGGGCTCCAGCCCCTCATCGACCAGGGAGTCCTGGAGAAGCTGCCCGATGAGCCGTGGAGCAATCCGTATCTGTATTCGCTCCGAGGAGGGACGCTGGAGTTGGGGTCCCTCGGAGCGGACGGCGTTCTCGGAGGTGACGGGGAGGACAAGGACATCGTCCTCCGCTGCGACGTCGACCCTGTCACCCAAGCCCTGCTCAGATGCGAGCCGAATCCCCCTGCTCGGGACGGTCCTCCATGAAGATTCGGTCCTCGAAGCACCACACCCACGTCTCACCGGGCTCGAAGGACTGAACGACGGGGTGCTTCGTCTGGTGGAAGTGCTTGGTCGCGTGTTTGTTGGGGGACGAGTCACAGCATCCGACGTGGCCGCACTCGAGACAGCGCCGGAGATGGACCCACTGCGCGCCCATCTTCAGACACTCCTCACAGCCGTTGGTGCGTGGCTCGGGGTTTCCCGCCTGTTCGATGTGCTTGCACTCGGTCGCCATCGCGCTGCTCCTGGAAAGAGGACCCATCGTCCGCGGACAGGGTGTGCATCCGCGTCACGCGCATCCAGGAACCATGCGGACGTGCGGCCAGGCCCTCGCGAGCCAGGGCGCGCCTGTGTACGGGAGTAGCGCGGCGGAGACGCACGCCCCACGGTTGAGCCGTATGCCATCCGACACTTCCACCACGGGCGGCGGCTTCGTCTCCTACGACAGCCCACGAGGGCGCGGCGTCCTGCTGGCGAGCGTGCTCGGCAGCGGCATGGCCTTCCTGGACTCGACAGCGGTGAACGTGGCGCTGCCCGCACTGGGGCGAGAGCTCCACACGGGCCTCGCCGGGCTTCAGTGGGCCGTGGATGCGTACCTGCTCACGCTCGGCTCGCTGGTGCTGACGGGTGGAGCGCTGGGCGATGCCTGGGGACAGCGGCGCGTCTTCCTGATGGGCATGGTGGCCTTCACGGCCCTGTCCGTGCTGTGTGGCCTGGCGCCGAACGCCTGGACGCTCGCCCTCTTCCGCGCGGGTCAGGGGATGGGCGCGGCGATGCTGGTGCCCGCAAGCCTCGCGCTCCTGCGCACATCTTTCCCTGAAGCGGACCGACAGCGCGCGGTGGCCGCGTGGGCGGGGTTGTCGGGTGTCACGACGGCGCTGGGACCGCTGCTGGGTGGCTGGCTCGTGGACGTGGGCTCATGGCGCTGGGTGTTCTTCCTCAACGTGCCCATGGCCGCGCTCGCGGGCTGGGCGGCGCTGAGACATGTCCCGGATGACCGGCCCACGGGGGACGCGCGCAGGCTGGACGTGGCGGGCTCGGTGACGGCGGCGCTCGGGTTGGGTGGCGTCATCTACGCGCTCATCGAGGGTCCCGCGCGGGGTTGGACGACGGTGTCCATCCTCGCGGCGGTGGGTGGCGCGATGTTGCTGGCCGCGTTCCTCTTCATCGAGGCACGGGCCCGCAACCCCATGCTCCCGCTCGGGCTGTTCCGCTCACGGACGTTCTCCGGCGCGAACCTCACGACGCTCGCGGTGTACTTCGCGCTGGGCGGGGTGAGCTTCCTGCTCGTCCTCGCGTTGCAGCAACAACTGGGCTACTCCGCGCTCGCGGCGGGGGCGTCGCTGTTGCCCATCACGCTGTTGTTGCTGGTGCTCTCGCCGTGGGTCGGCAGGCTCGCGGGGCGCATCGGCGCGAGGCCCTTGATGACGCTGGGGCCGCTGCTCGCGGGCGTGGGCATGGCGCTGCTCACACGGTTGCAAAAGGACGGGAGCTACGTGGGCACGGTGCTGCCGGGAGTCCTGGTGCTCGGGCTGGGCTTGAGCCTGACGGTGGGGCCGCTGACGGCGGTGGTGCTGGGCGCGGTGGAGGACCGGCACGCGGGCATCGCCTCGGGGGTGAACAACGCGGTGGCGCGCATCGCGGGGCTCCTGGCGGTGGCGCTGTTGCCGCTCTTGGGAGGACTCTCGAACAAGACGGGTGAGGCGTTCCTCACGGGGACACGCGAGGCCCTCTGGGTATCCGCGGGCCTCTGCGTGTTGGGAGCGCTGTGCTCGTACGTGCTGCTGCCCAAGGACGTGGGACGCGTGGAGCAAGGCCCCACACGACGGGCGGGGCCGCCTCGACTGAAGCGGCCCGCGCACGCGTGAGCGACGGGGTGGTTCAGCGGAAGTAAGGCGAGTTCGCCACCTCGATGCGCTCAATCAGCTCCAAGGTCCCCAGCAGCGTCTCGCCGCTGAGCTGAGGGAGCCGGGCCGTCAACTCGGCGTGGGAGTCCCTGAGCACGCCATAGGCGGTGAGCGTCTGGAAGGCTTTCAACATCTCCACCATCCGCCGACGCGTGGCGAAGTCTCGCACGCCATCCACGTCGAGCAGGATGCCCTTCACATCCGAGAGCACGGCCTGGGTATAGGCGGGGGTGGAGGGCGGCGGATTCGGAAAGGGGAAGTAGTACGGGGACAGCTCCTCGACGTAGAGGAACCCCAGGACCTCCAGGACCATCGCGTTGGCGCGCGCCACGTACGCGGCCCCCTGTCCCGCGGGAACCTGGAGCGGAGGGCGGAGCTGCTCCATGAGGAGGTTGTAGGCGCGCACCTGCTCCTGCTCCGTCCCTCCTCGCACGAAGTCCCTGGGCCCCCCGAGGTCGAAATCGGACAGCGGGTCGGGACCTTCTCCCCTCAGGATGCGGGCAATCCCTTCGCGCATCAGTGGCGTGTAGAAGCGCGTCAGCGGGTCATCGAAGCGGTCCCTGCTCCTGCACTTCGGGCTCCGCCCCGCAGGGTCGCGATTCGGTTCCGAGCAGAACAGGCCCGTGGGCAGGTCCGGTGACAGTCCATACAAGTAGCGCACGGCCTCCACGTCGAAGGGGCCGGGCCGCAGGACGTGGATGGCGTCCAAGTCATGCGTATGGTCCATGACCGAGCTCGTGCGAGGTGTCGCGGGTGTTCCGTCATACGCCAGCGAGCCGGCGAGGTTGTGCGCGAGCCCCAGCGTGTGCCCTGTCTCATGCATCACGAGGCGCGTGACGTACCGCTCCATCTTCTCCTTCCTGGAGAGTGACGCCCACGCGGCGCGGTCCTCATCCGTCAGTGCGCCCAGGTCCCCTGATGTGAAGTCGTCGGCGCCCTCCTGTTCGCAGTAGGCCTCCTTGGCGGGCCCGCCCCACGTCAACCTGGGGCGAGGCAAGCGCGCGGCGGGCGCGGCGACAGGCGCTCTCGCCGAGGCGTCATCCGAGAAGAGTCGATCCGCTTGGGCAAGCCTTCCCGCGCCAAAAACGAAGAGGGCACGGCGAAGCTCACCGGTGTTCGGGTTCTCCTCCATGTCCGCGAACGCGCCGAGATTCTCGATGTACGGGTCGAAGACAGCGAAGTTCTTGTCGCTCTCCCCGAAGTCCATCGACGCGTCCGCCAGGACCGCCTCGAAGACAGGAAAGCCGAAGGCCTCGTTCCAGCTCTCGATGCCTCGCTCGATGGCACCCACCAGGTCGAGGTCCTGGTAGCGAGGGTCCTTCTTCAGCTCCAGCAGATTGCGAGTCACGTACCAGCGGATGGGCTGCATCCCTCGGTGGATGTTCCACTTGACGACCTCCCGCTGCCGCTCGCCCGTGCCGGACACCAGGCGCCCCGTGTTGATGAAGTAGTACGGCCGCCGCGGCTGCAGCGTCCGGGTGTAGCCCACTCCCTCCTGGTACTTGCTCAGCGACAACACCACCGTCCCCACGAAGCGCGTGGCGCTGTACTCCGCATACATGTCCCGGTCCTCGGGGATGCTCAAGCGCCCGGCGAAGACCTCTTCGAACATGACGCCCTGAGAGAAGCGACGGAAGCGCTGGGCGAAGCGGTGCTCCATCAGGAAGTCCACCCCCCCGAACCACCGGTCCCCCGCCACACCGAGGCGGCCAAGCCCCGAGGCCGGGTCGAAGAGCACGTACTGGTCCGAGCCCGGCAGCCGGTTGAACGGGGCGTAGTCCGTCACGATGGGATACGCCTCCAGCGGGATGTCTGGCTTCTCGTTGCCTCCGAGCAGGCGCCCATCGCGCGCGTCGAGGAAGAAGAGCCGGCCGTTGTACTCCTTCATCCGCACCACCTCGGTCCGCAGGAACCGAGGCATTCCCCAGGCCGCACCATCCGGGAAGAAGTGCCGCATCGTCGCCGACCAGAACCAGCGCTGGGACAGCTCGCTGCGACGGATGGCCAGGTAGAAGGAACGTTCTCCATCCCCCACTCCCCCCACCTTGCTCCGCAGCGCCGCATGCTCCGCGGACAAGGCGCCCCGAGGGACCTCGACGAGGTCCTCCCCCAGCACCAGGTCCAGGCCAGGGGGCTCCGCGGAGGGCCCGGCCCCGGAGCAGCCCGCGCCCAGCACACCCCACAGAACAGCCAGCACGGCCCCAAGACTCCGCCGTGGCAGACAGGGCTTCCGCATCCGGTTCCTCCTGGAAAGAGAGTCCCCAGGGAGTGCCAAGAACGGTCCCTTGTCTTGAATCAGGGCTTCCCGCGACGCGAGCGATTCTTGCCGCCTGGAGGGTAGGCTTTGCGCCACCGCGAGCGCGCCTGCTACGCGCGCGGGCGCGCGACACCCGGAACACGAAGGGCCTGCCTCCCGGGTGGGAAGCAGGCCCTCGGCACGACAGTCACGCGTGTTCTCAGCTCTTGTACTTCACCGAGCAGCCATACGGCGTCGTGGTCGCCGCGGGCACCGGCTTGCCGTTGAGCACCGCGTCCACCGCGGTCTGCACGTGGTTGACCTTCTTCGCGTTCTTGCCGCGCGGGTCGTCGTCGATGGCGCCCGCGTAGCGGACCACGCCCTCGCCATCAATCACATACATGTGCGGAGTCGTCTTGGCGCCGTACGCCTTGCCCGTCGCGCCGCTCGCGTCCTGGAGCACCGCGTAGGGGAAGGCCTCCTTCTTCTTCCAGTCCGCGGACTTGTCCGGCGTGTTGTGCCCCGTCGAGTCCACCGCCAGCCACACCACCTTCTTGGCGTCGAAGCCCTTCAGCGTGTTGGCCATCGTGTCCGCCTCGTAGTGGCGCTTCACGAAGGGGCACTCGGGGTTGGTCCACTCCAGCACCACCACCTTGCCCTTGTACTGCGACAGCGAATGCTCCTTGCCCGTCTCGTCCTTGAGCGTGAAGGCCGGAGCGGGCTTGCCCACCTCCGCATCCGCGAGAGCGGGCAGACCCACGAACACCGAACCGAGCGCGAGAGCGGCGAAGACCTGCTTCATGGCGTTCCTCCTGACTGCATGACTGGGGTTGCTGCGGAACTGCGGATGACCGTGTGAATCAAGGCCGAGGGAAGCCCGCGGAACACACCACCTTCGAGCCGTCCTGCCGCCGCGACTTCGAGCACTCCGACGCGCGCTTCACCGAGTCCACGACGGAGTCCACCGTCAGCAACTCCGACAGCAGCTCGGGCTTGTCCGGCGCCCCAGGGCTCAGCATCAAGTACATGGGAACTCCCGCGCGGCCGTGCTCCGCCAGCTTCGCGGTGATGCGCGCATCGCGACGCGTCCAGTCCCCCACGAAGAAGGCCACCTGGTGCTCCACGAAGGCGGCCCGCACCTCGTCGCGCGAGAGCACCGTGCGCTCGTTGAACTTGCAGGTGAGGCACCAGTCCGCCGTGAAGTCGATGAACACCGGCTGCCCCGCCGCCAGCGCGGAGGCCACCGCCTCCTCGCTCCACGGCGCCGCCAGCCCCATCGTCGAGGACGCCGAGGCAGCCCGCGCCTCCGGCGCCGTGTCATCGAAGCGCAGCGCCGCCACGCCCGAGCCCAGCAGCACCACCACCGCCATGCCCAGCGTGGCCCACTTCCGCCCGCCTTCCTGGAGCTGCGACTGGCCATACACCCACGTCGCCAGGCTCACCGCCACGAGGAAGGCCAACAGCCGCGTCATGCCCTCCACGCCCGCCAGGCTCCCCATCACCGACACCAGCCACACCGCCGTGCCCAACAGCGCGAAGCCCAGCACCTGCTTGAAGCGCTCCATCCACGCGCCCGGCTTCGGCAGCTTCTGCGCGAGCCCCGGCACCAGCACCAGCAGACAGAACGGCAGCGCCAACCCGAGGCCCAGCGCGATGAAGACCGCCAGCACCGTGAACGGCCCCGCCGCGAAGGCGAACCCCACCGCGGTGCCCAAGAGCGGCGCGGAGCACGGCGTGGCCAGCACGACGGCCAGCACACCCTCGCCCGCGCTGTGCATGAGGCCGTGGCTCTGGTCCACCTTGCCCGCGAGCGCCGTGCCGTCCAGGCCCACGTTGAAGACCCCGAAGAGGTTGAGCGCGAAGGCCACCAGCACCGCGCACACCGCCGCGACGAAGAGCGGCTCCTGGAACTGGAAGCCCCAGCCCACGCCCGCGCCGCCCGCGCGCACCGCCAGCACCGCGCCCGCGAGCACCAGCATGCTCGCCACGATGCCGCCCGCGTACGCCGCCGCGTGCGCGCCCACCCGGCCCTGCTCCTGGCGCACCATGCGCGTAAAGCCATACGCCTTGAGCGCCAGCACCGGGAACACACACGGCATCAGGTTGAGCAGCGCGCCGCCCAGGAACGCGAACAGCAGCGCCATGCCCAGCCCCATGGAGGACTCCGCGGGCGCGGCCGGAGCACTCGCCACCGGCTTCACCGCCGAGAGCGAGTCCTTGATGGACGGAGCCTTCGCCACGGGCGCGGCCGGAGCGGCGGCCTGGGCCACGGCGAAGGGCGCCATGGGCAGGTCCACTTCCAGCGGCTGATAGCCCGCGGCTGAGGTCCCCAAGCGCAGCACCCCCTTGAACCGAGGCGTCTCCGCCGGCGCGTCCGGCTCCGTCTTGCCCTTGAGCGCATAGCGCCCCGGAGCCGTCTGGGTGAGCGACACCTTGGCGACACCGGGGATGCGCTCGGCGACGAAGAAGTCCTTCTCCGCCGTGGGCACCACCGCGCCACCCGCCGACTTCACGGTGACGGTGCCGGAGAACTCCTGGCCCGCGGACAGCTGCTTCGCGTCCAGCTCGAGCGCCACCGTGTGGCCCGTGTCCGCGACGGGACGCGGCACCTGCGAGCGCGCCGTGTCGAAGAGCGGCGTGGTCTCCGAGTCCACGAGCGTCTTCGGCCCCACGGGGATGGAGCGCGTGAGCATCAGGTCCGCGGGGATGCAGTGCACCTCGCACACCAGCGCGTTGATGCCGGCCGACAGGTTGAGCGAGCCGGTGAGCTGCTCGGACGCCTTCGCCTGCCCGAAGAGGAGCACCTCACCGTCGTAGCCGTGCGTGACGATGAAGCCATCCGGCGTGCGGAAGGTGTTGGGGAAGGGCCACTGCAGCGGGCCCACCGTGGTGCCCGGCGTGTCCCACGCGACGTCCGTCTCCAGACCGGAGTCCCCCGGGTTCTTCCAGTAGATGTGCCAGCCCGGGTCCAAGCGGAAGCGCACGCCCACGCGAAAGGTATCGCCCGGCTTCACCTCGGTGGCGTCGACCAGCAGCGAGGCCTCGACGCGAGGGTCCCCTTCATCGGGCGCCCCCGAAGCCACCGCGGACGGAGGCAGCGCGGCATGCGCCACCGCCGCCATCCACCACATGCCGATACCGCCCACCAGGGCGAGCCTCTTGGACACCCGTTGCCTCATGCGCCTCCCGTTAACCCACCCGGCGCCGGCTCGCCAGCACCAGACGGGCACCCCTTCCGCGCCAGAACCTTCCAGGCAACCCGGCATTCCCCAAGGCCGCTCGCCTCACGCGGCGCACAGGCGCAGGGCAACCCCACGAGATGACACGAAGAGGACACCCCACCCGCTCCAGCGGGATGAGCAATCGACCGGTCAGGCGCCCGCGCCTCAGTCCTCTGATTTCCAGGGCGTCTGCGCGGCCACGGGCGGGATGATGCCCACGCGGCTCAGCGTGATGCGAGAGACCTCCGCGTGCGCGCGGCGCATCACCAGCGCGTTGGGGTGCGCGGCGCGGCGCTCGATGATGCGGCGCAGGTCGGCCAGCCGAGCCAGGTGGCGGTGCGGCGGCACTTCCGGAGCGTTCAGCCTCACGAGCTTCGCGAGCGCCACGTCCGCCTTCCCCAGCGCGACCTCCGCCACGCTCGTCTGATTGCGCCGGCTCAAGGCCAGCCACGCGGTGCCCTCCTCCTCCGCCATGTCCAGCTCCGCAGACACCGCGCGGACGAAGCGGCCCTGTGCGCTGTCGGGCAGCACGCGCGTCACCTGCACGGGCACCCGGCGCGTGTCGCTTCCCTCGACGTAGGAGGCCGTCACGCCCAGGCTCCACTCGGCCGAGTCGAGCGCGCCGGTGAAGAGCACCCACCGGGGATAGGCCCACGACACCGCGCCCAGCGAGGCGCTCATCGCATCGCCCTCCACACGCGAGGGGAACTGGTGACGGCAGCGAAGGTCCGCGAAGCCCGAGGGCAGCACGTAGACGCGCGCCTCCGACGCCACCTCGCCGAACAGCTCCGCCGCCAGGGAGCCCATCGCCGGCGTCAAACCCTCCGGTCCATCCACGTGGCGGTGGCCCGTACCCGAAGGACCGGTCAGCGCCTCCAGGATGCCCGGCAGGTAGTGACGCCCCAACCCCAGCGCGTGCACGGAGACACCCGACTCCACGATGCGCGCGCCCAGCGTCTTGAAGTCGGAGACGTGCGAGGGCCCCACGGACGGCTCGCCGTCGGTGAGCATCAGGACCTGCGGCCGAGCCCCCGGCACCAGCACGCGGCGCACCGCATCCGCGCCGCGCTCGACGGCCTCGAACAGCGCGGTGCCTTCACCCGACTCCAGCTTGGAGAGCGCCTTGAGGAGCTGCGCCTTCGCGACGGCGTCCATGGCGCGCAC
The DNA here is from genome assembly GCF_000331735.1 of Myxococcus stipitatus DSM 14675. Taxonomy (GTDB): domain Bacteria; phylum Myxococcota; class Myxococcia; order Myxococcales; family Myxococcaceae; genus Myxococcus; species Myxococcus stipitatus. The sequence continues at coordinate 358,719 of NC_020126.1, read as the reverse complement.
GGGCAGGAGCTGCTCCGGCTCCGCGTCGAACGTCATCAAGCCCAGGTAGTCGCGAGGACCCGCGCGGTCCACCAGCGCCTGGGCCGCATGCACCGCCGCGTGCAGCGGCGCGCCGCGCATGGACGCGCTGATGTCCAACACCAGGTTGATGGCCACGGGGGCGCGAGGAGCCTCCGCGTCCGCCTCCAACGAGACGAGCAACAGCACTTCCCGGCCCTTCTCGCCGTCGCGCTCCACCGCCAAGGCCGTCTGCTTCATCCGTCGTGCTCCCGAGCGAGCCCACGAGACATTGTGCCGCGAAACACCCCCGTGGCACGACGTCCCCCGCGGCCAGAAGTCTCATGGGCCACGACAGGCAGACCTGAATGCTCACGGGAGGGCGTCCACGACGAGGATGTCGGCAGACCTGCCCTGGAAGCAAGAGGGGGAGCCCACACCCTGGCTCAACCCACACCCTGGCTCAATCACCACCCACGGATACGCCCCCGCGCGTCACCAGCCGCGGGGGCCACACTTCACTCGCCGCCGGCGTTCCAACCGCCCCAAGATTCCTCGGCGTAACCCCAGGCCCGGCCTCCAGGAGAGCCATCCACCGGGGTCACGGACTCGCTCTCACCGTCTTCCGCGAGGTCCGCGTACGGCAGTCCCTCATCGTCCATGTACGTGGTGTCATCGTGAACCATGTCTGGCTCCTTCGAGCGCTCCGCTTCACCGACGGTCAGCGGCCTTGCGGCTCGCCTCCTCGCGGGCGCTTCCCTGTTCGGCCCTCGCGGGTCCGCCCCATGCGGTACCCGGCCACCTGCTCGTTGACCGATTTACCGAACATGGTGCGCATGTTGCGGCGCATTGTAAAGCCCTTGGGACGTCAATCTTCCGACCACCCCTTGGAGCCCGTGGCTGCTCGCCCGCCTCTCTGAAAACAACTCAGTGATTCCAATGGGATGACGAAGCGTTGAGCGGTGAACACGCCCCCAGGCCGTCGTACAAGGTAGGACCGACCCGGGCCGGGGGAAACCCTACATCAGTCAACACTTGGCGCTTTTCAGCGGCCGGTACGTCCGGCGCCCGTTTCAGTAAATTGGTGTATCCCGCAAGCTTGCTCGCTTGTGGCGTTGTCTCCGTGCTTCACTCCCGGACAGCTCGCCCGCTCCAAGCTTGATTCGAAAATCACCCCTGTTAGGGTTGACGGGCACTCACGTTTTGCCGCGTCGCGGCAACGGGCCTTCCGCCGCGTACCCCCAGAGGTCCTCCGAGTCCCAATGAGTCCCATCATCACCGGCCTATTGCTTGCCATCGCCATCCCCATCTTCGTGATGACCCTGTCGGGTCGCGCGGGCGTGTTGCTCGCCATGAAGAAGGAGAACCGGCTCGACAACATCCCGCTGAGGCTCAAGCGGCTCGCGCTGTTCGGGTTGGGCCAGAAGCGTCTGGTGGACCCGGAGGAGTTCACGCCCGGGTTGATGCACGTGCTCATCTACGGCGCGTTCATGGTGCTGTCGGTGCGCACCGTGATGCTGTTCGCGATGGGCTTCTCCTCCACGGCGCTGGAGGTGCTGACGGACCTGACGCACCCGTTCTGGACGGACAAGGCGGCGCTGGTCGGCGTGTACCAGGTGTACCTGCTGGCCAAGGACGTGGTGGCGGCGGGCGCCATCCTGGGCTGCGCGTACTACGTCTGGATGCGCTGGAAGGTGAAGCCGGACCGCATGTCGCAGTCCTGGGAGGCGTACCTCATCCTGGGCTTCATCTCCGGGCTGATGGTGTCGGAGTTCTTCTTCGGCGGCAGCCACCTGGTGGCCGCGCGACTGGCCTCGCCGAGCAGCCCCATGTTCATATGGTGGGAGCCGTTCACCAGCCTGGTGGGCATGGCGATGCTGCCCCTGGGGGGCACGGCCGCGCACGCGCTGGGCGTGGCGGGCTTCTGGATTCACCTCTCCATCATCCTGGCGTTCCTGAACTTCCTGCCCATCGGCAAGCACTTCCACATCATCACGGGCCTGCCCACCGTCTTCTTCCAGCGCACGCACTCCACCGGCAAGCTGCCCACGCCGAACCTGGAGAAGGAGGAGTTCGGCGCGGCCACGGTGAAGGACCTCACGTGGAAGCAGGGCATGGACCTGTACTCCTGCACGGAGTGCGGCCGGTGCCAGACGCACTGCCCCACGTACATCACGGGCAAGCCGCTCACGCACAAGGCCGTCAACCAGGACCTGAAGCATTGGATCTGGGAGCACGAGCGCTGGGTGGAGGAAGGCTACGGCCCCAACGGCATGAAGGAGGCGCTGCCTGAAATCGTGGGCACCGCGCTGTCCGCCGAGACGGTCTGGGCCTGTACGAGCTGCGGCTGGTGCGAGCAGGCGTGTCCGGTGTTCATCGAGAACGTGCCGCGCCTCATCGACATGCGCCGCTACCAGGTGCAGGTGAAGGCCGAGTTCCCGCCTGAAATCCAGCGCGTGTTCGAGGGCATCGAGCGCCAGGGCAACCCCTGGGGCCTGGGCCAGGACCGGCGCGACGAGTGGGCGGAGGACCTGGCGCTGCCCACGTGGGGCGACGGCGGAGGCCCCTACGAGTACCTGTTCTTCGTGGGCTGCGCGGGCAGCTACGACGACAAGCAGAAGAAGGTCAGCCGCTCGCTGGTGAAGATCATGCGGGAGGCGGGCGTCAGCTTCGCCACGCTGTCCAAGCAGGAGATGTGCAACGGCGAGACGGCGCGCCGCATGGGCAACGAGTACCTCTACCAGACGATGGCGAAGACCAACGTCGAGTCGTGGAACTCGATGGGCGTCAAGGCGGTCATCACCCAGTGCCCGCACTGCTTCAACACCATCAAGAACGAGTACCCCGAGTTCGGCGGTGAGTACCGCGTCATCAGCCACACGGAGCTCATCAACGAGCTGTTGCGCGACAAGCGCATCAAGCTGTCGGCGGTGATGAACACCAAGCTGACGTACCACGACCCCTGCTACCTGGGCCGGCACAACGGCGTGTACGACGCGCCTCGCGAAGTGCTCAAGGCCATCCCCGGGCTGGAAGTGGTGGAGATGCAGCGCAGCCAGCGTGAGGGCTTCTGCTGCGGCGCCGGTGGCGGCCGCATGTGGATGGAGGAGCACATCGGCACGCGCATCAACCACAACCGGTTGAACGAGGCGGCGCTGACGCTCAAGCACGCGGAGGACCCGACCACCCCGTACCCCGACGCGGCGGACAAGAAGAAGCCGGGCCAGGTGGGCGACTACAAGGAGAAGGGCGGCACCGGCATCGTCGCGGTGGCGTGCCCGTTCTGCTCCACGATGCTCGGCGACGCGGTCAACGACACCGGCCGCGAGGGGAACATCAAGATCAAGGACATCAGCGAGCTGGTCGCCGACGCGATGGAGGTTCGCGGCGGTGGCGCGGGGGGCGTGACGCCCGGCGCGACGCTGAGCGCCAAGCCGGAGTAGCCCTCTCGGAGCATGCAGCACCGCGCGGCCCCTCGGACCTTCCGTGGGGCCGCGTCTCGTTTCACACGGACCACTCCAGCAGGTAGGTGCCGGAGTCCCCCTCGCGGCACAGCAGCGTGCAGCGAGGCGAGGTGGCACCGGCCAAGAGGAGCACCGCCTCCAGCACGCCCACGTAGTACGTGGGCCTGTCATTCAGGTCGCTGAGCCACAGCTCCGCGCGGCACGGCGCGACGGGCCTCACATGCGAGCGGATGTAGTTGCCGGTGCCCGGAAACGCATGGTCCAGCTTGGCCAGGGCGAACTGCGGCCCCAAGGCGCGCGCCCCCACGCCCAGCATCCGCCCCAGCACCGTCGCGAGCAGGCCCTCCATCACCGTGTGCCCCAGCCGACGCCAGGCCTCGTCGAGCGGCGCGTCCGGCCACAAGTCGCGCAGCACGATGTTCTGCCAGCGCAGCCACGTGGCCACCGGGTACGTCGGCCGGACGGGACGAGAGCGGTCCAGTCCTCCCGCCGACAACGCGCGCCAGGCGCCCTCCGACAGGCGCTCCTTGAGCGCGATATCGAAGAGGCCTTGGATGGTCACCCCCTGGACCAACTTCGGCTCGAGTGTCTCCATGCGGAACCCCACAAGGGACCTGTCGTCTGGCCAGCATGCGCCTGTCTCCCCCTGAAGACGCGGCGCCCCACCCCACCTCGCGGCCCGACGACCGGCTGACAGCCCTTCAAGGTAAACGCGAAGCCTCGCGCGTGGTGGCACTCACCTCATGCCTGGAAGGTGGTGAACGTCACGACTGTCTGGCGTCAGACGCGCTCAGGGCTTGCGAGGTTTGCTCGCGCGCAGCAGTCGCTCCAGCCGCTTCGCCGGGCCGTCATCGCCCAGCTTGCCCGCCACGTAGGCCGCCGCCGACGCCAGCTTGTGGCGGAGGTCATCCGGAGGAGGCGCGGGAGGCGTGGACCGGGAGCCCGACGTGTTCGCGTCCATCAGCGCGCGCACCATGGCCGCCTCTTCATCCGTCGCGGAGCCCGCCAGCAGACGCACGCACTCCTCGTGGCCATGCGCGGCGGCCAGGATGATGGCGGACTCACCGACGGCGTTCGTGAGCGACGGGTCCGCGCCCGCGTCCAACAGCAGCCCCACGAGTTCGTCATGGCCCTCGCGCGCGGCCACCATCAGCGGCGTCTGCCCCTCCGCGTCGAACGGGTTGGGGTCCGCGCCCGAGTCCAGCTGGGACTCCAGGGACGCACGGTCAGCGGCGAGCACGGCATCGAAGAGGGACATGGAAGCCTCCGGCGACAACAAGGACAGCATCGCCCCTGGGCATGCGCGGAGGCCAGGGGCGACGCGGGATTCAGCGGACTACGACACCGGGCCGTACGTGGGCTCGGCGGCGCTGGGCACCGCGAGCGTCACGGAGTTCGACGGGGCAACACCCACCGTGGCCCGGTAGATGCCCGGGTCTCCGCCGCCCGCGTCCACGAAGAGGAAGCCGACCTGGGTCGTGCTCGTCCACACAGGCCAAGTCTCCTGCGCGCTCACGCCACCGTAGTTCGTCACGCGGCGCACCATGCCGACGCGGCCGTTCGACAGCGGCGCGACATACGTGCGCACGCCGCCAGAAGAGCCACGCCCGTCCAGCACCACCTGGGTGCCATCCGGCGACACGGCGATGCGGTTGGCGACGGTGGACACCTCACCCAGGCCCGTCGTGTAGACGATGCTCCCGGACGTCAGCGGGATGAACGCCACCTGGTTGAACTGCTGCGCGCTGGTGCCCGCGGGCGCCACCACCGCGGTGCCGTTGGGCATGAAGGACGGCGCGCCGTAGGCGATGACGTTGTTGGGCGTGAGCTCCTGGAAGCCGCTGCCGTCCGTGTTCACCCGGCCCAGCGCCGTCTGGGAGTTGTTGCCCGCGGTGTAGACGAAGACGACGCTGCGGCCATCCGGGCTGAACGCGGGCGTGCGGAAGTTGGAGCAGCCGCGCGGGCACGCCGGGTCGTTCGCGCTGAACAACGTGGCCACGGTGCCGCCCGTGGAGGGAACCGTCAGCAGCGAGGTGCCCGAGGCGCCGCGCTGGACGAAGACGATGCTCCGGCCGTCGCGCGACAGCGAGGGCCAGTAGGCCCCGCCCACCGAGGTGAGCCGCTGCGGAGTGTTCGGGTCGCCCTGGTTGTCCACCACGTAGACGTTGCGGTCGTCCTCGCGCACGAAGGCGAAGCCCTGGCGGAAGAGGACTCCGCCCGTGCCACCGCCGCCGCCGTCATCGTCGAGCGGCTCGCAACCACTCAAGAGCCCCACCGCCAGAATCCCACCGACAAACCACCGAGTGCCCATCTTCACAGGTGCTAGCTCCACGTCTCCGGCCCGGTTGAAATGGCCCGCAGTACAGGGCGCGGAGACTCGGACGTCAACGCATCCGGAAGCATTCAAGGAGGCTCGGGCGGGAGGCCCGCCCGCCGGCCTCACTCACCGGTTGAGCTTGATGAGCTCGTTGCGGCACTGGTTGCAGAGCGAGAGTTGCTTGCGGTCACAGTCCTGGGGGGACTGCGCGAAGAACATCACGCACCGAGGGTCCTCGCAGTAGGACAGACCCAGGAGGTGGCCGGCCTGGTGGACGACCTCCACCTGGATTCGCCGGCGCAGGTGCTCTCCGTCCGCGCCCTGGCGCAGCCGGAACACACTCACCACCGCCGTGCGAGACTCCCGGTCCGCCTCTCCCAGGACGAACGGCGAGTCCGGGACGAAGAGGTCCACGTCCGTCAGCCCCAGCACCATGTGCTGCCCCGGCTCCATCATCGGCGTCAGCCGCCGCATGATGGCGTTGCAGTGGTACTGGGCGCGGTCCTTGTTGAAGGCATAGGCCGGAGTGGGAAGTACCGTCTTCGACGACACCGAAGCAGTCCCCATCTGCGCAGCCAGCGGATCCTGGAGGTCTTTCAACAGCGGGGCCGTTTGGCTTCCCACGGAGACCAGCAGGAGCGTCTTCTGCGGCATCGGGCCACCGTCCTTCATGCACGCGGACGGACGCGCTGGCTACCGCGTCCCCCCGGAGCGGATTGACTGGGGCGCAAGGATTCGAACCTTGATACTCAGAGTCAAAGTCTGATGTCCTGCCATTAGACGACGCCCCAGCAGGTTCGCACGTGTACTTCTGGCGGCCGATTCTACGGCATCTGCACGAACTCGGGAACCCACTCTGACGCAGGTCGTGCGCTTCTCGTGGATCACCCCCCGAAGAGCCGCCCGTGGTGCTTCTGAATTCCACCACGGGTGAACTAGGCCCTCCGGGGGGCACCACTGAGCCTCAGCCCTTGAGGACGGCCATGGGTGTCAGCCGCCGTACAGGGGTGACGAGGTCCGCCTCGTCCTCGAGCACCTCCACGATGTCGCGGTAGGCGGCGGGGGCCTCCTCCACGAGGGCCGCCGCGCGCCCGGAGTCGTGCACCACGCGACGCAGCGCCTGGGCCAGCGCGGCGGGGCGGATGCGTGCGCGGGCCTCCCGCCGGGTGAGGACGCGGCCGGCGCCGTGGGAGCAGGAGTGGAAGGCGCGAGGCTCCGCCCGGCCCTCCACCACATAGGAGGCGGTGCCCATGGAGCCTGGGATGAGTCCTCGGGCTCCCGCCTCCAGGCCCATGGCCCCCTTGCGATGCACCCAGAGCGGCCGGCCGAAGTGCCACTCCCTGGACACGTGGTTGTGGTGGACATCCACGGTCGACGCCGCGTCGGGCGCCACCTCCAGTGTCGGAGCGAGGACGGACAAGGCCCTGGCCGCCAGCGTGTCGCGGTTGGCGCGGGCGAAGCGACAGGCGAGCTCCAGGTCCGCGAGGCAGGCGGCCCCCTCCGGAGTGTCCAGCCGGAGACCGGGCAGGCTGCCCTCCCCCAGCGCCCGAGCCACGCGCTGATGATGGTCGGAGATGGCCGCGCCCACGCCGCGCGAGCCGGAGTGCACGAGCAGCCAGAGGTCTCCCACCGCGTCCCGGTCCAGCTCGAGGAAGTGGTTGCCTCCGCCCAGCGTGCCCAGGTGTCGCGGCGCGAGCCGCTCCCACGCGTGGCGCAGCTTCTGGGTGGACAGCGGCGGGGCCTCCAGCTCGGGAGGAAGCGCGAGCCCCCGGCCTCGGTGCGTGGCGTCACCCACGGGGATGACCTGGGCCAGCCGCTCGAGCAGCTCGCGCAGCACGTCGGGGCCCAGCGAGGCGGCGGGGGACTCGAAGCGGTACGCGCTCACGCCGCAGCCCAGGTCCCCGCCCAGCGCGCCGGGCACGACATGGTGCTCGGTGGCGAAGACGGTGCCCACCGCGATGCCCTCGGAGACGTGGAGGTCCGGCATCGCGGCCACGTGCTCGACGACATACGGCTGCGCGGCGAGGTGCCGGAGCTGCTGCTCCGCGCCAGGAGGAGACCTTCGCGCCCAGACGAGGATGGGCACGGCGCCCGGCTCCGCGGGGAGGAGTCGAGGACTCATCGCGCACCTCCTTCCTCGCCACCGTCCAGGGCGAGCCCCAGGAAGGTGAAGCGAAGCTGAGGCACCCGCTTGAGGTCCAGGTGCTGCGCGAGCTGCGAGCGCAGGTAGCCACTGGCGCGGACCAGCGTCTCCTGGACTTCGCGCGGGCTCGACGCGGACTCCGAGGCGAGGGTGTAGCCCAGGTGGATGAGCCGGCCATCCGGCGTCAGCTCGAATGACGCCAGTCGGACGCCTTCGAGCCTCGGGTCGGACAGCGCGTCCCGGAAGAGGAGGGAGACATCTTGGAACAACGTGGACTGCACACGCAGATGCCGCGCGGAGACGGGTTCGAACGACGACCCCGGGCGGGAACGACGATTCCTGGAAGAAGACATGAATGGACGAAGATTTCCCGGCGGGTACGCCGGGCCACAGTGCACGGTGAACAGCGACTCGCGTGCGGCTCCGTCTCGAGCGCCCTCCGTGAGGAAGGAGCTCAGCGTTCGAGAGACAGGCGCGACGCGAAGCGACCCCAGACACCGTTCGTGACAGTCCCCATGACACACCTCCCGCCGCGCGCGGAGTCTCCGGCACGAGCTCTCATCTCGTTCACATCGCGTGGTCCGGACGGCGCGCCGCGCCTGCCCGCGTTCCACGGCGGACGCGGACGCGGAGGACTTCTGGGACCTGACACCGTCGATGTCTCACGGTGGATGACCGCGCCCCCTCACGGGGCAGCGCACCGTCACCTGGGCGACAGCCCATGCGCGCGTTCCTCCCTGGGGACAGCAGCGATGTCCGCTGGTGGCCACGCCGTCTTTCCACCAGCCGACGGGCAGACCCGGGTGGGATGGCCCGCGAGCCCTCCCCTGCGTACGCATCAAGGTGCGAGGGCAAACACATGGCGGATGTCTTCGATGTGGTGGTGGTCGGAGGCGGACCCACGGGGGAGAACGCGGGGGCTCGCGCCGCCGCGGCGGGCCTGTCCGTGGCGCTGGTGGAGCACGAGCTGTTGGGCGGTGAGTGCTCGTACTGGGCCTGCATCCCCAGCAAGGCGCTGCTGCGTCCCGCGGAGGCCCTCTGGCTGGTGAAACAAGTCCCCGGCTCACGCGAGGCCATCAAGGGCCCCCTGGTCGCCAGCGCGGTGCTGGAGCATCGGGACGCGCTGGTGAATCACTACCACGACGACTCGCAGGCGAAGTGGGCCGAGCGCGCGAAGCTGACGGTGGTCCGCGGACACGGCAAGCTCGCCGGCCCGCGCAAGGTCCGCGTGGAGAGCAAGGACGGCGCGACACGCGAGCTGGAGGCGCGCCGCGCGGTGGTGCTGGCCACGGGCAGCCGGCCTCGCATCCCGGACATCCCGGGGCTGCGTGAAGCCAGGCCGTGGGACAACCGCGAGGGCACGGGCGCGCGGCAGGTGCCTCGACGGCTGCTGGTGCTGGGCGGGGGCGTGGTGGCGGTGGAGCTGGCGCAGGCGTGGCGCTCGCTGGGCTCGGAGGTGACGCTGGTGGTGCGCGGCCCTTCGCTGCTCTCCCGCTTCGAGCCCTTCGTCGGTGAGCGCGTCGCCCAGGCGCTGCGCGAGAGCGGCGTCACGGTGCTCCTCGACACCGAGGCCACGAGCGTCCAGCGCCCCGGAGGCGACGGCGAGGTGACGGTGAAGCTCTCCACGGGAGCGGAGCGCCGCGCGGACGCGCTGCTGGTGGGCATGGGCCGCGTGGCGCACACGGATGCGCTGGGGCTGGAGACGGTGGGCCTGAAGCCCGGCGAGGCGGTGCGGGTGGACGACCAGCTCCGGGCGAAGGGTGTGGAGGGCGGGTGGCTCTACGCGTGCGGCGACGTGAACGGGCGCAACCTCCTGACCCACATGGGCAAGTACCAGGCGCGGCTCGTCGGCGACGTCATCGCGGGCAAGAAGGCGAGCGCGTGGGCGGACTCGAAGGCCACGCCTCAAGTCATCTTCACGCACCCGCAGGTGGCCAGCGTGGGGCTCACGGAGGCCCAGGCCCGTGACGCGGGGCTGCCCGTGCGCACCGTGGAGTATGACCTGGGGAAGGTGACGGGCACGGTCCTCTTCGGCGAGAACCTGGGCGGCATCACCAAGCTGGTGGTGGATGAAAAGCGCCGCGTCGTCCTGGGCGCCACCTTCGTCGGTCCCGAGGTGGGGGAGATGCTGCACGCGGCCACCATCGCCGTGGCGGGCGAGGTCTCCCTCGATACGCTCTGGCACGCCGTGCCTTCGTTTCCCACCATGAGCGAGGTGTGGCTGCGATTGCTGGAGACCTACGGCCTCTAGCGCGCCCGTCGCACAAGCAGGCGAGTGAAACCCACAGGCGCCTCCCCCGAGCCGGCCGCCACACAGAGGCCGTTGCCGGGCAGGGCTTCGCCGTGAAATGGTGAACACCTCCCCCACCCAGCCTGTCTCTCCGATGACCGCCGACGCCTCGGGGCCCCGCCGATTTCCTGGCCCGCCCCCGCTATTGCCGACTCACTCCCACCTCGAACGCCGGAGCCTGACCCCGTGACGAGCTCGTCCCAGTCCGCGAGTGTCTTGAGCGAGGCCTCCGCCCCCGCGAACGACCTCTCCACGAAGTCAGCCCGCTGGCTCTGGTGGCTGGTCCTCGCGGTGCTGCTGGTGGCCGCCGTCGCCGTCGGCCAGCACCCCAGGCGAGGCGCGGACTTCCGCGTCTACCTCACCGCCGCCGAGCGCTTCATCGAAGGCACGGACCTCTACCGCATCTCCGACGGCACCATGCCGTTCAAGTACGCGCCCATCACCGCGCCCCTCTTCATCCCCTTCTCCTTGCTGCCCGCGCGCCTCGCCGTCGCGCTGTGGAACGTCGGCTCCATCCTCGCGCTCATCGCCGTGGCCCGCCTCACCCGCCGCGCGCCGCATGGCCCGGGTGAAGCCACGCCGTGGGACTGGGGCCCGCCGCTCGCCACCATCGCCCTCCTGCCCGCGCTCACCTTCGAGCTGTTCTACGGCCAGGTCGACGTCGTCATGCTCCTGCTCGTGGTCCTCGCGGCGACGGGCGCCGAGCGAGGCCAGGTGTGGCGTCCAGGCGCGGCGTTCGCGCTCGCGTTCCTGCTCAAGCCCCCCGCCGCGTTCGTGGGCCTCTTCTTCCTGTGGCGCAGGCACTGGCGCGTCATCGGCGCCACCGCGGTCTTCGGCATCGTGCTCTCGCTGCCCACGCTCGCCCGCTATGGGTGGGATGGCGCCCTGGTCCAGTTCCAGCTCTGGAGCGAGACGCTGGCCCGCACCACGCCGCCGTGGGTGCTCCAGTCCAACGCGCAGGGCCTGCCCACCCTCATCCTCCCGTTCATCGAGCCGGCGTCCGCGGGCGGCACGCCGTCCTCCTTCGCCATCACCCTGGCCCAGCTCATCGCCATCTCGGTGTTCCTGGCCGCGCTGGTGTGGGTCCGGCCCGGGCCCGCGGACCTGCTCGCGCTGTGCTGCCTGGGCGTGACGCTGCTGTCACCGCTGGCCTGGCGCGCGAACTTCGTGCTCGCCTGGCCGCTGGTGCGGGCCGCCGCGGAGGGACGCTCCCGCTTCAACCTCTCCCTCGTCGCGATGATTGCCTTCGTGGGCATCGGGGTGTCCGACTCGACGTTGGGAACGGAGCTGTCACGCGAGGTGCTGATGCTGCGCCCGTTCACGCTCGTCTACTCGGCGCTGCTGATCGCCATGTTGTGGCAGGTCCGCCTGCAGGGTGCGCCTCGCGCCATGACACCGGGTGGCACTCTGGCGCGTCTGCCGCGCACGCTGCGTGGCATGCAGTCACCGTGACGCATCCGTCATCTTCCTGGCCGCAAAGTGTCACGGGGACCGGACACCCCTGAAACATGGCGCCGCTATATGCGGCGTCAGCCATGTTTGAAACGTTCGACAGCGCCACCGATGTCCAGGCAGCACGGAGATTCGCGCTCTCCACCACGGCCTCCGTCGGCGTCTTCGTCCTCATCGGAGTCGTCGCCGTCTCCGCCGCGAGCAAGGTGCGCGAGGTCATCCAGGAGAAGAAGGGGACGGACGTCGTCTTCCGTCCGCCCCCGCCTCCCGTCGTCGAGGTGAAGCCCCCGCCTCCTCCTCCGCCGCCTCCGCCCAAGCCCAAGCTGTTGCCCAAGGCCGCGCCTCCCGCGCTCGCCAAGGCGCCGCCTCCCGCGGCGCCCGTCGTCGCGCCCGCGCCCATCGTCGCCCCGCAGGCGGTGCCGCTCGAGAAGCCGCCCGAGGCCGCGACGGAGACTGTCGCCGCGGCCCCCATCGCCGTCGGTGGCACGGGCGCGCTGGTGCCCGGGGGCGTGGTGGGTGGCACGGGCAGCGGTGAAGCGCTCGTGGGCGGTGGTGGCCGCGCGGCGCCCATCAACCTTCCCGAGTCGGCCACGCCGCCGGAGCCGCTCGAGTCCAACCTCATCCCCGACTACCCCTCCGAGGCCCGCTCCAAGGGGCTGGAGGGCATGGTCATCCTCAAGGGTGTCGTCGAGGCGGACGGCCGCGTCACGCAGCTCAAGGTGATGCGTGGCGATGAGCCCTTCGCCAGCGCGGCGCTCGCGGCCGTGCGCTCGTGGCGCTTCAAGCCCGCCGTCGTCGAGGGCCGCCCCACCGCCGTGTTCCGCATCTTCAAGGTTCCTTTCCGTCTCAAGTCGTAGCTCGTTGGACTCACCCGCCCTGCCCCCCAGGAGCACTTCGTCATGAACTTCAATCTCAGGGACATCTACAACCACATGGGCGTGTTCGCCCTGGGCATCGCCTGGACGCTGATGCTCTTCGCCGTCGCGTCCCTGGCGGTGTTCTTCGAGCGTCTGTTCGTCTTCTTCCGCTCCCGCGCCACGTCGCGCGCCTTCGCCGCTCGGGCGGGGCAACTGTTGATGCAGCACCAGCACGACGCGCTGGTGAAGGAAGCGGAGGGCACCAAGGGCAGCCACCTGGCCACGCTGCTGGGCGGGGGCATGAAGACGTTCCTCGCCAAGTCGAAGCTGCCCGCGGGCAAGCTGGGCCCGGTGGAGCTCACCCGCCGCGAGCTGGTGCGCATCAACGAGCGCGTCAGCGCCGACGTGCGGCGCGGCATGTCCGTGCTCGCGACGGTGGGCTCGGTGGCGCCGTTCGTGGGTCTGCTGGGCACGGTGGTCGGCATCATCGAGGCCTTCGCCGGCATCGCCAAGGAGGGCTCCGGCGGCCTGGGCGCGGTGTCCAGCGGCATCGCGGAGGCGCTCGTCGTCACCGCGCTGGGCTTGCTGGTCGCCATCCCCGCGGTGCTGATGTTCAACTTCCTGTCCACCCGCGCGGACGCGCTCCAGCTCTCGCTGGACAACGCCCGCAGCGAGCTGATGGACCATCTGGAGGACATGGTCACCGACAAGCGCTCCAGCACGAACAACGGCGCGGTGGCCACGGGTCCGGAGACGGTGGCGCGCCGGGAGGGGCTCGATGTCCGCCCGGCGTAGCAGCATCACCCCGGAGATGAACGTCACGCCGCTGGTCGACGTGGTGCTCGTCCTCCTCATCATCTTCATGGTCGTCACGCCGCAAATCGAGTCCGGCGCGTCCGTGGAGCTGCCCGCCGCGACGAACCCCGACAAGGAGAACAAGGAGCTGGAGCCCACCACGGTGAGCCTGGCGGCGAACGGGGCCATCTTCATGGACCGCAAGGAGCTCAAGCGCGAGGCGCTCTTGTCCGAGCTGAAGGCCCTGCGCGCCAAGAAGCCCGACTCGCCGGTGGTGCTGAAGGCGGACCGGGGCGTGCGCTACTCCGAGGTGCGCGGCGTCTTCAAGAGCATGCAGGACCTGGGCTTCCCGGGCATCAACCTGCAAGTCATCGACAAGCAGCGCAAGTAGGAGCTCGCCATGGCATTCGACCTCGGAGGCGGCAAGAAGCGCGGACCGAGTCCGTCGATGAACGTCACGCCCTTGGTGGACGTGGTGCTCGTCCTGCTCATCATCTTCATGGTCGTCACCCCGCTGCTCACCAAGCAGATGTGGATGACGGTGCCCGCGAAGAGCGACAAGCCGGAGGAGCAGCCTCCCCCTCCGCCCGATGCACTGCCGCCGGTGGTGCTGACGGTGGACCGGGCGGGCGTGCTGCGCATCAACCGGGATGAGGTTCCGCGAGACCAGGTCGTCGCGCGGCTCCAGCGCATGCTCAACGCGCGCCCGGACAAGATTGTGTTCTTCGACGCGGGCGACGACGTGCCCTACGGCGCCGCCATGGAAGTGCTGGACCTCGCCCGGGGAGGAAACCTCACCGTGGGCGTGCTGCCGGACAAGCTCGCGGACTGATAGCTCCGCCCGGCGGCGAGTCGTGACCTCGAGTTTTCGATTCGCCGCCTGAATCGTCACAAGTCATCCATTCCAATGCCATGCGGCTCGCGTTGTTTACAGCGCGACCGTCGGCAAGGAGAGCCGTGTTGTCTCGCGCACCCTTTTCGCGCGCCCTCGTGGCAGCGCTCACATTCTTCACCTGGCCCGCACTCGCGGGGATGAATGGCTCGAAGCCCCTGGCTTCCGCCACCGTCTCCGTGCTGGCCCTCGGTCAGGCTCCCACGCAGACGCAGCCGACGGCGTCTGGGATTGCTCCCGCGCCCGTGCAGGCACAGGAGGCGGCGCAGCCTCCGGTGTCTGAGATTGCTCCCACCGCACCCGCACAGGACCTTGCGCAACCGCCCGCCGCCGCACAGGCGCAGCAGCCCGCTCCCGCCGCAGCGCAGGCGCAGGACCCCGCGCAGCAGCCCGCTGCCGCTGCCGCACAGGCGCAGCAGCCCGCCGCCGCGCAGGCGCAGCAGGACACGGACGTGGCGCAGCCCTCGGACGCCGCGCCCTCCTCCGAGGACGAGGCCCTGATGGCCGAGTCCTCCGCGCCTCCCGCGGGCTTCACCGGCATCCACGGCAAGGTCGCCGACGAGGCCAACGGTGAGGGCCTCATCGAGGCCACCGTGAAGGTCGTCACGGGCGAGCAGAAGCAGGTGCTCACCGACCTGGACGGCAACTACCGCCTCGCGCTCCCGCCCGGCAAATACGACCTGCGCGTCTTCTACGACGTGTACCAGGGCCGCCGAATCACCGGCGTCGTCGTGACGCAGGGCAAGGCGACGAAGCTCGATGTCGCGCTCGGCGCGGACGTCGGCGCCGTGCAGGAGGTCGTCGTCGAGGCCCGCTCCGACCGCCGCGCCGAAGGCGCCCTCCTCCAGGAGCGCAAGAAGGCCGCCGCCGTCTCCGACGCCATCAGCGCCCAGGAGATCTCCCGCACCCCCGACTCCAGCGCCTCCGATGCCGTCAAGCGCGTCGTCAGCGCCACCGTCGTCGACGGCCGCTACGTGCTCCTGCGCGGACTCGGTGGCCGCTACAGCACCACGCTCCTCAACGGCGCGCTCCTGCCCAGCCCGGAGCCCGATGAGCCCAGCGTCCCGCTCGACCTGTTCCCCACCTCGCTCCTCGCCAACCTCAACGTGGTGAAGAGCTACACCGCCGACCTGCCCGGCTCCTTCGGCGGCGGCACCCTCCTCATCGAGACCAACACCTACCCCTCCCAGTTCGAGTTCAAGCCGCGCATCACCTTCGGCGGCGACACCGAGACCACGGGCAAGGCTCGCAACGCGCAGCGCGGCGGCGGCGCCATGGAGTTCCTCGGCTTCCCCGGCAGCCAGCGCCGCCTCCCCGACGCCATCCCCACCGGCCATGCGCTCGGCGATGGCAACGAGTCTCTCGCAGAGCAGGAGCGTCAGTGGGAATCCTTCCCCAACATCTGGAAGGCGCGCTCCAAGACGGCGCTCCCCAACATGGGCCTGAGCGCGTCGCTCGGCGACACGCTGCGCTTCGACAACCAGCGCCTGGGCTACCTGGCCACCATCAACTACGGCCACAAGGAGTCCACCCAGAACACCCAGTACAACAAGGCCGCGTTCGACCTGGACGGCACCTTCACCAGCTACGACGACGCCCAGGCGAAGCTCGGCGTGGAGACCGCCAACCTCAGCGGCCTCGCCAGCATCGGCTACCAGCTGGACCGCGACAACGAGCTGACCGTCTTCAGCCTCTACACCCGAGGCACCGACACCCGCACCACCACCAGCACCGGCAGCGACACGCTGCGCGGCGACCGCTACGAGGGCAGCCGCCTCCAGTTCATCGTCCGCCAGCTCTCCTTCAACCAGGTGCGCGGCTTCCACCGCGTGGGCGTCCTGGGCGACGCGGAGATCGACTGGCAGGCCAACCTCTCCCGCGTGGACCGCGACGAGCCGGACACCCGCGACACGCTCTACAGCGACAACCTGGGCAACCCCTCCGGCGCCGTCTCCTTCCCCAACCAGGCCAACAGCGGCGAGCGCTTCTTCGCCGAGCTGGGTGAGACGTCCGGCGGCGGCAGCGTCAACCTCACCGTCCCCTTCACCGACGTGCGCCTGAAGCTGGGCGGCCTCGCGCAGTTCTCCGGCCGCGACTTCCGCGCCCGCCGCTTCCGCTACGGCATCGTCCCCAACATGGACGTGGACCGCTTCCTCCCGCCCGAGCAGCTCTTCAGCCCCGAGTACCTGGGCAACGGCATGCGCGTGCAGGAGAGCACCCGCCCGGACTCGGATGCGTATGACGCGTCGCTGGGGGTCTTCGCCGGCTACGTCACCGCCGACGTCACCCCCACCGAGGCGCTCCGCCTGGTCGGCGGCCTGCGCCTGGAGGGCTCCGAGCAGAAGCTCACCGCGCTCAACCAGTTCACCGGCGTGGAGCAGTCCAACAACCAGGTCAGCTACCTGGACTGGCTGCCCACCTTCAATGCCATCTACGCGCTCACCCCCACCGTCAACGTGCGCGCGGGCTACAGCTACACGCTGGCGCGGCCCACCTTCCGCGAGCTGGCGCCCTTCACCTTCTACGACTTCGTGCGCCGCCGGAACATCTCCGGCAACCCGGACCTGAAGCAGACGCGCATCCACAACGTCGACGCGCGCATCGAGTGGTTCGTCGGCGACAACGAGGTGCTGGCCGCCAGCGCCTTCTACAAGCGCTTCCAGAACCCCATCGAGCGCGTCATCAACTCCGTGGGCGCCGGCGACATGAACTTCGAGAACACCGCGGGCGCGGACACCTACGGCATCGAGCTGGAGGCGCGCACCTCGCTGGGCCGCCTGACGCCCTCACTCCAGCCCGTGCGCGTGGGCGCCAACCTCACGCTCATCCAGTCGCAAATCGACCTGGGCAACGTGCAGGGCCTCCAGACCAACTCCGAGCGCCCGCTCCAGGGCCAGTCCCCCTACGTCATCAACGTCAACGTCGGCTACGAGCACGCGCCGAGCGGGACGGAAGTGGCGCTGCTCTACAACGTGTACGGCCGGCGCATCAGCGAGGTGGGCACCGACAACCTGCCGGACGTCTACGAGCAGCCGTTCCACCGCGTGGACCTGGCCGTCACCCAGCAGCTCACGAAGGCCACGCAGCTGAAGCTCACGGCCTCCAACATCCTCAACTCCAAGGTCACCCTCCAGCAGGGCGACATCACCCTTCTCCAATACCGCCCGGGCATCGCGTTCTCCGCGTCGCTGGGCCTGTCCCTGTAGTGCCTGTCCCCGAAAGGAAGTCCCGCCATGAAGCGCCTGTTTGCATCCATCCTCACGCTGTCCAGCCTGGTTCTTGGCGCCGGCTGCGGAGACGACGACAAGAAGACGGAGAACCCTCCCCCGGTCCAGCCCGACGGCGAGAAGGTGAACGTCACCGAGAACATCACCCAGGACACCACCTGGAAGTCCGGCAACACGTACACGCTGACGAAGTACATCTTCGTGGAGAAGGGCACCCTCACCATCGAGGCGGGCGTCACCATCAAGGGTGAGCGCGGCAGCGCCCTCATCATCACCCGCAACGCGCGCATCAACGCGGTGGGCACCGCGGAGAAGCCCATCGTCTTCACCTCCTCCAAGGAGCCCGGCCAGCGCGAGCCCGGCAACTGGGGCGGCGTGGTGCTGCTGGGCAAGGCCCGCATCAACGTCTCCGGCGGAGAGACCAACATCGAGGGCTTCTTCTCCACCAGCGGCAACGAGCTGACCAAGTACGGCGGCCAGGACGACGCGCACAACTGCGGCACCCTCAAGTACGCGCGCATCGAGTTCGCCGGCTTCGAGCTGGCGCCGAACAACGAGCTCAACGGCCTGACGACGGGCGCGTGCGGCAGCACGACGGACATCGACTACCTCCAGGTCCACAAGGGCCTGGATGACGGCATCGAGATGTTCGGCGGCACCGCGCCCCTGAAGCACATCGTCATCACCCAGGCGGACGACGACGCGCTGGACTACGACCAGGGCTACAGCGGCAAGGTGCAGTTCCTCGTCGTCCAGCAGAGCGCCGCCGTGGGCGACCGCGCCATCGAGGCCTCCAGCAACAAGACGACGGCCACGCAGGAGCCCATCAGCATCCCCGAAATCTGGAACGCGACGTTCATCGGCTCCAACGCGGACCCGGGCGGCAACCCGTCACAGGAGGGCCTGGTGTTCAACACCGGCGCCGGCGGCAAGCTGCGCAACGTCATCGTCGCCTACTTCAAGGACCAGGCGGTGGACGTGGACGGCCTCGCCTCCGCGGCGCTCTTCAACGAGGTGGGCGACTCCCGCCTGAGCATCCGCAACACCTTCTTCTGGGACAACGCCAACCTCACCAACTCCATCCCCTTCGCGCCCAACCCCCGCGTGGAGAACGGCGTGACGGTGGACCCGGACGTCAGCAAGTTCAACGAGGCGGAGAAGATTCTCGTCGCCACCAACGCCGTGAAGACGCAGGACCCGCAGCTCACCGACGCGCTGAACCTGGCCTCGCCCAACTTCGCGCCGAAGGCCGGCTCGCCCGCGCTGAACCCCGACAACGCGGCCACGCCGCCCGCGGGCTTCGACGCCTCGGCGCGCTTCGTGGGCGCGGTGGGCACCACCAACTGGCTGGCCGGCTGGACGGCCTTCCCGCAGAACTGACGCGGGCGCTTCACCTTCACATCCGATGAACCCGGCGTGTTTCGGGGCTGCCCTCGGAACACGCCGGCACCGCGGCCCGGCCGTGGGACACTTCCGGAGGGGGGCTCCGGGAAGGTCTCGCGTCCGGGCCTCGGCTTGTCCGGAGCCTCACGCGGTGGGCAGCACGCCGTTGCCCTCGTGCGCGACGGCCAGTGACTCCGGCGACACGCCCTCCGGGAACAGCGTCGCACCCGGCGCGGGGCGCACCTTCGGCGGACGGCCCCGGCGGCGCGGCGCGTTCTCCTCGTTGCCGTTCGCGGCGGTGGCGGCGACAGGCTCCAACCCCACCAGGCTCTCCGCCTTCGCGCCCTTGCGCCCCGGGCGCGGCAGGTGGATGGCCTCCAGCTTCGTGTTCAGCTCCGGGTTCTCCTCGGCGAAGACCCGGGCGTACGCCAGCGCGCGCTGCCCCTTCTGGAGCAGGGCGTCCTGGCTGTCCTGCAAGCCCTGGCGCGCCGCCTCCAGCGCCGCCTGCGCACGGGCCACCGCCTCCGCGCTCGCCCTCACCTGCGCCGCCGCGTCCTCCAGCACCTGCCCGCTCATGTCCGGGAAGCGCACCTCCGCCAGCTCCGTGGTGAACAGCTCGAGCAGCGCACGCAGCGCCGGGGAAATGGGGTCGTTCTCGTTCGAGTCGAACATGGCGGGCCTCCTCTGGGCTCCTCACGATGGGGCCGCCATCTGCTCACGTGTTCAGTGTCAGATCAAGGGGGTATGCTGCCGGGCCGGAAAGTCGGCCCCGCGCGCGTTTTCTCCCACACAGCGCCGGCTGACGCTTCGTTCAGTGCCGGCCTCTGTCGCTCAGTCCACGCGGACGAGCGCGGCCTCGCGCAGTCCCTCGTTCGCGCCGATGTCCACCGACAGGTAGTGGCGACCCACGCCATCGAAGGTCTCCGGAATCGCGCCGCCGCCACCGGAGATGAACGCGGGGATGCCCGCGTTGGTGAAGGAGTAGTACGAGTGGATGTGGCCGTAGAGCGTGAGGTCCACGCCCTCGCGCGCGAGCTTGCCCACCAGCCCCGCGGACTCGCCCCGGTTCGCGAAGCCTCCGCCTCTCAAGCCCACCGGGTCCTGCGGGGGCACATGCATGGCCACCACGTGCGCGCCGTTTCTCGAGGACGACAGCCACCCGTCGAGCTGCTCCTCCACGATGGGGTCCAGCGTGCCGTTGCTGGAGTCCACCACGGTGAAGCGCACGTGGTGGAAGACGAAGCTCTGGCTGCCTCGGCCCACGAGCGAGGTGTACTCCTCCGCGTCCTTCGTGAAGGTCTCGTGGTTGCCCAGCGTGGCGTACAGCGGGATGCGAGAGCCCGCCTCCAGCCGCTCCTGGAACTCGAGCAGCTCCTCGCGGGTGCCTCGCTCCGTGAGGTCTCCCGCGAAGAGGATGAAGCGCAGCGTGTCGTCCTTCGCCAGCCGCGCGTAGATGTCGCCCACGCGAGGCAGCGCCTCCTGCACGTCCGCGAGCGCGGCGAAGCGGAACGGCGCGGTGGAGTCCCAGTCCGGAGGCGCCACGCGCAACGTCGCCGTGCCTCCCGCGCGCAGCTCCACGCGCCACGCCTTCACCGTGGGCAGCGCCTGCGCCACGGACTCCACGGGCAGCACCTCGCCCGAGTCCGATTGCACGGACAGCTCCGCGTCCGGCATCGCGTTGCGCACGGTGATGAACCACTGTCCGGGAGCCGAGGCGCTCAGCGTGGTCTTCGCGCTGAAGACAGGCGCGTTGCCCCAGAGCGTCACCTCGCCCGCGCCCAGGTGCCGCACCGCCGCGAGGCCGTCCTCGACCTGGAGCGACATGCCACCGCCCTCGGCCTGGCCCACCTTCGAGTCGCGCACCGCGCGGTTCTCCGCGGGCCGCAGGCATCCGGTCAGCAGCACCGCCAACACCACACCCTGGAAGCCCACGCGAATCACGACTCACCTCCCAGCGCGTAGATGAGCGACAGCCGCCCGACGAGCGCACCACCCGCCGCCACCTCCGCGGCCACGCCCCACGTCTCCGTCAGGAGCGCGCGGCCTCGAAGACCGAAGTTGCCCACGACTCCTCCGCCGAACGTGCGCAGCCCGCCCGCGAAGCCATCCTTGCGGTGGTCGTAGAAGATCATCGCCTCGCCCTTGAACGGCCCACCACGCCCCAGCCACACGCCATAGCCGAAGCTGTAGAGGAGCTGCTCGTGCAGGTTCCCGTCACTCACCGGGCCTGGATAGCTGTAGCCCTGCAGGGACATGCCGATGCTCGCCTCCGCGAAGGAGCCAGCCAACGCCGGGCTCACGCGGGACATGGCGAAGCGGCCTCGCAGGCCCAGGTCTCCGCCGATGACGATGAAGCCCTCCGTCGGGTAGCGGTGGTAGAGGCCGAAGAGCTCCGCGTCCAGCGACGAGCCATCCGTGTCGCCTCGCCGCTGCTCCGGTGCGCCGAGCAGGCGATAGGCCCCACCGAACCGCACCTGCGCGTTGCCATCCTCCGGGGCCAGCCGCGCGACGGCCTCCAGCTTCAGCGAGTCCAGCCGCGCCACCGCGCCCAGCGAGACGAAGTGGTCGTAGTCGAACGACGTGTCACTCACGTACTGGTAGCCCATCTCCAGCTCGAGCGGGGGCAGTGTCGCCGCGGGGACTCCCGGGTCGAACGTGGGCGAGACCACCGAGTACAGGTTGGCGAGCGCGGAGATGCCGAACACGCTGAAGCCCGCCAGCGTCACCGCGTAGAGCGGAGCAATCGTGCGCCGCGAAGCGCCCGTGAGCGCGATGGGGACACCGCCGAGCGCGATGAGGCCCAGGCCCGCGCCCTCCATCGCGAACAGGCGCCGGGCCGTCTGACCATCTCCCGCAATCGCTGGCGCGAGTCCGTGGAACAGCAGTCCGGGCACGACAGCAACCACTGCCGGCAACACCTGGAAGGAGCGCGACGGCGACGACTCGGGCAGGAGGGTGAGCGGAGCGCCGTCGGAGACTCCGGTCCGCGGCGCCTCGGACAGCAGGGCCGAGGAACCCTCGGGGCCTCCGGGGCTCATCTCCTCGGACAAACCCGGCGTGGAGGCGTCCCCGGATGAAGGCCGCACCGGAGCATCGGGCAACGTCGTCGCCGACACCGCCTGTGCTCCCGCCATGGCGGCACCCGACGACGTGGACGCGTCCGCCCGGAGGGGGACCTCCACCCCACCCGGAGGACCCGGCAGGTCGCGGGGGATGTCGCTCCCACCCAATTGGGGGCTGCGGATCAGCAGCTCCAGGGCGGACAACCGCGCACCCTCGTCCTGAGCCACGGCGGAGGCCGGCAGCGCGAGGCACATCCACAGCACCACCCCGGTGAAGGGCCACGAGCGCCTGAACTGCTCGGACTCCATCGGTCTGCCTCTTTCTCTGGGGAAAGCTCGACCGCCCTCACCCCGCGGCCCGTGGCCGCGTCCGCCTAGATAACCGCCCTTTCTCCACATGCACCGCGGCCGACCGTGAAGAAATGTGAAGGAACCTGGCAGCGCCACTCCGCTCCCCGACAACCCACTGAAATCACAAGCTCCGCCCAGAGCCAATCCCCCGGACCCCGGATAATCCACACCCATCGACGAATCATTCTGAGACCCGCGAAGCCTCAGAGCGAGAGCAGCCCCAGCGGGAGGGGTTCGAATTCGACCTCACCAGAAACTTCGCCTGCGACGCGAGCCGTCTCCGGGACTTTCAACAGAAGAGGAGTATGCTCGCTATTTCCCAACATCCAGGGCTGGCCTTTTGATCGTGGCGGAACCCACTCCCCAGACATTCGGCAAATACGTTCTTCTCTCGAAAATCGCCGCCGGCGGAATGGCGGTGACCTACCGCGCGCGGATGACGGGAGCGGCGGGCGTCACGAAGCCTTGCGTCATCAAGCAGATCCTCCCCCACTTCGTGGACGATGAGGACTTCGTCGAGATGTTCATCGGCGAGGCGCGGCTCGTGGCCAGCATGAGCCACAGCAACATCGCCCAGATTTTCGACTTCGGAGAGGTGGACGGGCAGTACTTCATCGCCATGGAGCTGGTGCAGGGCCAGCCGCTCTCCAAGGTCCTTCGCCGCGCGCAGCGCATGGGCATGGGCCTGTTCCCGGAGAGCCTGGCGCTGCACGTGGCCAGCAAGCTGTGCGACGGCCTGGACTACGCGCATCGCCACGTGGGCGAGGACGGCGTCGAGATGGGCCTGGTCCACCGCGACGTCTCGCCGGACAACGTCCTCATCTCCTACGAGGGCGAGGTCAAGGTCATCGACTTCGGCATCGCCAAGGCCACCAGCGCCGTGGAGGCCAAGACGTCGCCGGGCACCCTCAAGGGCAAGTACCCCTACTTCTCCCCGGAGCAGGCGCGGGGACGGCAGGACCTGGATGCCCGCACGGACGTGTACGCCGCGGGCGTCGTCCTCTACGAGATGGTCTGCGGCAAGCGCCCCTACGAGGGCGAGTTCGTCACCGTCCTGCCCCGCATCCTCCAGGGCGACTGTCTTCCGCCCACGACGCTCAACCCGTCGATGACGCAGGACCTGGAGAACGTCATCGCCCACGCGATGGCCGTGGACCGCGACGAGCGCTTCCAGACCGCCAAGGAGCTGAGCGCGTCGCTGGTGGAGCTGCTCTACCGGGACAACCCCCGCTTCACGCCGTCCGAGCTGTCGCAGCTCATGGCCTACCTCTTCGCCGAGGAGCTCACGGCCGAGGGGCGCAAGGCGGAGGTCTCCCCCGCCTTCATGGAGCAGGTGGCGTTCTGGCAGGCGAGCACGGGCGAGTCCTCGCAGTCCCGCGCGCGGCCCCTGCGCCCCTCCAACCCCGGCCTGCGCTCGAAGCCCGGCAGCGACGGCGGCGCGAAGCCTCCGACGGACGGCGCGCGCCGGTCCTCGGTGAGCAATCCGTCCCTCCGCAAGGTGACGAGCTCGGGGAGCCTGCGCCGCGTGACGAACACGGGCCTGCCTCGCACGGAGGTCTCCAGCGCGGGCCGCAAGCTGCCCACCAGCGAGCGCCCCGGGCCTCCCGTGCCGGAGCTGCCGGAAGAGCCCGACACCGACTCGAGCGACTTGAGCCAGGCGCTGATTGCCACCGAGGTCCCCCTGGCCATGGCCACGCTGGCCGCGCCTCGGGACACGCCGGTGGAGAACCCCGTCGTCACCGCGCAGTCCGCGACGACGCAGCCGGTGTCCTCGGCCCTGGGACGTCCGCCCACGGGCACGGGCCTCCGCACGACGGCGGACGAGGCCCGGGAGACCCTGGCGAAGGAAGAGGCCGAGCGCCGCGCCCAGCAGCAGAAGGCCGTGAAGACGATGAGCCTCTCCGTCTTCGGCGTGGCGGGCTTCGCGCTGTTCGTCGCGCTCCTCTACCACTTCGTCCTCAAGCCGGACGCGCCCGACCCCCGGGCCGCCAACGCCGCCACGCTGTGGGTCACCTCCACGCCCGAGGGCGCCAAGGTGAAGCTCAACGGCCGCGACGTCGCCGGCAAGACGCCCCTCATGGTGGAGGGCATCCTCGTGGGCGAGGCCAACACCCTGGTGCTCACGCTGCCCGGGCACCTCGCGTGGACGCGGCGCTTCACGCCCGCTTCCATGATGCTGGAGCCCCTGAAGGCGGAGCTCCAGCCCGTGCCTCCGTCGGAGCCCGCGAGCCCTCCGCCTCCCAGCGCTCCGCCCGCCCAGCCCCCACCCGTCGTGGCCGCGGTCGCCACCGGCACCGCCGTTGAACCCACCGTCGTCGAGGCCAAGGCCGTCGAGGTGGCCCCGACGGAGGACGCGGGTGTCCCCGCCGCCGCCGAGAACACGGCCACCGCGGAGGCCGAGCCGAGCGAGGACCCCGTCCCCCTGGTGGAGCGCGCCAAGCAGATCAACGACGCGGAGCGCGAGTTCTACGAGGTGGACTACCCGACGCGGCTCCTGGTGGTGCGCCCCATGTACAACGCGGCGCTCATCCCCGAGTACGCCACCGCCTCCATCGACCTGAACCCCAACGTCGCGTACTCGGTGTGGACGCAGGGCAGCGCGGCGCTCGCCGAGGGACGCGGCACCGCCTCCGGCACGCTGGCCTACTTCATCGAGGGAGAGGGCCCCGCGGACAGCAGCTTCGGCCTCTTGAGCGCGTCGGCGCGCACCGTCAAGAACGCGCGCAAGCTGCACGTCTTCGCGGTGGATGAGACCGGGCCCGAGGACAACAGCGGCTCCATCCACGTCGTCATCCGCCAGTCCGCCTACGTGCCGCCGCGCTCGCTCACGTTCGATGCGCAGCAGCACGCGCTGCAGCTCAAGCCCGAGCAGCAGGTGCTGCTGCGCGGCCTCAACCCGCGCGCCACGTACCTGTTCACCGTGCGGGACGACATCGCGGAGCTGCGCCCGGGAGCCCCTGGCCGCGTGCAGCAGGTGCTGTGCGTCGAGCGAGGCACGTCGCCCGCGTCGGTGCGCGCCACGCACCGCATCCTCGAGACGGGCAAGCGCTATCAAATCACCGGCGCCGAGGACCTGCGCTGCTTCTTCCCGGACACGAAGAGCGACGACAACCAGGGCGCCCTCGAGATGGACATCGTGGACACCACGTCGCTGTCTCGAAAAGAGCGCGCCGCCGCCCTCCGGGGCTCTCGCCGCTAGGGGCCCGCTCGAGGACAGCCAGCCGGACGAGCCATCCGGCCTGCTTGTTCCACGAGCCTCCACCAGCACCTCTCGCCCGGAGGCCCGCCCCACGGGGGCCACGAGGTGCCTAACCTTCCGTTGTCGCACCCCTCACGGGTTCGGCCCCCTCGGGATGGACAGGCGAGTGGGCGAGGCGATGACAGGTTCCCGCCGTAAGGGCTCATGGGGCCGCGAAGCTCCTCGGCCGGCTCGACAAGACGGGAAAGGCACGTGGGCGCGGGGCCGAGGATGGGCACCGGGCCCACGAGTCTTTTCCCACGCCGAGGCGCAAGGCGCGCCCTACTCGACCTCCAGCACGCACGCGCGCATCAGCGCCGCCAGCTCCACGTCGCCGGGCTGGCCACCACGCTCCAGCGCCGCGATGACCCCCTCGCGGTCCGCCAGGCTCTTGTTCTGGCTCAGCTTGAACTTGCCCTCCAGCCGCGTCACCCGCAGCTCGAAGGCGACAATGCCTCCCATCAGCCGCTCCACGTACGCGTCGACCTGCTCCGGGCGCCAGGCGCTCGCGGTGTCGGGCTCGTAGGTCGCGGCGGACGCGCGGAGGATGCGCAGCGTCTCGTCGCGCGAGGTGATGACCTGGGGGCGCCCGTAGGCATGCACCGTGGCGTAGTTCCATGTGGGCACCTGCGGCGACGTCGCGTACCACCGGGGCGACACATAGGCGTGCGGCCCCTGGAAGATGACCATCGCGTCCCGCTCCGCGGAGAACGCGCGCCACTGGGGATTGGGCAGCGCCAGGTGCGCCATCAGCCGGACCGCGCCCGCCGCGTCGCGCTCCACGAGGAAGGGCAGGTGCGTGGCGAAGGGCGCGCCGTCCTCGCCCACCGTCACCAGCACGGCGAAGGAGTGGCGGCTCATCAGCGACAGGAGCCGCTCCGCGTCGCGCTCCTCGAAGTGGCGGGGGATGTACATGCGCCCCTGCGTCCCTCGAATCCGCCGCGCAGTCAATCCAGGCCCCTGGAACGAAACGAGGCGCGGCGCCCTGATGGCACCGCGCCCCGTGAGACGTCCGCGACGCCAGGCCCCAAAGCCCGGCGCCCGCTCAGATGTCCAGGTTCTGCACGTCCAGCGCGTTGCGCTCGATGAACTCGCGGCGCGGCTCCACCGCCTCGCCCATCAGCAGCGAGAAGATTTCATCGCTCTCCACCGCGTCCTCCACCCGCACCTGGAGCAGCGTGCGCGTGAGCGGATTCATGGTCGTGTCCCAGAGCTGCTCCGGGTTCATCTCGCCCAGACCCTTGTAGCGCTGCAGGCCCAGGCCCTTCTGCGCGTCCTTGCGGAGCGCCGCGTGGACCTCCTGCGCGGAGTACGCCGTGACGTACCCGCCATCCACCTTCACCTTGTACGGCGCGTCACCCAGCGCCTTGAAGGCGTCGCGCAGCGACATCAGCTCCACGTACTCCGGCGACGACAGGAAGGCGTGGTCGAACACCGTCTGCCGCATGGCGCCGTTCACGTCCGTCTGGAACACCAGCTTCTTCGTCTGGTGCTCGGAGTCGCCCACCACCTCGTGCGACACGCGGCCCAGCACGTCCGGCATGCGCCGCTCGAACTCCGCGAGCGCGCCCTTCACCGCGGCCGCCAGCGCCGCCTCGTCGCCCAGCATCTCCGCCGTCAGCCGAGCGCCCTGCACCACCGCGTCCACCACTCGCGCGTCGCGGCGCTTCGCCTGCTTCTCCAGCCGCTCCTCGTACGCAATCACCTTCTCGAGGAGCACCTTCAGGTCCGTGCCGCCCACCTCGCCCGAGGGCGTCAGCACGCGGCCGTGCTCGGTGGCGATGCCCAGCAGGTACTCGTCCAGCGCGCGCTGGTCCTTGACGTACTTGTCCTTCTTGTTGCGCGTGACTTTGTAGAGCGGCGGCTGCGCGATGTAGAGGTAGCCCTTCTGCAAGAGCTCCGGCATCTGGCGGAAGAAGAACGTGAGCAGCAGCGTGCGGATGTGGCTGCCGTCCACGTCGGCGTCCGTCATCAGGATGATGCGGTGGTAGCGCGCCTTCTCCGGGTTGTAGTCCTCCGCCCCGATGCCCGTGCCCAGCGCGGTGATGAGCGTGACGATTTCGGCGCTGGTGAGCATCTTCTCGAAGCGCGCCTTCTCGACGTTCAAAATCTTGCCGCGCAAGGGGAGGATGGCCTGGTTGCGCCGGTCGCGGCCCTGCTTCGCGGAGCCACCTGCGGAGTCACCCTCGACGATGTAGAGCTCGCTCTCGTGCGGGTCGCGGCTCTGGCAGTCCGCCAGCTTTCCGGGGAGGCCACCGCCGTCCAGCACGCCCTTGCGGCGCACCGTCTCACGCGCCTTGCGCGCCGCGATGCGGGCCCGGCAGGCATCGCCAATCTTCGCGATGACCTTCTTGCCCACCATCGGCGTCTCTTCCAGGAAGGTGGCCAGCTGGTCGTTCACCATCTGCTCGACCAGGCCCTTCACCTCGCTGTTGCCCAGCTTCGTCTTCGTCTGCCCCTCGAACTGGGGGTTGGGCAGCTTCACGGAGATGACCGCGGACAGACCTTCCCGGGCGTCCTCACCCGTGGGCGTCTCCTTCAGGTCCTTCCAGATGCCGCTCTTCTCCGCGTAGCTGTTGAGCGTGCGCGTCAGCGCGGCCTTGAAGCCGGACAGGTGGCTGCCACCCTCGTGGGTGTTGATGTTGTTGGCGAACGTGTAGATGCGCTCGTCGTAGCCATCGTTCCACTGCATGGCCAGCTCCAGCGACACGCCGTCCTTCTCCACCGTGAAGGCGATGGGCTTGTCGTGCAGCACCGTCTTCGACTTGTTCAGGTACTCCACGAACGAGGAGATGCCGCCGTCGAACTTGAAGTCGTGCTCCTTGTTCGTGCGCTCGTCGTTGATGGTGATGTGCAGGCCGGCGTTGAGGAACGCCAGCTCGCGCAGACGCTGGCTGAGCGTCTCGAAGTTGAAGTCCAGCAGCTCCATCACCTGGGGGTCCGGCTTGAAGGCGATGAGGGTGCCGCGCTTCTCGGTGGTGCCCACCACCTGCGGCGAGCCCTGGGAGACGCCTCGCGCGTAGGACTGCTCGTACACCTTGCCCGAGCGCTGGACGCGGACCTTGAACCACTCCGAGAGGAAGTTCACGCACGTGACGCCCACGCCGTGCAAGCCGCCGGAGACCTTGTAGGCCCCGTTGCCGAACTTGCTGCCCGCGTGCAGCTCCGTGAGGACCACTTCCAGCGTGTCCTTGCCCTTGAACTTGGGGTCGGGGTGCGGACCCACGGGGATGCCGCGCCCGTTGTCCTGGACGCTCAGCGAGCCATCCACGTGGATGACGACGTTGATGTCCGTGCAGTGGCCCGCGAGCGCCTCGTCCACGGCGTTGTCGACGACCTCGTACACGAGCTTGTGGAGGCCGTAGGCCACCGTGTCGCCGATGTACATGCCAGGGCGCTTGCGGACCGCCTCCAGGCCTTCGAGCTTGGTGATGCTGTCGGTCCCATAGTCACCGGGCGGCGGGGCGACCGCGGCGCCGGTAGCGGGCGTCTTTTCCATGTGAAGCTGTCCTTGGGAAAAGGAGCTCTGCAACAGGGCTGTGCCTACCATCTCGAGGCACACTGAACAAGAGTAACGAGCCCTCGCAAAGCTGCGTAAATATTCGTGAAAATCGCTTGGCCGGCCCCTTGGACGGCGGCGCCCGGAAACCGGGAGGTCAAGCGTCGAGTCGAGGCGGCGGGAGGCGGTCCTCCAGCGCCGAGAGCAGCTCTTCGAAAACAGCCTTGCGGGCAAAGAGATGCCGGGTGACGAGCACCCGACCCTCCTCCTTCAGGAACAAACCCAGCACGTCACCCTTCCTGCCAAGCCGGCGCACCGAATCAATCTGGCCCCAGTGCAAATCCAGCTCGCGGGAGCTGAAGGGGCGGGCCACGCGCACGCCGCGGGCGTCCAGGGTGACGCCCCAGCCGGAGCGCGGACGCAGCCGGTGCAGGGCGACGAGGAAGGCGAACATCAGCCCCGCGGTGACACCCGCGCGGGCCATGTCCTGGACGCCGCCCCCGTCGCGGGCGTTGGCCAGGGCCCAGGCGGTCAGCACCGCCAGGACACACGCCCCCAGGAAGAGGGCGATGCGGGTGGCGCGGGGGTCGAAGGCGAAGAAGCGCGGGCTGCTCATGCGTGAGGGCGCACCCTAACCCTCCTGGAGGACGGACGCGCGGTTTTGAGCACGCCGTTGTTCGCCTCCCAGCGGGGGCCGCCTACGCTGTGGGCACCCCATGACCGATGCCGAACTGAACGACCGACTGCGCGCCAACGTCATCGCCTTCAAGCACCTCCAGCGGGAGCGCGGTCTCCTGCGCCACTGGAGCGCCCCCGGTCTGGACGCCTTCAGCCTCCCCGAGCACCCCACCGAGTCCCACTTCCAGCAGGCCTACTTCGCCTCGCCCCAGGCCCTGGACCAGGGCCTGCCCGCGCTGGAGGCGTACTTCCGGGGCCAGGGAATCCCCGCCTGGAGCGTGAACGTCCTGCCCGGGGACGACGAGGGCGGCCGCCTCCTGGGCGCCGCGGGCTACCGCCCGGAGAACCGCATTCCGGCCATGGGCCTGGCCCTGGCGGACGTCCCCGAGGACCCGCCCACCTTCCCCCTGGTGGAGACGCCCCTCCAGGACGAGATGGTGGCGCTCAACGCCCGCGTCTGGGGGAAGTGGGAGGACATCCTCGCCGTCTGGCGGCGGCCCCCCGCCCTGCCCGTGCACACGCTGGTGGCGCGCGAGGCGGGCGTGCCCCTGGCGTGTGGCTTCGCGCTGGACGTGGGCGACACCGCGGGCGTGTACATGGTCGTCACCGCGCCGGAGGCCCGGGGCCGGGGACTGGCCTCGGAGGTGATGCGCGGGCTGCTCTCGGGCGCCCGGGAGCGCGGCCTCCACGCCTCCGTGCTCCAGGCCACCGAGCAGGGCCGGAGCGTGTACCGCAAGCTGGGCTACCGGGAGTTGGGGGACTGGGTGGGGTGGCTCCAGCGCGCGAACTGAGCACCGCCGCCCTTCAGCGCAGCGCTTCCAGTTCCTCCAGCGCCGCCAGCACCTGCACGGGCTGCCGGGCTTCATCCAGGCGCTCCGCCAGCCCTCGCGCCGCCAGCCGGGCCACGTGGGCCATGCGGATGAGCCGCGCGCGGCCCCGCTCGCCGTCCACCGCCGCGACCACCAGGCGCACGGGACGGCCGTCCGGCGTGTCCACCCGCAGGCCCTTCGCCAGCGTCACCAGCGCCACCACCGACGGCACCCCGGGCAGGAAGACATGGGGCACCGCCACCCCGCCGCCCACCGCGCACGAGGACAGGTCATCGAGCTGGCTCAAGCCCTCCACCAGCCGCGCGGCATCCACGCCCGGCAGGGCCGCCGCCAGCCGACCCGCCACGACGTCCAGCACGTCCTCCCAGCCGCCACAGGAGACCTGGAGCACCACCCGCTCCGGCGCCAGCAGCGGCGCGAGCGCCGGCACCGGCGCGTCCCCGTGGGTGCCACCCCGCACCGGGAACTCCGCGTCCAGGAAGTCGCGCACCCGGGCGAGCTGCGCGCCCGTCAGACGGCGGCGCGCCAGCTCCAGGAAGAGCGTGCCGGAGCCCGGCACCTCCTCCAGGTATTCGGCGACATAGGGGCTCACCCGGTTCGCCACGTCCATCAGCAGCGCGGGCGGCACATCCAGCTCGCGCGCGATGGCCGTCAGCCGCTCCACCGTGGGCGGCGCGTCCACGCCGTTCTCCACCCGGCTCAGGTACGCGCTCGACACACCGATGCGGCGGGCCAGGTCCCTCAGGGAGAGCCCCGCGTCCACGCGCAACAGCCGAAGTGTGGCCCCCAGGTGCATGGCCCTCAGCTCCTCGTCGCCACCGCCGGAGCCACCGGCTCGGACTCGGCCACGGGCTCGGTCGCGACCTCCGCCACCGGCTCCGGCTCATGCACCACCAAGAGCGAGCCCGGTGCGTCGCGGACGATGCGCTCACGGTGGAGGCCGAACAGCCGGTCCTCCAGGCCCCACTGCGCGCCCATGCCCACCACCACCAGGTCATAGCCACCCTGGCGGACCTCCTCGAGCGCGGCGTCCTCGGGCGTCTCGCTGCGCACGACCTTCAGCCGCACGCCCGGCCCCTCCGTCGAGGGGAACAGCTCCTCCACCTGTGCCCGCGCGTTGTTGCCCTCGCGCGACGTCACGTGCAGCACCGTGACCTCCGCGCCCGCGTGCTTCATGAGCCGACGCGCCAGCTTCAGCGCCGCCCGGTCATGCCGGCTGCCGATGAAGGGCACCAGCACGCGCTTGACGTCCACGAAGCCCCGGTCCACCAGCACCGCCACGGTGCCGGACGCGGCGCTCATCACCTCGTGCACGGTGCCGCCGAGCACCGTCTGGCTGAACAGCGGCTTGTGCCAGCCGAGCAGCAGCAGGTCCGCGCGCTTCGCCTGCGCCGTGCGGCAGATGTCCTGCGCGGGCTCCGTCGACACGAAGGACAGGGGCCGCACCGACAGCCCCAGGCTCCCCGCCCGGCCCAGGAGCGGCGCGAGCACGCTGTCCCCCTCCGGCTCCACGTCCGGGGCCAGGGCGTCCGTCTCCGTGCCACGCAGCGACACGCGCTCCGGATGCACCAGGTGCAGGGCGTGGAGCTGCGAGGCTTCGCCCCCCGCGGACAGCGCCTTGGCGAGGCTGGCCATGCCCGGCCCCGCCTGCTGATGGGAGATGCACATGAGCATCGAGTAGGGCGCCGCCGTGCCTTGCGCGGGCGGAGACTCGAACGTCACCCGGTCCATCGCCAGCTCCTCGGTGGGATAGAACCACCGCAAGAGCGGCGTGGTCATGAACGTGGTCACCAGCGCCATCAGCACCATCATCGTGAAGAGCGTGGGCGAGATGACGCCCAGGTCCAGGCCCAGGTTGAGGACGATGAGCTCCATCAACCCGCGCGTGTTCATCAGGACGCCGACGGCGCCCGCCTCGCGCCAGCGCATGCCCGTCATCCGCGCCGCCACCGCGCTGCCGCCGAACTTGCCCAGGCAGGCCAGCAGGATGATGACTCCGCACGTCAGCCACGCCTCGGGCGTGTTGAGCAGGCCAATCTGCGTGCGCAGGCCGCTGAAGGCGAAGAAGACGGGCAACAACAGCACCACCGCCACGTCCTCCAGCTTCTCCGCCAGCGCCTCGGCGAGCCCGCCCTCCTTGGGGATGACGGCGCCGAAGAGGAAGGCCCCGAAGAGGGCGTGGATGCCGATGAGCTCCGTCGCCCACGCGGACGCGAGCAGGAGCAGCAGCGTGCCGGCCACCACGTTCTGCGTCAGGCCCTCCCGGCTCGCCACGCGCGCACCCAGCCGCGCGAGGAACGGCCGCACCACCAGCAGCATGAAGGCGATGTAGCCCATGGCGAGCAGCGTGGTGAGCCCCGCGTGCATCAGGTCCGAGGCCCGGACGATGGACACCACGAAGGCGAGCAGACACCACGCCGTGACGTCATCCACCGCCGCGCACGTAATCGCGATGGCCCCCACGCGCGACTGCAACAGCCCCCGCTCCGTGAGGATGCGCGCGAGCACCGGGAACGCGGTGATGCTCATCGACACGCCCATGAAGAGCACGAACGAGGAGAAGGGGACGCTCGGGTCCGAGAAGTCCCGGTAGAGCCAGAGCGCCGCCGCCGCCGCGCCCAGCGCGAAGGGCACCACGATGCTCGTGTGGCTGATGGCCACCGACGCGTGGCCACGCCCCTTCAAGAGCCGGGGGTCCAGCTCCAACCCGATGAGGAACATGAACAACACCAGCCCCACCTGGCTGAGCATCGTCAGCGCCGGCATCGAGCTGGGGGGGAACAGCGTGTTCATCAGGTCCGGCGCGAGCCACCCCAGGAGCGAAGGGCCGAGCACGATGCCCGCCACCACCTCCGCGATGACCAACGGTTGCCCCAGCCAGCGCGTCCCACGCCCTATCAGCCGAGACACGCCGATGATGACGATGAGCTGCACCAGCAGCAGCGTGAGCGCGTTGGCGTGCATCCTACCTCCGTCGAAGACGTGCGTGTTAAGTGGGCACTTACCAGTCCGCATCGCGGGGCGTCAAACATCCATTGCGCCCGCCTGCCCGCCCACCGCGTGCATGTTGGAGACCCGGCAGTGCGGGTGCGTGCTCACGCCGCCTGGTGTTTACGGATGGCCTCCAGCAGCGTGTCCACGTCCACGGGTTTGCGCAGATGTCCACACGCGCCAATCTCCTCGGCCACCTGGCGCGCGTTGGCGGACGCGGAGAAGACGAGCAGCGGGATGTCGCGCCACGCGGGCACCTGGCGCATGGCGCGCGCGAAGCCCGCGCCGTCCATCACCGGCATCATCATGTCCAGCAGCACCAACCCGGGCAGCTCGCGTGAAGCGCCCAGCACGTCGAGCGCGTGCTTGCCATTGCTGGCCCCCACCACCTCGTAGCCCGCGTCGCGCAGCACTTCCTCCAGGGCCTCGCGCAGGTCCGCGTCGTCATCCACCACCAGCAGCGGCCCAGTCACGCACGCACCTCGCTCTCGCGCCCACGGCCCGCTCAGCCTACCGCGAGCCCCTCACCGCGATGACCGCCCCCCTCCCCTGGGCGCCGCGATGTTGAGCACTGGCCACTTGCCTCGCCAGCGCGCGCTCCCGCCGCTTCCATTTGCTGTCACCGACTCCAATCCGTTGACACGGCCCACGGACGAACGCGGCACCGCCCTGGAGCACGGGTGGCGCGCGGCCAGGTGTCGCGCACGTGTCGTCCGGGGAAATCCCTCGCGCGCGCGAAAATCCGCGCGGAGCCGTTCGTCGTAGTCCGCCGCAGCCGGGTTTCAGGGGGCACCCGGCGCACTCTTCTCGACCGCCTCTTCGGATGGATTCATGACGGAAGGACTCTCCTCTCGCCGGGCCGCGCTGCGGGCCGTCGCGGGCCTGGGGCTGACGGCGGGCCTGCTCACACACGGCTCACCGGCGCACGCTCGCTTCGCACCGACGGACGTGGACGCGCTCAAGTCGTTGCTCATCGCCGAACGCAACGCCCTCAAGACATACCAGGCGGGCCTCGCCGTGCTCGACACCGCCGCCAGCACCGACCCGCTGCTGCGCTTCCGGGGCATCATCACGGCCATTGCCCGCCACTTCATGGCGCAGCACGCGGACCACGCCGCGAAGCTGTCCCAGTTCATCACCCGGCAGGGCGGCGCCGACGACGTGGGCGACGGCGAGGCGCAGGTCCCCGCGGACTTCGTCCCCAGCATCCAGAACGTCCTCGACCTGGCCACCAACGCGGAGAAGGCCGCCGCCATCGGCTACACCGACGCGCAGAAGAACCTCAACGCGGCGGACAACGCGGACCTCGCCGCCGCCATCGGCGCGGTGGAGGCGCAGCACTTCGTCGTCCTCCACCTGGCCGCCCGAGGCTTCGTCACGCCCGCCGCGTCCACCCTCAACCAACCCGCGGACGCGCTCGCGTCCATGGCCGCCCAGTTCGTGCCCACCAGCTTCGCGCTCACCGTCGATGGCGCGCCCGGGCTCGACGACGAAACCCTCCTGCCTTTCTACGACGTGACGAAGTGATGGAGACCGCACCCATGACCACCCCACTCCCGTCCGATGAGCGGCTGGAGCGCCGCCAGTTCATCCAGGGGCTCGCCGCGGTCGCCACCACGGCCGCGCTCTCCGGCTGCGCGAACCGCGAGGAGTCGCCGCTTCCCCATGGCAGCGGCATCGACCGGGCCCGCGAGGCCAGCGCCCTCAACACGCTGCTGGCGCTCGAGTACTCGCTCATCGACGGCTACCACCAGGGCATCACCCTGCTCACCGCCGCCCATGAAGACCCGTCCCTGCCACAGCCGCAGCGGGACCTGGCGGGGCTCGCGCTCGCCGTCGCCCAGGCGTTCCTGGAGGACCATGAAGCCCATGCGGTCCTGCTGTCGGAGATGCTGACGAACCTGGGCGCCACGCCCGTGCGCCCGGACCAGGCGCCCTTCCTCCCGCCGCCCCAGTTCAAGCCCTCCGTCGGCAACGCCCTCAAGCTGGCCGCCAACGAGGAGCGCCGCGCCGCCTTCGGCTACAACCGCGTCGTGAAGGGGCTCAACACCCCGAGCACCCGCTTCGGCCTCGCCTCCATCGAAGGCGTCCAGGCGCAGCACTTCGTGGTGCTCAAGGCCCTCATCGACTCGCTGGTGGACACGACGCCCGCCTTCGACGCGCAGCAGGCCGTGCCCGCGCCCTTCGTCTCCTCCACCGTGAGCCTGGGCGGCGGCAACGGGCTCCAGGACGTGCCCGACCTCGCCGTGAACAACCCGGGCTGACAGGTGCTCGACAGCCGCGGCGGGCCCTCCCTCCCGCCGCGTCCGCTACCGCCAGGACATCTCGTACTCGCTCTCCAATAACGCCACCTGCCGGCCTCGCACCCGCACGTCCCGCGCGCCCACCGACTCCAGCGCGCCCCGCAGCACCCCCACGTGGTAGACGGCCGGCATGAAGTCGCGCCGCATCACGAAGCGCACGCTGCGCTCCCCCGTCCACTGCGGGTAGCGCTCGCCGTAGCTCACCGCCATGCGGTACGCGTCCCCCATCGCCTCCACCAGCGTCCGAGGACTGCCCATGGTCTCCGCCAGCAGCTCCCGGCCGAACAGCGAGGACAGGAAGTCCACCGACGCCTGGGCCCCCATGCGAAGGAGCACCTCGTCGAAGCCCCGCGAGCCCGGCCCCAGCAGCCGCGCCGCCGTGGACACCATCCGCAGGTAGCGCGACACCGGGTACAGGTGGAAGGGGTTGATCTCCCACACCCCCGCCACGCCCTTGCACCGCGCCACGGCACCCTCGCCTCCCAGGCACGCGATGACGTGCAGCGCGCCCTGGAAGAACATGCCCCGCGCCTGGTCGTCGTCCGTCGCCGCCAGCCGCCGCTGCTCCAGCTCCCACGCCGCGCCACCGCCGCTGACTTCCGTGCTCACGTACATGGTCGTCTCCCCGAGGGGACTCGCGCTGCATCGGCCCAGGGGACTCATCCAGCCCTCTTCGCGTTTTTCAGAGATAACTGGACTCCCCCCACTTCCTAGTTGGCAACCCTCTCATATTTTTCCACCCTTGTCGAAGGGTTCGAGCCGACCCCGAAGAGAGGGCAGGGCATCGTTCAGCATCCGAAACCCTTGGATTCCGGACACTTTTCTCCCGAGGGGCGGGCCCCGGGAGGAGAGGACGCAGGAGGTGCGGGGTGCTAGCGGGAGGTGAGGGAGGACTCGGCGGCGGAGAGGCCCGCACCGGGCTGGAAGCGGTGGCCGGAGGCGGCGAGTGCCCGCTCCACGGCCCCCACGGTGGCCAGCAGGTCCGCGGGACCCACGCGGTTCATGTGGCCCACCCGGAAGTAGCGCGCCTTGAGGTCCGGGTGGAGCCCGCCGGCCACCACCACGCCCTCGGTCTTCACGCGCCCCACCAGCGACGCGTCCACGCCCTCCGGGTAGTAGACGGCGCTCAGCGTGTTCGCCGTCACGGCCTCGGACACGGGCAGCATGCGCAGGCCGAGCGCGGCCCACGCGGCGCGGAAGGCCCGGGCCATGCGCTGGTGGCGGGCGAAGCGGGCCTCCAGTCCCTCCGCGAGAATCAGCCCCAGGCTCACGTCCAGCGCATGGACGAGGTTGACGGGGGGCGTGGCGAAGTACGCGGGCTTGCCCGCCTCATAGGCCTCCATGATGGGGAGCCACTCCGCGAAGTCACAGTACACGCTGGCCACGGGCGTGCGCCGCTGGCGCCACGCCTCCATCGCCCGAGGCCCCACGGTGAGCAGCGCCAGGCCCGGCGGCACGCCCACCGCCTTCTGGCTGGCCGTGAGGTACACGTCCGCGCCCCACGCGTCCTGGTGGAACACCTCGCCCGCGGTGGCGCACACGCCATCCACCACCGACAGCACGCCGAACTCGCGCGCCAGGCGCGACAGCCCCTCCACGGGGGCCAGCACGCCGGTGGACGTATCCACGTGCGTGACAGTCACCACCTTGAAGCCGCCGCGCTCCAGGTGGCCCTTCACCTCGGCGACCGACGGCGCGTCTCCGGGCGCCGCGCGCACGTGCGTCACCTTGGCGCCATGGCGCTCGAGGATTTTCGCCATCCGGTCGCTGAAGTAACCCGTGTTCACCACCAGGGCGGCGTCCCCGGGCTCGACGAGGTTGGCCACGGCCAGCTCCATGGCCAGCGTGCCGGAGCCGGAGATGACGAAGGGCTGCGCGCCGGGGGCGAGGCTCACCTCGCGCAGCCGCTTGAGCGCGCGGCCGAAGAGGGAGATGAAGGCGGGGTCCGTGTGGCCAAGCGTGGGGGCTCCCAGCGCTTGCAGCACCTCCTGCTCGAACTCCACGGGCCCCGGAATCATCAGCAGGTCTCTCACGGCGTCACCGCTCCTCGCATGGCTGGGGCCCGGCGTGGGCCTCGAGCGCATCATGCGTCACGCCGGGCACTCTACCTCTCCGGACTCACAGCCTCTCGAGCAGCTCGCGCAGGATGGAGAACCCCTGACGGAAATCCCCCAGATGGGCCTGCTCGTTGGGCGCGTGGTAGTACTTCATCTCGCCGAAGCCGGTGATTTGAACGTCGCAGCCCTGACGTTGCAGGTCCCTCACCAGCGGCAGCGAGCCGGTGAGCGAGAAGGGCTGCGCGTCCACGCCTCGCACCGCCTTCATCGCGTCCTTCAGCGCGTGGAGTCCGGGCGAGTCCAGGCGGCAGGCGATGCCCTCCGTGCCGGAGCCCTGGAAGTGGAACGACAGCGTGCCGCGCTTGCCGTCGGCGGTGCGCGTGCGCGGAAACCCCGCGGGCACGTCGCCGCGCTCCAGCCTCGCGTCCAGCTCCCGCACGAAGGCCTCCGTGGCGCGCCGCACCTCGGCCAGGTCGTGGAAGGGCGTCAGGCGGATGTCGCCGCGCAGGGTGACGTCCGCGGGAATCTTCGTCTCCTTCGTGTTCGCGGCCTCGACGACGGTGGCCTTGAGGCTGGAGGTGGCGAGGAAGCCCCAGCGCTTCTCGTCCTCGGAGGGCGGGTAGTGCGCATGGAACCAGCGCGCCAGCTCCAGCGACGTGGCCATGGCCAGCTCCAGCGCGTTGACGCAGTTCTGCGGCATGCCCGAGTGCCCGCCCACGCCGGTGACCTTCAGCTCCCACTGGCTGATGCCCCCGGTGCCCAGCGTGGGGCCGAAGTTGGCGCTGTCCAGCCAGTACACCGGCTGCCCGGAGAGGTCCTTGAGCCGCCCCTGCTCCGCGACGTAGCCCAGGCCCAGGCCCGGCAGGTCGGAGGACTCCTCGTTGGCGATGAGCACCACCTTCAGCGTGCGGCGCGGGCGCGTGCCCGTCTCCGCCAATTGCGCGAGCAGGTCCGTCGCCACCGCGACATGGCCCAGGCAGTCGGTGACACCGCGGCCGTAGAGCAGCCCGTCCGGGCCTTCCCACAGCGTGAAGGGGTCGTGCTCCCAGCCTTCGGACTGTCGGTCCGCGGGGACCACGTCGAAGTGCGCGCCGACGAAGCCCACCGCGCCTTCCCCCGTGCCCTTCACGGTGAGCACCAGGCTGGGGCGGGACTCGTTGCCGGGCGAGGCGAGGGACTCCGCATGGATGAAGCCGCTGGCGATGTGCGGCGCCAGCGTGTCCAGCACCACCTGGGCGGCGAGCCGCTCCTGGGGCACCATCCCCGCGGACGGGTTGTTCTGCAATCGGGGCGTCAGGGCGATGAGGCGCCGGAGGACGTCCAGGAATCGGTCTTCACGCAAGGCGAGCGCGGTCATGGGCGCGCGATTGGAGCCCAGGTGTCCCGCGAGGGGATACATAAAAACGACGACGCCGAGGCGTGAGGAGCGCCCCGGCGTCGAGTGCTTCATGACGTCACCGCGTCTGGCTTCAGCGGTAGGTCAGCGCCTGCGAGTCCATGCGCGCCACCTGGCCCGCGGTGAACGAGTTCATGCAGGAGTCGTCCGTGTAGTCCATGAAGTTGGTGATGGGGTCCACGCCGGCGGCGGAGCAGGTGTTGCGGCCGGTGGGGCAGCCGAAGGCGGCGGAGGCCTCGGCGGGGGTGTCGCTGACGGAGTCACCCGGGTTGGCGCAGCCGCCCTGGAACGTGTGGTACAGGCCCAGCCAGTGGCCGACCTCGTGCGTGCCCGTGTCGCCCAGGTTGTACGGCGCGGAGCTGCCGCCCGGCACGCTGGAGTGCAGAATCACGACGCCGTCCATGATGGGGTTGCTGGCGTAGCTGGAGGGGAACGTCGCCCAGCCCAGCAGGCCGCCGCTCGGGGCCGCGGAGTAGATGTTCAGCGCGTTCTTGCCGCCCTTGCGCAGGGCCGTCTTCACGGCGCGCTCGGTGGTCGTGTTGCCGATGCCCGTGAACCAGCCCGAGTTCGTCGTGCGCGTCGTCGCCGTCAGCGTGAACTTGAACGGCGTGTTCGCGTAGGCCGCGTTCAGCACGTTCATCTGGTTGGTGATCATGGCGGTGGTCAGGTCGCCGTTCGCCACGCCCGTGCCCTTGTTGATGACATGGAAGTAGACGGGGATGGTCACCGAGCCGTTGGGGCGCGCGTACGCGGACACCACGCGCTCCTGCGAGTAGCGGAGCTCCATGTCCGCCATCTCCTCGTGCGTCGGATTCACGCGACAGCCGCGAGCCTCCAGCACCTGCTGCGTGGGCTGCTCCTCGCCCGCGGGCGGCTTGTCTCCCTGCGACTCCGGGGCGTTGTT